>NZ_LDRK01000001.1 GCF_001477055.1 Leucobacter chromiiresistens
CGTCGACCTCATCGAGGCCTCCGTGCGCGCCGGCCTGCCCGTGCTCTGCGAGAAGCCGATCGACCTCGACATCGCCCGCGTCGACGCCCTGCGCCCGCTGGTCGCGGCGAGCGGCGTGCCGGTGGCGCTCGGGTTCAACCGGCGCTTCGACCCGAATCACGCCGCCGCCCGCGCCCGGGTGCGCGCGGGCGAGATCGGCGCGCTCGAGCAGCTGCTCATCATCAGCCGCGACCCGGCAGCACCTCCGGCGGAGTACATCGGGGTGTCGGGCGGCATCTTCCGCGACATGACGATCCACGACTTCGACATGGCGCGCTTCTTCACGGGCGACGACCGCATCGTCGCCGTCAGCGCGACCGGCACGCGCACCTTCGACGCGGGCGCGCGCGAGCACGGCGACTTCGACACCGCCGTCGTGACGCTCCAGGCGGAGTCGGGTGCGATCGTCACGATCATGAACTCGCGCCACAGCGCCATCGGCTACGACCAGCGCATGGAGGCGTTCGGGGCGACGGGCATGCTGCAGGTGGGCAATCCGCAGCAGAACACGGTCGTGCTGTCGAACGGCGACGCGGTGGAGGCGCGGCCGCCCTACCCCGAGTTCTTCCTCGAGCGCTACGCGACGGCGTACGCCGCGGAGCTCGGCGAATTCGTGCGCCTGGTGCGCGGCGAACCGTCGACGAGCCCGACGTTCGACGACGGCCGGGCGGCGCTGATCCTGGCCGATGCCGCGCAGCGATCCGCCGAGACGGGCGCGACCGTCGCGGTCGAGCTCTGACGGTTCGCTCCGAGCTTCGCCGCGCCGCCGCCGTCGGCCCGCCGCGAGCCGGGCCCGCATCTCCGGCGCCGCACCTATGATGAACGGGACGCGAGGAGAGACGATGGCGCACGACACGAGCGCAGCGCCGGGAGGGCCCGTGCGCTCGCCCACGATCCGCGATGTGGCGCGGGTCGCCGGGGTCTCGAAGTCGCTGGTGTCGCTCGTGTTCACCGGGGGCGGCACGGTGAGCGAGGAGCGTCGCCTGCGCGTGCTGCACGCGGCCGAGCAGCTCGGGTATCGCCCGAATCTGGTCGCGCAGTCGTTGTCGGCGGGGCGCCGCGACATCGTCGCGATCCTCGTCTCGAACCTGCACAACCCGCTGTTCGCAGAGATCGTCGGAGCGGCGAAGGCGCGTCTGGCGGCGGCGGGCCGGCGCACCGTGATTCTGAGCGCGCAGGTCGACGACGGGGCGGGCGGCGCGGTGCTGGATCGCGACAACATCGACGTGCTGCGCGATCTCCGCCCGTCGGGGCTCATCGCGGTCGGCACGATTCCGGAGTTCGCGGAGCTGTCGGAGCTGACGGCCGCGATTCCGACGGTGGTGGCGAGTGCGATCGATGCGACGCAGGACGTCGTCGCCGCAGTGCGCACCGATGATGCGGCAGGGCTCGATCTCGTGGTCGCGCACCTCGCCGCCCAGGGCGTCGAGCGCGTCGCGTTCGTGGGCGGCGACGGCGGCACGGTGGCGGCGGCCCGGGAGCGCGCGTTCGTCGCGGCGGCCGAGCGGCGGGGGTTCGGCGCGCATGCCTGGGTCGAGCGCGCCGATTTCTCGGAGGCGGGCGCCCGCAGCGCGGTGGCGCGGCTGGTCGCCGAGGATCGACTGCCGCAGGCCGTGGTGGCCGTCAACGACGTGACCGCGGTGGGCGTCATCACCGCGCTCGAGGCCGAGGGCGTCGCGGTGCCGAGCGGGTGCCGCGTCGTGGGGTACGACGGCACGACCCTCGCCGCGATCCCGCGCATCTCCCTGACCACCGTCGACCCCGACAACCGGCGCATCGGTCGGGAGGCCGCCGAGGCGCTCCTCGCGGCGCCGGGTGTCGCGGCGCCGGGGAGCCCGGGTGCCGGGGGCGCGGGCGCGGATCGAGCGAGCGCGTTTGCGGGTCGAGCGGGAGCGGGAGCGGGTGCGGATCACGCGGATCGCTCGATCGGCGAGGTGCTGATTCCGCCGACACTCGTGGTGCGCGCCTCGGCATGACGGGCGGGCGGGGAGCTCTGCGGGGCGAGTTCGCCGTCCACCGCGTGCGTTCGGCGTGCATGGGGCACGACGAGGCGTTCGCGCTGCACGGGCTGCGATCGCTCGGAGCGGTACGCTGCAAGGGGCCCCGACGGAGCCGACTGGATGCACCCCGCGCTCAACGTGCCCCGATGGCGAGCGGTGGATTCCGACGGCGCCGGGAGGCGCTCGGCGGCGCGCACCCGTGCGCGGCCGAGCTGCGCGTGCGGCTCCGCGTGGTCGTTATCCAACCTTTATCGGAGGAGATGCTTGTTCGTGAAAGTTACGGTACTGTGAACCCAGAGCGCAAGCTTTGTAACGACATTAGTTCAATTACACGATGGAGTGCAGCTATGTTGAAATCTCGTTTCGGGCGTTGGTCGAAGATCGGCCTCGCGGGCCTGGCCGGTGTCGGAGCACTGGCCCTCGCCGCGTGCGGCTCACCCGCGGGCGCCGGCGGAGGAGCCGCCGGAAGCGGTGGAGGCGTCGATGAGGAGGAGATCAAGGTCGCCCTCGTCACCCACGCCGCACCGGGCGACACGTTCTGGGACACGATCCGAGCCGGCGCTGAGAACGCCGCCGAGCGCAACAACGTCGAACTGCTCTACAGCTCCGATCCCGATGGCGCCCGCCAGGCGCAGCTCGTGCAGCAGGCGGTCGATCAGGGCGTCGACGGCATCGTCGTGACGCTCGCCAAGTCGGACGCAATGGCCGGCGAGGTGCAGAAGGCGGTCGACGCCGGCATTCCGGTGTTCAGCATCAATGCGGGCGAAGACGCCTTCAAGGATCTGGGAGTGCTCGCCCACTTCGGCCAGAACGAGTTCATCGCCGGCCAGGCCGCAGGCGAGCAGTTCAACGACGCCGGCCTGAAGAAGGCCGTCTGCGTGATCCAGGAGCAGGGCCACGTCGGACTCGAATCGCGCTGCGAAGGGCTCGCCGACACCTTCGAGGGCACCTCCGAGGTGCTCTACGTGCAGGGCACCGACATGACCAACGTCGCTTCGACCATCACGTCGAAGCTGCAGACCAACTCCGACATCGACGCCGTGCTCACCCTCGGTGCGCCCTTCGCGATGACCGCGATGGACTCGATCGCCGATGCCGGCAGCAGCGCGACCCTCGCGACGACCGACCTCAATGCGGACGTCTACGCGGCCATCAAGGACGGCACGATCCTCTTCGGCATCGACCAGCAGCCCTTCCTGCAGGGCTACTCCGCCGTCGAGGCCGTGCGCCTCTACACGGAGGGCGGCTATGTACTCGGAGGCGGCCAGGCGGTGCTGACCGGCCCCGCAGTCGTCAACGCCGACAACGCCGAGAGCGTCGCGTCGCAGTTCGACGGCGGTGACGCGGAGTCGGCGGAGTAGGGAAGGGTCGTACCGGAAGGTCGAATCCATGAGTACAGCAACAGCCCCGAAGTTCGACGAGCGCGTCGCATCGGGCAACCTCTTCACCAGGTTCTTCACGAAGCCCGAGGCGGGCGCCACGGCGGCCGCACTGGTGCTCGCGGTCATGTTCGCCGTGGTCGCCCCTCAGTTCACGCAGCCGAACTCCATCGCGACGATCCTCTACGGCGCGTCGACGGTGGGCATCATGGCGGTGGGCGTGTCCCTGCTGATGATCGGCGGCGAGGTCGACCTGTCGGCCGGCGTCGGCGTCATCTCGGCGGCCCTCTCCTCATCCCTCTTCATGTACTGGTTCGGGGGGAACGTCTGGGTCGGAGCGACCATCGGGCTGGTCTTCTCGCTCCTGATCGGACTGCTCAACGGCTGGCTGCTGACGAAGACGAAGCTCTCGAGCTTCATCATCACGCTCGCGACCTTCTTCATGCTGACGGGCCTCAACCTGGGCGTCACCCGGGCGCTCACGGGCGGCGTCGCGGCACCGTCCATCGCCCAGTGGCCGGGATTCGCCTCGGCGGAGGCGGTGTTCGCAGCCGACATCCCCGTCTTCGGCGTCAACGTCAAGATCACGGTGTTCTACTGGATCATCCTGGTGCTCATCGCCACCTGGATTCTGCAGCGCACCAAGATCGGCAACTGGATCTTCTCGTCGGGCGGCGCCCCCGACGCGGCTCGCGCCGTGGGCGTACCCGTCGTGAAGACGAAGATCGGGCTCTACATGGGCGTGAGCTTCTGCGCCTGGCTGCTCGGCATGCACCAGCTCTTCGCATTCAAGACGGTGCAGTCGGGCGAGGGCATCGGCAACGAGTTCCTCTACATCATCGCGGCCGTCGTGGGCGGCTGTCTCATGACCGGCGGGTACGGCTCGGCGATCGGCGGCGCGATCGGCGCCCTGATCTACGGCATGGCGCTCAAGGGCGTCGTCTACGCCGAATGGAATCCGGACTGGCTGAAGTTCTTCCTGGGCGCCATGCTGCTCGGCGCGACCGTGCTGAACTTCACGCTGCAGCGCCGTGCGGCGCGAGGAGGGAAGAAGTGAACGCCACAGCGACCGCCGCCGCGCCGCTCGTCGAGCTGCGCGATGCCGAGAAGCGGTACGGCAACATCATCGCGCTCCGCGACGTCAGCCTGAAGGTCTCGGCCGGCGAGGTGATGTGCGTGCTCGGCGACAACGGCGCCGGCAAGTCGACGCTCATCAAGATCATCGCCGGCCTCCACCAGCACACCGCGGGCGAGTACCTCGTCGAGGGCGAGCCGGTGCGGTTCGACTCACCGCGCGAGGCGCTGAACCGGGGCATCGCGACCGTGTACCAGGATCTCGCCGTCGCTCCGCTCATGCCGGTCTGGCGCAACTTCTTCCTCGGCTCCGAGCAGACGAAGGGGTGGGGTCCGTTCCAGCGGCTCGACGTCGACTTCATGCGCCGGACGGCGAAGCAGGAGCTGCTCGACATGGGCATCGATCTGCGCGACGTGGATCAGCCGATCGGCACCCTGTCGGGAGGCGAGCGCCAGTGCGTCGCGATCGCCCGCGCGGTCTACTTCGGGGCGAAGGTGCTCATTCTCGACGAGCCCACCGCGGCGCTCGGCGTGAAGCAGTCGGGCGTGGTGCTGCGCTACATCATCCAGGCGCGGGATCGGGGTCTCGGCGTGATCTTCATCACGCACAACCCGCACCACGCCTACCCGGTGGGCGACCGCTTCCTGCTGCTCAAGCGCGGCCAGAGCATCGGGTACCACGAGAAGTCGGCGATCTCGCTCGAGGAGCTGACGGGCCTCATGGCCGGCGGCGCCGAGCTCGAGCAGCTCGTGCACGAGCTCCGCGACGTCGGCGCCG
>NZ_LDRK01000010.1 GCF_001477055.1 Leucobacter chromiiresistens
CCGAGCGACGCGCGCAGCCCCGCGAGCGCCTCGACGAACCAGAGGTTCGAGAAGTCGTCGATCACGACGCCGACGCTGCGGGTGCGGGTTCCGGCGAGTCCGGCGGCGAGCCTGCTCGGGGTGTAGTCGAGGTCCGAGATCGCGGCGAGCACCGCCTCCCGCTTCTCGGCACTCACCTTCGGCGAGCCGCGCAGCACCAGCGACACGAGCGACTTCGAGACGCCGGCGCGCTCGGCCACGTCGTAGATGGTCGGTCGTCGCATCGCAGTCCTTTCACGGGGCCCGCTTCAGGTTACGGGAACGGCGCCCCGTTTCGCGCGAACGATTGACAGCCCCGCCGGCGGCGGCTAGCGTGACTCGCATTGGAGCGCTCCAACGCGCATCCTCATGCGAGATCCTCACCACGCACATTCGAAGGGAACCTCATGAACGCATCCATCGGCGTCGCCGTCATCGGCGCGGGCATGGCCGGCAAGGCCCACGCCGCCGCATACCGCGCGGCCTCCACCCTCTACGCGCCCGCG
The DNA here is from genome assembly GCF_001477055.1 of Leucobacter chromiiresistens. GTDB lineage: Bacteria > Actinomycetota > Actinomycetes > Actinomycetales > Microbacteriaceae > Leucobacter > Leucobacter chromiiresistens_A. The sequence continues at coordinate 525 of NZ_LDRK01000010.1, forward strand.
CTCCCCCCGATCCGGCTCGTCGCCATCGGCGACGTCTTCGAGCCGCTCGGATCGGAGACCGCGCAGCGATTCGGCTTCGAGCGCCACGTCGCAGACTGGCGGGACATCGCGGCAGCCGACGACATCGACGTCGTGAGCGTCGTGGTCGCCAACTCGCTGCACCGCGAGATCGTCGAGGGGCTCCTCGCGGCGGGCAAGCACGTGCTGTGCGAGAAGCCGCTCAGCGACACCCTCGAAAACGCGCGGTCCATGGCCGAAGCCGCGCGTCGCGCCGAAGCGTCCGGCACCATCGCGCGCATCGGCTTCAGCTACCTGCGCGCTCCGGGAATCGCCTTCATCCGGCAGCTCATCGACGACGGCCGGCTCGGCGAGGTGCTCCACTTCTCCGGACGCTACTGGACCGACTACGGCAGCCGCACCGACGCTCCCATCAGCTGGCGCTACCAGGGCCCGAACGGCTCCGGAGCACTCGGCGACGTCGGCAGCCACCTCGGCTACATCGCGGAGTTCCTCTGCGGCCCCGCCCGCGAGGTCTCGGGCGGGCGCTTCCACACGGCCATCACCGAACGCCCGAAGCCACTCGGGCAGGTCGTCGGCCACAGCCGCGGCGGCGCGACAGACGGGACCGCTCCCGTGACGAACGACGACTACGCCTCGTTCAACGCCGAATTCGCGCACTGCGTGGGCAGCATCGAGGTATCGCGCGTCGCCACCGGTCACCCGAACACGTGCACCGTCGAGGTCTTCGGATCGGGCGGAGCCGCGCGATGGTCGCAGACGAATCCCGCCCAGGTCGAGGTGATGCTGAACGACGAGCACGCCGACGTGGCGGGCTTCCGCACCGTCGCGCTCGGCCCCGCGCATCCCCACTACGCCGGAGGATGGGCGATGGACGCCCCGGGCGTGGGCATCGGGCAGAACGATCTCTTCGTGCACCAGGCGCGCGCCTTGCTCGAGGAGGTGGCGGGCCTCCCCGCCGCGCAGTCGCTGCCCCGATGCCGCACCTTCGACGACGGCGTGCACAGCATGGAGGTGCTCGCAGCCGTCGCCGAATCGGCGCGCGCCGGCGGTGCCGCGGTCGCGGTGGGCTGATCCGCCCCGCCCCGAGCCTCCCATCCGGACCCAAGAAACGAGCACCAGCATGAAACTCGGCGTCTACAACGCGATCCTCCACGACCGCAGCCTCCCCGAAGCGATCGCGGTCGTGCGCGACCTCGGCCTCGCCGGGATCGAGCTGAACTCGGGCGGCTTCCTCCCGGCGACGCACATTCCGACCCTCGACCAGATCATCGCCTCCGACGCGGCGCGCGACGACTTCCTCGGCGTCTTCGCGGGCACCGGCGTCTCGATCGCGGGGCTCAACTGCAACGGGAACCCGCTGCACCCCAACCCCGTGATCGGCGACGCGCACGCACGAGACGTGCGGCGGTCGATCCTGCTCGCCGAGCGGCTCGGGCAGGATCGGGTCGTCACGATGTCGGGCCTCCCCGGCGGCGAACCCGGGTCGACCGTCGTCAACTGGGTCGTCAACGCCTGGAACTCGGCCGCGCTCGACGTGCTCGACTACCAGTGGGATATCGCGACCGGATTCTGGCGCGAGATCGACCGCTTCGCGGCGGACCACGGGGTGGGCGTCGCCCTCGAACTGCACCCGCAGAACCTGGTCTTCAACTCGGCCGACGTGCACAAGCTCATCGAGCTCACGGGGGCCACGCACCTCGGCGTCGAACTCGACGCGTCGCACCTCTTCTGGCAGCAGATGGATCCGGTCTCCGTGGTGCGGCACCTCGGCGAGCTCGTCTTCCACGCCGCCGCGAAAGACGTGCGCGTGAACCCGGAGTGGGCGCGGCTCAACGGGGTGCTCGACAACTCGTTCCGCCGTCTGGCGCCCGACGAGCCCCGCACCAACCTCGGCGGAGACGAATGGGCCAACGCCTGGCCGGAGCACTCGGCCTGGGACTTCGTCGCACTCGGCCGCGGCCACGACACCGCGTTCTGGACGGAGTTCTTGCGCGCCCTCCACGAGGTAGACCCAGAAATGTGGGTGAACATCGAGCACGAGGACGTCTCGCTCGGCCGGCTCGAGGGCCTGCAGGTCGCGTCGGAGGTACTGCTCGAGGCGGACGCCGCGCTGCGAGCCGGCCTGTAGGTCGAGGGGCTGCCGCGGCGCGCGTGGCGCGCGGGCGCGGATCGCGTGGCGCGCGCCCCGTGATCCGCGAGAGCGCAGTTGACGTCGTCCGCACGAGCGGGCGCGACCGGAACTGCGCTCTCGCCGCGCGCCCATCACACCGCCGCGCGCCGCCCCTCGCGCCGCCGCGCGGGCCGCCCATCACACCGCCGTGCGCTCGCCCGTCAGCGCGCTCGCCCGCGCGGCGTCGAGCACCGCGACGGTGTGGAGCGCCTGCTCGAGGGTCACGTTCGGGGTCTCGCCCGCGGCGAGCGCGCGGTGCAGGTCGCGGTAGAACTCGGTGTAGTCGCCGCGCTGCGAGGGGACGCGGACCGCGCCGGCCCCGGTCGTCAGCACGCCCCACCGCTCCTCGGCCTCGAGGCCCCAGACGTCCGCGTCGGCGGAGGGGGTCAGCCCGGCGCGCAGCTGCTCGACCTGCACGTCGGACATGTGCGACTCGTAGTTGCCCTCGCGGCCGATGACGATCATGCGGCGGTCGTCGCGCCGCGCGCCCTTCGTCGACGACACCGCGCTGAAGACGCCGGATGCGTGGTGCAGCCCGAGGAAGAAGCCGACGTCGACGCGACGCTCCCCCGTGCCGATCCAGTCGAGATGGGCGTCGACGCGCTCCACGGGCCCGAAGAGCTGCGTGAGCTGGTCGACGACGTGCGCGCCGAGGTCGCGCAGCAGCCCCTCGTCGGGGCCCTGGTCGAGCACCGTCCGGTCGTCCTGCTCGAGGGCGAAGTCGGCCCGCCACACCGGTCCGAGCTCGCCCGATGCGAGCACCGCTTGCAGCGTGACGAGGTCGGTGTCCCAGCGTCGGTTGTGGAACACGGTGAGCGTGCGCTGCGCCGCGTGCGCCGCTGCGATCAGCTCGCGGGCGGTCTCGGCGTCGGGCGCGAACGGCTTGTCGGCGACCACGTGCACGCCGCGTTCGAGGGCGCGCAGCACGAGCTCGCGCCGGGTTGCGGGCGGCGTGGTGATGACGACGGCGTCGACGCCCGCGTCGATGAGCGCATCGAGCGATGCGAAAGCGGGCACGCCCGGCGCGGCTGCGGCGAGCGCGTCGCGCGTGGACTCGGATCGCGCGACCACGCCGACGAGCTCCCATTCGGCGGCGGCCTGCACGTAGGGCAGATGGAAGAGGCGTCCTCCGACGCCGAATCCGACGATTCCGATGCGCATGCGCGCTCCTTACCTGCTTCGCGGCACGTAGATCGCGCCGGTGGTCACTTCTTCTTCGAGGGCCTCGAGGGTGCGCCCGCGCGTCTCGGGCACACTCTTCCACACGAAGAGCAGCGCGAGCGCGCCCACGGCGGCGAAGACGAAGAATGTGTTCGAGATCCCGACCCCGTCGACGAGGGGAAGGAAGAACAGTGCGACGACGCCGTTCATGATCCAGAGGGCGAACACCGAGATGCCCATGCCGATGCCGCGCATGTGCAGGGGGAAGATCTCCGAGAGGTAGACCCAGACGGCGACGTTCAGGAAGGTCTGCATCGAGCCGACGAAGATGACGACCAGGGCGAGGATCACCCACGGCCGCACGGCGTTGCCCTCGGGGAGGGTGAGCGAGGCGGCGCCGATGAGCAGGTGGCTCACGGTCGTGAGCGTGAACCCGGTGATGAAGGTCTTGCGGCGGTCGAGGCGGTCCATCATCTGGAGGGCGATGATCGCGCCGATCACGGCGATCACGCCGGGCGCGACGTTCGCGATGAGGGCGGCGTTCTGGGAGAAGCCCGACTGCTCGAGCACCTGGCTGCCGAAGTACATGATCGAGTTGATGCCGGTGAGCTGCTGGGCGATGCCGAGCCCGACGCCGACGAGGATGATCTTGGTGAGGTTGCGGTTCGCGAAGATGGCGCGCCAGCCGATCTGCGATGCGCCGCGCTCCTCGTCGACGAGCGCGCGCAGCTCGCCGATCTCGGCGGCGGCGCGCACGGGGGTGCGCACGGTGGCGAGCACGCGCTCGGCACCGGCGTAGTCGCCGCGGCCCACGAGCCAGCGCGGCGATTCGGGCATGCGCAGCATCCCGAAGAAGAGGGCGATCGCGGGTACGGCGCAGACCGCGAACATCACGCGCCAGATCCCGTCGATGTGGCCCCACACGTTGCCGATGACGGCGTTGACGACGAAGGCGGCCAGCTGGCCGACGACGATCATGAGCTCGTTGCGGCCCGCGAGGGACCCGCGGATCTCGTACGGCGCGAGCTCTGCGAGGAAGACGGGGACGACGGTCGAGGCGCCGCCCACGGCGAGTCCGAGCAGCACGCGGCCGAGGATGAGCGTGCCGAATCCGAGCGGCGTGTGCGTGCCGGGGGTGTCGCCGCCGGGCGCGAAGACGACGAAGGCGGTGCCCGCGAAGAAGAGCACGGCGAGCAGGATGATGGTCCTCCGGCGGCCCCAGCCGTCGGAGAGGCGACCGCAGACCATCGCGCCGAGGGCGGCCGCGAAGACCAGCGAGCTGGTGAACCACCCTTCGAGGAAGGGGGTGAGGCCGAGCTCCTCCGACATGGGGCTGAGGGCGCCGTTGACCACTCCGGTGTCGTATCCGAAGAGCAGGCCGCCGAAGGTGGCGATGAGCGCCACGAGTCCGAGGCGGCGCCGATGCGGCCCGGTTCCGAGCGGGGGCAGCGATGTACGACTCTCGCCCGCGGTTCCGACTGACATTCTGTGACTCCTTCGTCGTGCACGCGACTCGCCGAGTAACGGTCGCTTCATCTGAGCCTAACAATGTCGTTACATTTGGACAAACTTTTTCCCGCGGTACAGTGGTCCGGTGATGTCCGCGCTGCCCGAGCTCGCCCCGTTCGCCTGGCCGCTGCTCGCGCTCGCCGCCTGCATCGTGGGGTTCTCGAAGACGGCGCTCCCCGGCGCCAACACGGTCGCGATCGCGATCTTCGCCGCCATCCTCCCGGCCAAGCAGTCGACCGGCGCGCTGCTCGTGCTGCTCATCGTGGGCGACGTCTTCGCCGTGTGGGCCTACCGCAGGCACACCAGCTGGCAGACCATTCTGCGCCTCGCCCCCGCCGTCGTCGCGGGCCTCGCGCTGGGCGCGGCCTTCCTCGCGTTCGCCAGCGACGGCTGGGTGCGCCGCGTGATCGGCGCGATCCTGCTGCTCGTCGTCGCCGTCACCGTCTGGCGCCGCTACTTCTCGCTCGGGGCGTCGGCGGGGTCCGGGGGGCGCACCGGCAGCATCGTCTACGGCTCGCTGTCGGGGTTCACCACGATGGTCGCGAACGCCGGCGGGCCCGTCATGTCGATGTACTTCCTCGCCGCGAAGTTCCCCGTGCAGGCGTTCCTCGGCACCGCGGCCTGGTTCTTCGCGCTCATCAACCTCGCGAAACTCCCGTTCTCGTTCGGGCTCGGCCTCATCGACGCCTCCAGCCTCGCGCTCGACCTGCTGCTCGTGCCGGGCGTCGTCGTCGGCGCGCTGATCGGGCGCTGGATCGCGGTGCGCATCTCGCAGCGCGTCTTCGAGAGCGCGGTGCTCGTCGTGACGATCCTCGCCGCGCTCTACCTCGTCGTCTTCTGAGCCGTCGTCTTCTGAGCCGTCGTCTTCTGAGCCGGGGAGCCCCGGGGCGCGCGGGCGGGGAGCGCGCAGCGGCGCGCAGCGCCGCGGAGCCCGCCCGCCCGCGCCACCCCCTCAGCTCAGGCCGGCCAGCTCCCGCAGTTTCGCGAGCTGGAAGCGCGACACCTCGTCGGCCCGCTCATCCTCGGCGAACACGTTCGACACGATGAGGGCGTCGTCGCGGTCGAGATACCCTGATGCACGCAGGGCGCCGAAGAGCTCCTGCCAGTCGACGTCGCCGTCGCCGATCGCGAGGTGCTGATGCACGCGCACCGCGTTGCCCGGCGGATTGGTGATGTAGCGCAGCGCGTGCGACCGGGTGTGGTCGAACGTGTCGGCGGCGTAGACAGCGCCGAGGCGATCCCCGAGCTCCGGGATCAGGCTCGCCGCCCGATCGCCGGAGTGGAAGGTGTGCGCCGCGACGTACACGTAGCCGACGCGGTCGGTGTTCAGCCCGCGGATGATGCGCCACGCCTCGAGCCCGTCCTCCACGAAGTCGTCGGGGTGGGGGTCGAAGTTGAGCGCGACGCCCTCCCGCTCGAGCACGGGGATGAGCTGCTCCATCGCGCGGTAGAAGGCGTACTCCGACTCCTCCTCGCGCTCGGGGCGGCCCGAGAACTCGGTGTTCACGATGGGCGCCTCGAGCTCCGCGGCGATCTCGATGTAGCGCGTCGTGTTGAAGACGGCCGCTTCGACCTGATGCGGTTCGGGCCCGCCGAAGCGCTGCACGGGCAGCACCGAGGTGATGGTCACTCCGGCGTCCTTCGCGCGCTTCTTCAGCTGCGCGATGAGCGCGCTGTCGACCTTCGGGTAGTGGAAGTGCCGCCCGAAGTCGGGGTTCGGCGTCAGCTGCAGGTACTCGTACCCGAGCCGCGCGACGAGGTCGGGGAAGTCGAGCAGGTGGACGGAATCGTTGTACGGCGTGGGGTCGAGTGCGATGCGCACGCGGGGGCCTCCTCAGAATTCGCGGTGCTGCTGGTCATGATGCTTGGGGCTTCGGTGAGCGATTCGGCGTCGGTGAGAGCCTTTCAGGAGATTTCGTCTCACCGACGCCGAATCGCTGACGCGCCCGGGCCCGGAGCGCCCGGGTCCGGATCCCCCGCGCCCCGAGCGCTCGGGGCTCAGGCGTAGAACGCGGGCCGCTCCGGGGCGTCGACGGGCACGACGCCGCCGTCGTGCATGGCCGCGACGCCCGCCTCGCAGGAGAGCGCGACGAGGTAGCCGTCCCAGGCGTTCGGCCCGTCGACGAGATCGCCGCGGCGCACCGCGTCGACCCAGCGCTGGATCTGCTCGTCGTAGGCCGCCGCGAAGCGGGTCGTGAACGACTCGTGCTCCTTCGTGCTGCAGCGGCCGGCGCTCCAGAGCTGCAGCCCCGCGGGCTGGCCGATGCGGGCGACGCCCTGCTCGAAGACCGCCTCGGTGGCGACCTGGTACCCGAACTGCACGCTGACACTCATCTCGACGTCGACGAGCACGCCGTTCTCGAGCTCCATGATGACGAGGATCGGCTCGTGCAGGCGCTCCGGAGCGAGCGAGTTGCGGCGGGGGTGCTTCACCTCGACGCTCACGACGCGCGATCCCGCGAGCCAGGGCACGACGTCGAACTCGTGCACCACGGAGTCGGTGATGAGCATGTCGTTGGTGTAGGTGTCGGGCACGGACGGGTTGCGGTGCACGCCGCGCACCATGAGCAGCTCGCCGCTCTCCCCCGACGCGACGAGGTCGCGCAGCGCCTGGTACTCGGCGTCGAATCTGCGCATGAATCCGACCTGGATGTGGGGCCGGTCGAGCTGCTGCTCGAGCTGCAGCACCTCCCATGAGCTCGCCGAGTCCTGGGTGAGCGGCTTCTCGCAGAGGATCGGCAGCCGCGCTGCGAGCGCGGGCGCGAGCACGGGCGCGTGGAATTGGCCGGGCACGGCGATGAGCACGGCGTCGAGCGCGTCGGCCGCGATGGCGTCTTCGAGGCGCGCGAACAGCTGCGACCCGGGTGCGTCCTGCGCGGCAGCGGCGGCGCGGCCGGCGTCGGGCTCGACGACGGCCGAGACCCGGGCGCCGCTGATGCGATCCGTGATGCGGGCGATGTGGTCGGCGCCCATCTTGCCGGCGCCGACGACGGCGACGCGGAGATCTTCGGTCATGGGGTGGGTTCCTTTCGATCCGGCTCCGAGGCCGAGGGGGTACGGGCGCGCTCGACGTGCCGGAGCGCGTGCGCGCTACGCACGCGCGCGGTGCGTGCAGGAGAAGATGTGCTCGCGGGTGCGGGTGGCGATGGGCAGCGGCCGGTCGACGTCGCAGCCGTACATGTCCTGCTCCACGATCGCGAAGATGTCGGGATCGATCTCGGCGACGGCCTCGATCACGGGTGCGAGGTCGGGGATGCCGTGCGGCGGTTCGATCATGATGCCCTGCGCCACCGCGTCGGCGAACGGGACGTCGTTCTTCAGCACGTCGAAGAGCAGCGAGGGGTCGACCTGCTTCAGGTGCAGATAGCCGATGCGCTCGGGGCGATCCGCGATGAGCTGCACGGTGTCGCCGCCGTAGTAGGCGAAGTGCCCGGTGTCGAGGCAGAGGTTCGTGTAGCGCTCGTCGGTCTCGTCGAGGAAGCGCAGCACCTCGCGGGTGGTGCCCACGTGGCTGTCGGCGTGCGAGTGGAACTGCTGCTTGACGCCGAACTCCTCGAGCAGCGCCTTGCCGAGTCGGTCGTGGCCGGCGCCGAGCTTCGCCCACTGCTCGTCGGTGAGGGTGCGCGATTCGAGCATCTGGCTCGTCGCGTCGCTGCGCCAGAGGTCGGGGATCACGACGAGGTGCTCCGCACCGAGCTGCGAGGCGAGGCCCGCGACCTGCAGCGCCTGGTCCCAGGCGCGCTGCCACTCGTCGTCGCCCTTGTGGAAGCCGGTGAACACCGTGCCCGCGGTGAGCTTGAGGCCGCGGGTGCCGAGCTCGTCCTCGAGCTGGTGCGGGTCGGTGGGCAGATACCCGTACGGGCCGAGCTCGATCCACTCGTAGCCGGCGGCGACGACCTCGTCGAGGAAGCGCTGCCAGGGCACCTGGCCGGGGTCGTCGGGAAACCAGACGCCCCAGGAGTCGGGTGCGGTGCCGATCCGGAGTCCGGATTCGTTCGCTGCAGTCATATCGTGTCCTTCGTGTTCGGCGGTGTTGTTCCGGAGGTCGCGCCGCTAGCCGAGCAGCGGCTTCTGCGCGGCGACCTGCTCCTCGTACTCGGCGCGGGCGCGCTGCGTCGACTCGAGCGTCGACACCTGCGGCACGGGCACGTCCCACCAGCCGGCCCCGCCGGGTGCGTAGATCAGCGGGTCGCTGTTGACGTGGATGAAGGTGGCGCGATCCGACGCCTTCGCCCGGGAGATCGCCGCCTCGAGATCCGAGATCGCGTCGGCGGTCGGTGCCACCTCGATCACGTCCATGCCGTAGCTGCGGGCGTTCATCGCGAGGTCGACGGGGAGCACGCGCGGGCCCTGGAAGTTCTTCGCGTCCTCGTCGTACGCGCGGTACCAGGTGCCGAAGCGCTCCGATCCGACCGTCTCCGAGAGGTGGCCGATCGAGGCGTAGCCGTGGTTCTGGATGAGGATCACGATGACCTTGATGCCCTCGGCCACGGCGGTCACGAGCTCGCTGTTCAGCATCAGGTACGAGCCGTCGCCCACCATGACGATCACGTCGCGGTCGTCGCCCGCGGCGACCAGCCCGCGCTTCGCGCCGATGCCGCCGGCGATCTCGTACCCCATGCACGAGTACGCGTACTCGACGTGGTAGCCGAGCGGGTCGCGCACGCGCCAGAGCTTGTGGAGGTCGCCGGGCAGCGATCCGGCCGCCTGCACGATCACATCCTCGGGCGCGCTCGCGCGCTGCACGGCGCCGATGATCTCGGGCTGGCCGGGCAGCTCGCGTCCCGACGCGGCGAAGGCCCCGTCGACGAGGCCGTCCCATTCCGCCTTCTCTGCGGCGATGCGCTCGGCGTAGGCGGCGGCGACGCCGAGGCCGCCGGCGGCCTGCGCGCGGTGCGCCTCGAGCAGCTCGATCAGCGTCTCGCGGGCGTCGGCGATCACCGCGATCTGGGTGCCGTGCTTGTACGCGTCGAACGCGGCGACGTTGATGTTGACGAAGCGCACGTCGGGGTTCTGGAAGGCGGTGCGCGACGACGTCGTGAAGTCGCTGTAGCGGGTGCCGATGCCGATGACGACGTCGGCCTCGGCGGCGAGCCGGTTGGCGGCGAGCGTGCCCGTCGCGCCCACCCCGCCGAGGTACTGCGGGTGGTCCCAGGCGAGCACTCCCCCGCCGGCCTGCGATGATCCGACGGGAATGCCGGTGGCCTCGACGAAGGCGCGCAGCTGCTGCTCCGCATCGGAGTACAGCACGCCCCCGCCCGCGACGATGAACGGGCGCTGCGCGCTGCGGATCGCATCGAGCGCCTGGGCGAGCGCATCGCGCTCGGGGCGCGGGCGGCGGATGCGCCACTCGCGCGGCTGCAGGAACTCCGCGGGCACGTCGAGGGCCTCTGCCTGCACGTCCTCGGGGAGCGCGATGGTGACGGCGCCGGTCTCGGCGGGATCGGTGAGCACGCGCATGGCGGCGAGCGCGATCGAGAACAGCTGCTCCGGGCGCTGCACGCGGTCGAAGAAGCGGGAGACCGGCCGGAACGCGTCGTTCACGGTGAGCCCGATGTCGTGCGGCTGCTCGAGCTGCTGCAGCACGGGGTCGGCGACGCGCGTCGCGAACGTGTCGCTCGGCAGCAGCAGCGCGGGGAGGCGGTTGGTCGTGGCGAGCGCGGCGCCCGTCAGCAGGTTCGTCGCGCCCGGCCCCACCGATGCGGCGGAGGCGTAGGTGCCGCGACGGCGGTGCATGCGGGCGTACCCGACCGACTGGTGCACCATCGCCTGCTCGTTGCGGGCCTGGTAGTACGGCATGAGGTCGGGCTGCTCGACGTTGACCTGCTTGAGCGCCTGGCCGATGCCGGCCACGTTGCCGTGGCCGAAGATGCCGAAGGTGCCCGGGATCGTGCGCTCGCGGAGCTCGGCGCCGTCGGCGGCGCGATCCACCGTCCACTGGTTCGCCAGGAACTCGATCAGCGCCTGGCTCACCGTCATGCGTCGCGTCGTCATCGTGCCTGCTCCGTCTCGGTCGTGGGGGCGCCGACCGCGGCGGCGCCGGTCTTGGGGGCGCCGGTCGTCGGCTTCGGGGTGAAGGGGAGCCGGGGGTCGAGCTGTTGATCCTCCCAGGTGTCGCGCACCCAGCCGTGCGCCGGGTCGTCGCTGATCAGCCAGGAGCGCTCGGGGTCGGGCCCCGCCATCACGTTGAGGTAGTACATGTCGTAGCCGGGGGCCGCGACCGCAGGGCCGTGGTACCCGTGAGGCACGAGCGCGATGTCGCCGGTGCGCACCTGCGCGTCGATCTCGATGGGCCCGGCGGGCGAGGAGTACGTGCTGAACATGCCGAACGCGCGCTCGGGGTCGACGCCGGCGGGCGCATCTCGCGTCGGCGCCACCTCGAAGTAGTAGATCTCCTCGAGCTGCGACTCGTGCCCGGGGATGTGCTCGTCGTGCTTGTGCGGGGGGTACGACGACCAGTTCTCGGCGGGGGTGATGACCTCCACGACGATGAACCGGGCGGCGTCGAGCGACTCCTTGCGGCCGAAGTTGTGCACCTGGCGGCTCGACGCGCCGGCACCGCGCAGTTCGACCGGCACGTCGTCGGCCGCCAGGTGGCGCGAGGGGCGCACGAGATCGGGGTCCCCCGCCGGCACCGGCGAGGTGGCGACGAGGAAGCGGGCCTCCCCGGCCGGCGCCGCGGTGGCGGTCACCTCGGCGGTGGCGATCGACGAGAGGTAGAGCACGTCGGTGGGGCCGTCGAAGACGGAGGCGCGACCCGCGAGGTCCACCGCGATGTCGGCGGCGTCCCCCTCCCGGTACGTCACCGCGAACGACCCGGAGAGGGGCACGATGAGGCGCTCGACGCCGGTGCCGTCGAGCGCGATCGCGTCGCCCTCGCCGAGCCGGGCGACGCGAGCACCGGTGTGCTCCCATCCCGGGATGCGCTCGTCGACGACGGACTCCCATCCGCCCTCGGCGAGTTCGCCCCGCCGGTGGAACCACCGGCCGGCCGGTGCCGTCTGCTGCGCGTCGTGCGTCATATCGCCCCTCCTCAGGTGCGTGCGATCAGTCGTTCTGCGGGAAGCCGAGGTTGATGCCGCCGTGGGTGGCGGGATCGAGCCAGCGGCTGGTGATGGCCTTCTCGCGGGTGAAGAACTCGAAGCCCTGCACGCCGTACGCCTTCGCGTCGCCGAAGAGCGACGCCTTCCAGCCGCCGAAGGAGTGGTAGGCGACGGGCACCGGGATGGGCACGTTGATGCCGATCATGCCGACCTGGATCTCGTGCTGGAAGCGGCGGGCGGCGCCGCCGTCGTTCGTGAAGATCGCGGTGCCGTTGCCGAAGGCGCCCGAGTTGATGAGTGCGACGCCCTCCTCGAACGTGTCGACGCGCACCACTTCGAGCACGGGCCCGAAGATCTCCTCGGTGTAGGCCCGCGACGTCGTGGGGATGCGGTCGATCAGCGTGGGGCCGACGAAGAAGCCGTGCTCGTGCCCCTCGACGGAGAAGTCTCGGCCGTCGACCACGATGGTCGCGCCGTCCTGCTCGGCGATGTCGATGTAGCCGGTGACCTTGTCGCGGTGCGCGTCGGTGATGAGCGGCCCCATGTCGGGCTCGGGCGCGGAGGCCCCGTTGCCCACGGTGAGCTTCGCGATGCGCTCCGTGATCTTCTCGATGAGCTCGTCGGCGACGGGTTCGACGGCGAGCACCACGGAGATCGCCATGCAGCGCTCCCCCGCGGCGCCGTAGCCGGCGTTGATCGCCTGGTCGGCGACGAGGTCGAGGTCGGCGTCGGGGAGCACGAGCATGTGGTTCTTCGCTCCGCCGAGGGCCTGCACGCGCTTGCCGTGCTTCGAGGCCGTCTCGTAGATGTACTGCGCGATCGGGGTCGAGCCGACGAACGAGATCGACTGCACGCCCGGGTCGGTGAGCAGGCCGTCCACGGCGAGCTTGTCGCCGTTCAGCACGGTGAATACGCCGTCGGGCAGGCCGGCCTCCTGCCACAGCTCGGCGAGCCAGAGCGCGGCGGAGGGATCCTTCTCCGAGGGCTTCACGATCACGGCGTTGCCGGCGGCGATCGCGACGGGGAAGAACCACATCGGCACCATCGCGGGGAAGTTGAAGGGCGCGATGATGCCGGCGACGCCGATCGGCTGCTTGATCGAGTAGACGTCGATGCCGGTGGAGGCGTTCTCGGAGAACGCGCCCTTGATGAGGTGCGGGAACCCGGTGGCGAGCTCCACGACCTCTTGGCCGCGCAGGATCTCGCCCATCGCATCGGAGACGACCTTGCCGTGCTCGCGCGTGATGATCTCGGCGAGTTCGCGCTTGCGGGCGTTCAGCAGCTCGCGGAAGGCGAAGATGACGGTCTGCCGCTTCGCGATGGAGAATGCGCTCCAGGCCTCGAACCCGCGGTTCGCCGAGGCGATCGCGGCGGCGATCTCGGCATCGTCGGCGAGGGCGACGCGGGCCTGCACCTCACCCGTGGCCGGGTTGTAGACGGGCGCGGTGCGTCCGCTCGCGGAGGCGGTGCGGGCGCCGTCGATCCAGTGCGGGATCACGGGGAGGGTGTCGGTGCTCATGGCGTGCGTCCTTCGTGTCGTTCGGGGCGTGCGTGTCGTTCGGGCGTGCGTGGGGTCGGGGCGTGCGTTCAGGAGACGGGCGCGGGTTCGGATCGGCGCGGATCGGAACCCGGATCGCGGGGAGTCTCGGCGAGGTCGCGGTGCACGAGCCGCGCGGCGGTGTCGACCGCGGCCGCCACGTCTCCGTCGTGCGGGTAGAGCAGCGTGCGGCCGACCGTGAGGCCGCGCACGCCGGGCAGGGCGAGGGCGCGCTCCCAGGAGGCGAACGTCTCGTCGGGGTCGCCGCCGTTGTCGCCGCCGAGCAGCAGCGTCGGCATGGTGGTCGCCTCCATGACGCGCTCCATCTCGGGCACCACGGGCAGCTTCATCCAGGTGTAGGCGCTCGAATTGCCGAGGCCCGATGCGATGGCGGTCGAGAGGATCACCGCGTCGGCGGAGAGGTCGTTCACGACCCTGCCGTCGACGCGGCGGCTCATGAACGGTTCGAGCATGATCGGGAGTCCGGCCGCCGCAGCGGCGTCGACGGCGCGCGCGGTCGCCTGGAGGGTCGCCGCCGTGCCCGCATCATCCAGGTCGACGCGGATGAGCGTCTTCGCGAAGTCGAGCCCCTGCCGCACCATGGCGTCGATGTCGTACGCCGTGTAGCGGTCGTCGAGCTCGAACGAGGCGCCGCGCAGCCCGCCGCGGTTCATCGAGCCGACGACGATCTTGTCGTCGAGCAGCCCGAGGGCGGCGAGGTCGTCGATGATGTCCGGAGTGCCGAGGACGCCGTCGACACCGGGGCGCGAGAGGGCGAGCGCCATGCGCTCGAGCAGGTCGTAGCGGTTCGCCATGGCGGTGGCATCACCGCCGACGGCGATGGCGCCCCGCGCCGGGTGATCCGCCGCCACGATGAAGAGTCTGCCGTCGCCGGCGACCACTTCGCGGCGGCGGCGCTCGGCGAGGGCTCGTGCGATTCCCGAGGGCGCTGCGGCGCGCAGGTGGCGGAGTCGGTCGAAGTCGAGTGCCATGATCAGGCCTCCTGCACGAGCAGGGCGTCGACCTCTGCGGCGTCGGGCATCGCGGTGGAGCACTCGCGGCGCGCGGCCACGATGGCGCCGGCGACGTTGGCGAAGCGGAAGATGCGCTCGAGGCCCCAGCCCTCGAGCAGGCCGTGGCAGAGCGCCCCGCCGAAGGCGTCTCCGGAGCCGAGGCCGTTCACCACGTCGACGAAGTGCGGGGGCACCTCGACGCGCTCCTCCCGCGTCTTCGCGAGCACGCCCTTGGGGCCCTGCTTCACGATCGCGAGCTGCAGGCCGCGTTCGAGCAGCGCGTCGGCTGCGCGGTCGGGTTCGGTCTCGCCCACGGCCACCTCGCACTCCTCCCGATTGCCGACCGCGATCGTCGCGTGCTCGATCGCCGCCGCGACCTGCTCCGTCGCCTCCGCCGGGGTGTCCCAGAACATCGGGCGGTAGTCGAGGTCGAAGATCGTGTGCTCGGCCCTCGCCCGGGCCTCGAGCGCGGCGAGGTGCGTCGCGCGGCTCGGCTCCTCGCTGAGCCCGGTGAGGGTGAACCACAGGATGCGGGCGTCGCGCACCGCGTCGAGGTCGAGATCGACTGTGGCGATCTGCAGGTCGGGCGCCTTCGGCTTGCGGTAGAAGTACAGCGGGAAGTCGTCGGGCGGGAAGATCTCGCAGAACGTGATCGGCGTGGGGTACTGCGGATCGACGCGGACCTCGCGGTTGTCGACGCCCAGGCGTTCGAGCTCGCGCAGCAGGTAGCGGCCGAAGGGGTCGTCTCCGACGCGCGACATCAGCGCGGTCGCCCGGCCGTACTTCGCCGCGGCGACGGCGACGTTCGCGGCGCTCCCTCCGAGGTACTTGCCGAAGCTCGTCACCTCTTCGAGGCCGACGCCGTCTTGCAACGGGTAGATGTCGACGCCGAGCCGACCCAGTGCCAGAACGTCATCTCGACGCCGCTGTTCCGACATTCGCTACTCGCCTTCTCGTGGTGGCGCAGGCGGGCCTCGTGCACCGCTGCATTTGTCCTAACAATAGCACGAACCCGGCGGCGGAGCACACGCGATAGGGCCCGGGGGGTAATGTTGTCATCACAAAGGGGTCGCCCGCGGCCCACCGCCTTCGACCCGCGTGCCACCCCAGCGCCGAGGAGCACCGCACATGAGTACTGAACCCGTCTGGCCGGGCGAGCTCTTCGCCGACCTCGACCGCAGCGGCCCCATCCCCCTCTACTTCCAGATCTCCAGCCGCCTCGAGCGCGCGATCCGCGACGGCATCATCCCCGCCGGGGCCCGCCTCGAGAACGAGATCGCCATCGGTCAGCACCTCGGCCTCTCCCGCCCCACCGTGCGTCGCGCCATCCAGGAGCTCGTCGACAAGGGGCTGCTGGTGCGCCGCCGCGGCATCGGCACCCAGGTCGTGCAGGCGCGCGTGAGCCGACCCGTCGAACTCACCAGCCTGCAGGAGGACCTCACGCGCGCCGGTCACCACCCCAGCACGCGCGTGCTCTCCCTCGACCGCATCCCCGCCGACGAGGAGGCGGCGCAGCGCCTGCGCGTCGCGGCGGGCACCGAGATCACCCGCATCCGCCGCCTGCGGAGCGCGGACGGCACGCCGATGGCGATCCTCGAGAACCTGCTGCCGCCCGAGTACGCCGACATCACCCGAGACGACCTCGAGACGCACGGCCTGTACGAGATGCTGCGCGCCCGCGGCATCTCCATCAAGATCGCGAACCAGACGATCGGCGCGCGGCGCACGCACAGCGACGAACACGAGCTGCTCGACCTGGCGAAGGGCAGCCCGGTGCTCACGATGGACCGCGTCGCCTTCGACCAGGGCGGCAGCGTCATCGAGGCCGGCCACCACTGCTACCGGCCCGACCTCTACTCGTTCGAGACCACGCTCGTCTCCCGCTGACGCTGCGCCCCGGCCGGGCGGGCGATGACCTCGCGATAGACCTCGACCAGCCGGTCCGCCGACGCCTGCCAGCTGCGCTCCACCGCGTGGGCGCGCGCCGCCTCTCCCATGCGCTTCAGCCCGGGCTCGTCCGAGAGCAGGTCCCGGATCGCCGCCGCCCACACCGCCGGCTCGTCGTCCGCCAGCAGCACGCCGGTCGTTCCCGCGACGACCGCCTCCCGCAGACCGCCCGCGTCGCGCGCGATCACGGGCACCCCCGACGCCGCCGCCTCGAGGGCGACCAGACCGAACGTCTCGGAGTGCGACGGCACGAGCATGAGACTCGCCGAGCGGATGCGCTCGGCGAGCTCACGCCGCCGCAGCGCGCCCTCGAACGCCGTCGTGCCGAGCATGCCGTGCGCGACGACCGCCTCGTGGAGCTCGCGGGCGTAGGCGTCACCGTCGGGCGGCGGCGCTCCCACGATGCGGAGCGTCGGGCGCTGCGCATGCGGCAGGCGCGCGATAGCCTCGATGGCGAGGTCGAAGCCCTTCAACGGATGCAGCCGGCCGACGAGGATCACCTCGGGTCGCCCGCCGCCGCGCAGCCAGTCGCGCTGCTCGTCGCACTCGGCCGTGTCGCACGGGTGGAACAGCGCGGTGTCGACGCCGAGGGGCACGACGCGCACGCGATCCGCGTCGCCCTGCAACCGCTCGAGCACCGTGGCGCGCTCGGCGTCGCTCACGGCGATGATGAGGTCCGTCTCGGCGGCGAGCCGCGCCTCGCCCGCGAGACGCCCGGGAGACTCGGGCCGCTCGCCCTCGCCGATGGGCGACTCGGGCGGCGCGGCGATCGAGTGGTAGCTCTGCACGAGCGGGATGCCGCGCTCCCGCGCGACGGGCAGCGCGGCGATGCCCGAGAACCAGTGCTCGGCGTGCAGCAGCTCCACCGTGTCGGCGGCGATCGCGTCGTGCAGCAGTCGGCTGAACTCGTCCATCACGTGCTCGTGCTCGCCCTTCGCCAGCAGACGGGGCGGGCCGGCGTCGAGCAGCACCACCGACAGGCCGGGCATCAGCTCGACGCGAGAAGGCGTCTCGGTGTCACTGCGCCGGGTGAAGATGCGCACGCGGTGCCCGGCGCGGGCCAGAGCCTCGGCCTGCGCGCGCACGACGACGTTCATCCCGCCCGCATCCTTCGTGCCCGGCACGTCGAGCGGGGAGGTGTGCAGCATCACGAAGCCGATCGAAAGTGCTTCGGTAGTCATACGTCGAGCGTAGCGGCACGGCCGGGGGCCGACGGCACATGTCCCATCGGCTTCGCGATCGCACTCGACGCCAGATACCCCAGGGAGGTATGGTGGGCGGAGACGAACCCGAACGGCATCCGAGGAGGCACCGTGAACGCGACGCACCGCGCCGACGACGCCTGCGAGCCCGAGTTCAGCGCCGGGCACCCCGATCGCCCCGCAGCAGTGGCCGACCCGCGCGGGTCGCACGGCCACGGCCACGGCCACGATCACGGGCTGCAGGGCGCGACCTCGGCCACCGCGAAGCACCGGCGCAGACTCGTGCTCGTGCTCGCGATCACGCTCACGGTCTTCGTGGTGCAGCTCGTCGGCGCGGTCGTCTCGAACTCGCTCTCCCTGCTCGCCGACGCCGGCCACATGCTCACCGACGCCACCGGCGTCGCGATCGCGCTCATCGCGAGCCTCATCGCCGGACTCGCCGCAACCTCGAAGCGCACCTTCGGGTACCTGCGCATCGAGGTCCTCGCCGCGCTCGTCAACGGCATCGTGCTGGGCGTCATCGCCATCGTCATCCTCGTCCAGGCGATCTCCCGCTTCGGCGCCGAGGTCGAGGTGCACTCCGGGCCGATGCTCGCCGCCGCGGCGATCGGCGCCGTCGCCAACCTGATCTCCCTGCTCATCCTGCGCTCCGGGCAGCGGGAGAGCCTCAACGTGCGCGGCGCCTACCTCGAAGTGCTCGGCGACCTGCTGGGGTCGGTCGCCGTCATCGCCGCCGCGGTCGTCATCCTGATCACCGGGTGGAACGCGGTCGACCAGATCGCGTCGATCCTCATCGCGCTCCTCATCTTCCCCCGCGCCATCAGCCTGCTCCGCGACGTCGTCGACGTGCTGCTCGAGGCCTCCCCCAAGCACGTCGACGTCGATGCGGCGCGCGCGCACATGGAGGCGGTGCCCGGCGTCGCAGAGGTGCACGACGTGCACGCCTGGACCATCACCTCGGGCGTGCCCGCCTTCTCGGCGCACGTCGCAGTGACCGACGCGGCCTGGAACGAGCGCGGGTACCACGCGATCCTCGACGAGGTGCGCGCCTGCCTGCACGAGCACTTCGACACCGATCACGTCACGCTGCAGCTGGAACCGCGCAGCCACCTCGCCGGGGGCGAGCGGGTGCACGCCTAGTCGGAGGGCGCACGCCGAGTCGGCGGGTGCGCCGCGGGGCTGCGGCTTCCGTCCCCGGCACCGGGGCGGCGGGGCGCCCCGTCGCCCGAGGCCGGGAGGCACACTCGGCGCCCGCCCCGGGCACCCCGGCTCAGTCGAGCAGCAGCGCGGGCTCCTCGAGCACCGACGCGACGTCGGCGACGAAGCGCGAGATCACGTCGCCGTCGACGATGCGATGGTCGAAGGATCCGCCGACCGTCGTCACCATGCGCGGCCGCACCTCGCCGTCGACGACCCACGGCTTCTGCCGGATCGTGCCCATCGCCATGATGCCGCACTCGCCCGGGTTCAGAATGGGCGTGCCGAAGTCCATGCCGAAGACGCCGATGTTGGTGATCGTGATGGTGCCGCGCGCCATGTCGCTCGGAGAGGTGCGCCCGTCTCGGGCCGTGATCGTCAGCTGCTCGATCGCGCGCGCGAGGTCGAGCAGGCTGAGATCCTGCGCATCCTTGATGTTCGGCACGACGAGCCCGCGCGGGGTGGCCGCGGCGATGCCGAGGTTGACGAAGTTGTGGCGGATGATCTCGGTGTCGGTGAACGTGGCGTTCACCTCGGGGCTGCGCCGCACGGCCCACAGCATCGCCTTCGCGAAGATGAGCAGCGGCGAGACCTTGACGCCGGCGAAGTCGGTCGAGCTCTTCAGCCGCTTCACGAACTCCATGGTGCGCGTTGCATCGACGTCGGTGAACACGCTGACGTGCGGCGCCTCGAAGGCGCTGGTCACCATCGCCTGCGCGGTCATCTTGCGGATGCCCTTGAGCGGGATGCGCTCCTCGCGCGCTTCCGCGACCTCGGGGGTCGAGAGGTTGCGGAAGACGCTGGCCTGCGAGGCCTCGCGCACGACGTCGTCGCGCAGCACCTCCCCGGCGATGCCGGTGCCGGTGACCTGCGTCAGGTCGACGCCCAGATCCTTCGCGAGCTTGCGGATCGGCGGCTTCGCGATCACGGGCGCAGACTCGGCGACCGGAATCACGGCGTGCGATCCGTGCTGCGCACCGACGCCGGCCGCCGAGGCGGGCGCACGCCCCGCGGCGGCGGCGCTCGTCTCGCGACGCAGCACGGGCTCGCCGCCGCGCCGACGGCGCGACTTCACGGCACCGCCGGTGCCGTAGCCGACGAGCACCGCTCCGCCCTCCCCGTTCTCGTGGGCGACGCTCGCGGCGGTGTCGGCGACGACGTCGCGGGTCTCGTCGGTGTCGAGGGGCGCGCTCGCCGCGTCGGCGCCGGAGTCGGTGTCGGCCGACGTCTGCCCGCCGCCGGGTGCGCTCTCGGCGTCCGCACCCTCCACACTGACCCGCAGGATCGGCTCGCCGACGGGCACCGTGACGCCGACCTCGACGAGCAGCTCGGAGACCACTCCCGTGAACGGCGACGGCAGCTCGACGAGCGACTTCGCCGTCTCGATCTCGCAGATCACCTGGTTCAGGGCGACGGCATCGCCCGGCGCGACGTGCCAGGCGACGATCTCGGCCTCGGTGAGCCCCTCGCCGACATCGGGGAGGGGGAACGTCATCTCGCTCATGGAAACTCCTGGAGTCGGGGTCAGTAGTGCATCGTGCGGTCGACGGCCTCGAGCACGCGGTCGGCGTCGGGGAGGAACATCGGTTCGATGGCGGCAGCGGGGAAGGGGACGTCGTAGCCCGAGACGCGCAGCACGGGCGCCTGCAGCGAGTAGAACGCGCGCTCGGCGACCGTCGCGGCGATCTCGCTGCCGACGCTGGCGTTGCCCGACGCCTCCTGCGCCACGACGAGGCGGCCGGTCTTGCGCACCGAGGCGAGCACGGGCTCGTAGTCGATGGGCGATACGGTGCGCAGGTCGATCACCTCGAGGCTCGTGCCCTCCGACTGCGCGATCTCGGCGGCCTGCAGCAGGGTCGTGACCATGGCGCCGAACCCGACGACGGTGCAGTCGGTTCCGGCGCGGGCGACCCGGCTCTCGTGCAGGGCGGCGGCGGGGGCGCTCGGGTCGACCGGCCCCTTCTGCCAGTACTTCGCCTTCGGCTCGAAGAAGAGCACCGGGTCGTCCGAGGCGATGGCCTGCTGGATCATCCAGTAGGCGTCGTTCGCGGTGGAGGGGGCGACGACGCGCAGCCCGGCGGTGTGCGCGAAGTACGCCTCGGGGCTCTCCTCGTGATGCTCGATCGAGTTGATGTGCCCGCCGTACGGCACGCGGATGACGACCGGCATCGATACGGCGCCGTCGTGACGCGCGCGGATCTTCGCGAGCTGCGTGGTGATCTGGTTGAAGGCGGGGAAGATGAATCCGTCGAACTGGATCTCGACCACGGGGCGGTAGCCGCGCAGCGCGAGGCCGATGGCGCTGCCGACGATGCCGGCCTCGGCCAGCGGGGTGTCGAGTACGCGGGCCGATCCGAAATCGGCCTGCAGTCGGTCGGTGACCCGGAACACGCCGCCGAGCGGCCCGATGTCCTCGCCCATCAGCAGCACGCGATCGTTCTCGACCATGGCGGTCCGCAGGCCCTCGTTGATCGCACGGGCGATGGGCAGTTCGGTGCGCTCGGCGAGCGTCTGGATCTCGGTCATGCGTCGCCCCCTTCGAACGAGGATTCGTACTCGGCGAACCAGGCGCGCTGCTCGTCGATGCGCGGGTGCGGGTCTGCGTAGACGTGCGCGAACATCGACTCGGGCTGCGGCTTCGGCAGGGTCAGAATCTGGTCGCGCACCGTCTTCGCCTTGCGGTCGGCCGTTTCGGCGACCTCGGCGAAGAACGCGTCGTCGACGCCGAGCTCGCGCAGGTGGGCTTCGAGCCGGGCGATGGGATCGCGCAGGCGCCACGTCTCGAGCTCGCCCTCGGGGCGGTAGCGGGTGGGGTCGTCGGCCGTGGTGTGCGCGCCGATGCGGTACGTGAGGGCCTCGATGTACCCCGGCCCGTGGCCCTCGCGGGCGAGGCGCAGGAAGCGGCGGCCCACGGCGAACGCGGCCAGCGGATCGTTGCCGTCGATCTGCACGGCGCGCAGGCCGAATCCGAGTGCACGGCGGTACAGGGGGGTGCGCGACTGCCGTGCGACCGGCACGGAGATGGCCCAGCCGTTGTTCTGCACGACGAACACCTCGGGCGTCCGGTAGCTCGCCGCGAAGATCATCGCCTCGTTCGGGTCGCCCTGACTGGTGGTGCCGTCGCCGTAGAAGACCATGGTGGCCTCTCCGGTCGGCGTGCCCGGCTCGCCGGCGTCGAGCGCGGTGCTGCCGGCGCGCCGCTTCGCGTCGAGCACCTGGCCGAGGGCGTGTCCGGTGGCGTGCTGCGTCTGCGAGCCGAGCACCAGGGTGTAGAGGTGCACGTTGCCGTTGGCGGGGTCGGTGATGTCCCAGCCGCCGTGCGTCACGCCGCGGAACTGCGCCGCGATGTCGAGCAGGTCGACGCCGCGCACGTGGGCGACGAGGTGCTCGCGGTACGCCGGGAAGATGTGGTCCTGCGGCTCCGAGGCGCGCACCAGGCCGACCTGGCATCCCTCCTGCCCGACGCTCGGCACCCAGAGGGCGAGCTGGCCCTGGCGCTGCAGATGCGTGCACTCGGTGTCGAAGGCGCGCGTCGTGACCATGTCGCGATACCACTGGGAGAAGTCGTCGACGCCGACGCCCTCGAGCTCGGCCGCGTACTCGGCAGCGGTCGCCGACGGCGCGTACCCGCCCTCCGCGTTCAGGAAGCGGATCGGCTCGGGATCGTCGCTGCGCAGCAGGCGCTCGGTGCTCTCTTCGCTCATCTCGATTCAGTGTAATGAGTGGTGCTGCGCCCGGCGGGATATGCGGATGTCTCGAGGTGCCGTCGCACGATGTCGATGACGACCGGCACGCTCTCGGGCTCCCCGACCGAGATGCGCACGCCGACACCGCCGAACGGGCGCACGAGCGTCCCGGCCTCCGAGAAGTCGGCGGCGAGCGCGAGCGCGTCGGGCACTCCCCCGGCCGTCTCGCCGGTCTCGGGGATCCACACGAAGTTGCCCTGCGCCTGCGGAATCGCGAGGCCCAGGTCGCGGAGGGCCGCGGCGAGCGCGTCGCGGCGCTCGGTCAGCTCGGCGACGCGCTCGGCGTGCACGGCGCGGGCCTCGGGGGTGAGCGACGCGCGGGCGGCGCTCTCCGCGATCCCGGTCACCGACAGGGGGATCGCGACGCTGGCCGCAGCCGCGAAGATGGCCGGATCGCCGACGCCGTATCCGATGCGCAGCCCCGCCAGCCCGTACGCCTTCGAGAAGGTGCGCAGCACGACGAGGTTCGGGTGCTGCCGCAGCACGTCCTCGCCGCGCACGGCTTCAGGGTCGGTGACGAACTCGCGGTAGGCCTCGTCGAGCACGACCAGCGTGCGCGCGGGGACGCGCGCCATGAACCGGTCGAAGTCGGCGCGGCGGATCGTCGGGCCCGTCGGATTGTTGGGCGAGCACAGCAGCACGACGCGGGTGCCCTCGGTGATGGCGTCGGCCATCGCGTCGAGGTCGTGCTCGGCGTTCGGGGTGAGCGGCACGCGGCGGGCCGCGGCCCCCGAGGCGAGGCCGAGCGACGGGTACGCCTCGAAGCTCGGCCAGGCGTGCAGGTACTCGTCGCCCGCGCCGGCGGCGGCGTGCACGAGCTGGAAGAGGATCGCGACGGAGCCTGCTGCGAGGTGCACGTGCGATCCGTCGACGCCGAACTCCGCGCCGATGGTCTCGCGCAGCTCGGGCATCGCGACCGCCGCGTAGCGGTTCACGTCGGCGCGCTGGGCGATCGCGTCGAGCACCCCGGGCAGGGGCGGGAACGGGTTCTCGTTGCTCGAGAGCTTGTAGCCCGGCTTCGTCGGCGTTGCGCCCTGGCGGTATGCGGGAACGGCGAGCACGTCTGCGCGGAGGCTGACGGGGGGCATGGCCTGGTCACTCATGGGCTTCAGTGTAGTGAGGGGCCGCGTGCGAGCGGCAGGGCCCGCGTGCGCGAACTGCTCCGGTTCGCGCGAATCGCTCGTGCTCGCGGGGAACCGTCCCCTTCGCGCGAACCGTACCCGTTCGCGGCCTCTGCCGCGCCCGCCGCGCAGGTGAGACAATGAGGCATGCGCAC
Organism: Leucobacter chromiiresistens; assembly: GCF_001477055.1. Classification (GTDB taxonomy): domain Bacteria; phylum Actinomycetota; class Actinomycetes; order Actinomycetales; family Microbacteriaceae; genus Leucobacter; species Leucobacter chromiiresistens_A. The sequence continues at coordinate 24,347 of NZ_LDRK01000010.1, forward strand.
GCTCATCCGGATCCTCGTGAACGCCTTCGCACTGTGGCTCACCACGCTCATCGTGGGCGGCAGCGGCGAGCACGGCGTGTGGGTCGAGCCGATCACCGACGACGGGTCGGGGAAGGTGCTGACGCTCGTGCTCGTCGCGCTGGTGTTCGGTCTCGTGAACGGCACGCTCGGCAAGGTCGTGCGCTTCGTCTCCATCCCGCTGTACATCGTGACGCTGGGGCTGTTCGGGCTCATCGTGAACGGCCTCCTGCTCGCAGTCGTCGCCTGGCTCTCCGACCTCGCGGGGTTCGGTCTGCGCCTCGACGGGTTCTGGTGGGGCGTGCTCGCGGCACTGGTGCTGTCGATCCTGTCCGGGATCCTGAACGGCCTGCTCGGCACCTCGCGCAAGCGGGCCGACTGAGCCGCGCCCCGGCGTCGGCACCCCCGGCGGGCGGCGTGGGAGAATGGTCGACGGACCGCGATCCCGACCCCGAGAGGCTCACATGACCCCGCTCCCCACGCAGCCCATCAGCCCCCTCGACGGACGCTACCGCGCTGCGGTCGCCGAACTCGGCGAGACACTCTCCGAGGCGGGCCTCAACAAGGCGCGCGTGCACGTCGAGGTCGAGTGGCTCGTGCACCTCACCGAGCACTCGCTGCTCGGCGGCTCCCCCATCGACGCCGATCAGGTCGCCGCGCTGCGGGCCTGGGCGTCCGACTTCGGCCAGGCCGAGATCGACGAGCTGGCTGAGACGGAGCGCACCACCCAGCACGACGTGAAGGCGGTCGAGTATCTGGTGCGCGCACGCCTCGAGAAGCAGGGCCTCGGGCACCTCGCCGAGCTCACCCACGTCTGCTGCACGAGCGAGGACATCAACAACCTCTCGTACGCACTGACCGTCAAGCAGGCGATCGCCGACGTGTGGCGCCCGCGCTTCGAGCGCGTCATCGCCGAGCTCGCCCGTCAGGCCGAGCAGTACCGCGAGCTCCCCATGATGAGCCGCACGCACGGCCAGCCGGCGACGCCCACGACGCTCGGCAAGGAGCTCGCGGTGTTTGTGCACCGGCTCGAGCGGCAGCTCAATCAGATCGACGACATCGAGTACCTCGGCAAGTTCTCGGGGGCCACCGGCACGTTCGCCGCACACCTCGCAGCGGACCCCGATACCGACTGGGCGCAGGTGTCGCAGGAGTTCGTGGAGGGCCTCGGTCTCGACTGGAACCCGCTCACCACGCAGATCGAGTCGCACGACTGGCAGGCCGAGCTGTACACGCGCATCGCGCACGCGAACCGCATTCTGCACAACCTCGCGACCGACGTGTGGAGCTACATCTCGATCGGCTACTTCCGTCAGATTCCCGTGGCGGGGGCCACCGGTTCGTCGACGATGCCGCACAAGGTCAACCCGATCCGCTTCGAGAACGCCGAGGCCAACCTCGAGCTCTCGAACGCCATCCTCGACTCGCTCGCGGCGACGCTCGTCACGAGCCGCTGGCAGCGCGACCTCACCGACTCATCCGCGCAGCGCAACATCGGAGTGGGGCTCGGGCACTCGGTGCTCGCGCTCGACAACATTCTGAAGGGGCTCGGGCAGATCGATGCGGCTCCCGAGGTGCTCGCCGCCGATCTCGACGCGAACTGGGAGGTGCTCGGCGAGGCCATCCAGACCGTGATCCGCGCCGAGGTGACCGCGGGCCGCTCGTCGATCAGCGACCCCTACGCGGCGCTCAAGGAGCTCACGCGCGGACGACGCATCGGTCAAGCCGATCTCGTCGAGTTCGTCGAGGGCCTCGAGATCGGCGACGCGGCGAAGCAGCGGCTGCTCGCCCTCACTCCGGCGACGTACATCGGCGACGCGGTGCGGCTCGTCGACTACCTGCAGCGGTAGGGGCGGGATCGCGGCGGCGGCCCCGGGGGCTCTCCCCCCGGCCGCCGCTCCGGCCTGGTCGTGCGCCGCCGATCCGGCCGCGCCGCGCGCTGTCGCGTCAGTGCCAGTTCGGCTTGTCGTTCGGCTGCTGCAGATCCTTGCGCGCGTCGAGGTCGTCCTGGCTCGGCTTCCCGCCGAGGCCGACCAGCGCGACCATCATGATCGACACGATGAAGCCGATGCCCAGGAAGACGGCGCCGAGAACGAGGTCTCGCGTCGTCAGCAGCACCACGACTCCGGCGAAGACGCCGAGCACGGCCGAGAAGCCGATGAGCTCGAGCGGCTTCAGGCGGTCACGGCGCGACGGCGTCACGGGATCCTGATTGGCGGGCTCGGGGGGCTGGGTCATCGTCTGCTTTCCGGAGGGCTCGAGAGGGGTGAACGTTCGCTGGCTGCCCCGTCGCTGATCGCACCGTCGCCGGGCGCGGATGCACGGCGGGTGTCGAACGCGGAGATACCGAGGTACACGCCGGCGAGCACCGCGTACGCGCCGAGGAAGCCGAGCACGGCGACCTCATCGGTGCGCACGAGGATGACGAGCAGGGCGAGCAGCATGCCGGTCGCGCCGAGGAACACGGCGTCCTGACGACTTCCCGGTCGCACCGTCATGCCGACGAATTCGAGGAGCGCGCTGAGCAGCGCCCAGCCCGCCACGACGACTGCGAACACGATGACCGTGTCGGTGAGCGCGAGGCCCAGCGCTGCGGCGAGCGAGACGACGCCGAGCAGGAGCGGGAGCGGATTGCCTCCGCGCGAGCGCAGCGACCACCACTCGACGAGATGGGCGATGCCGACCGCTCCGATGGTGAGCGCGGCCATTCCGAGGTCGAACGACAGCTGCTCGTGCAGTGTCGCCGAGAAGGCGATGGCGATCCCGGAGAGCAGGAGCACGGCGACGCGCACCAGCTTGATGGGGCGAGACACGGGCGTTTCGGGAGTCGTCGATCCCGCAGTTGTCGAAACTGCAGCAGGCATGACACCCCTTTCTCGGTCGATCCCAGTCTACCCCGGCATCGCTGTGCGGAATCCCCGCGACGGTGCGCCGCCGCAGGGTCGGGCGCAGCAGCGCCGAGCCTCACACCTGGGGCATGTCCTGGAAGCGCGAGTAGTGGCCCTGGAAGGCGACGGTCACGGTGCCCGTGGGCCCGTTGCGCTGCTTCGCCAGGATGAAGTCGGCCTCCCCCGCGCGGGGGCTGTCGCGATCGCCCACGGCCTCGCGGTGGAGCAGGATCACCATGTCGGCGTCCTGCTCGAGCGAGCCCGATTCGCGGAGGTCGCTGATGGCCGGCATCTTGTCTGCGCGCTGCTCGGACGCTCGGTTCAGCTGGGAGAGCGCGATCACCGGCACGTCGAGCTCCTTGGAGAGCAGCTTCAGTGCGCGTGAGAACTCCGAGACCTCCTGCTGGCGGCTCTCCGACTTCTTGCCGCTCGAGAGCAGCTGGAGGTAGTCGATCACGACCATGCGCAGCCCGTGCTGCTGCTTCAGGCGGCGGCACTTCGCTCGGATCTCGACGAGGGTGAGATTCGGGCTGTCATCGATGTAGAGCGGCGCCTCGGCCACGCGCGCCTGAGTCGCCGCGAGCTTCTGGAAGTCGCGGTTGTCGAGCGCGCCCTTGCGGAGCGTCTGCATGGGGATGCTCGCCTCCGCCGCGAGCAGACGCATCGCGATCTCGGCGCGGCCCATCTCGAGGGAGAAGAACACGGTGGGTGCGTTCGCGTGCACCGATGCGTTGCGCGCGACGTCCATCGCGAGCGTCGACTTGCCCATGGCGGGTCGGGCGGCGATGATGATCATCTGGCCGCCGGCGAAGCCGTTGGTCATGGCGTCGAGTTCGCTGAAGCCGGTCGGCACGCCGAGCATTCCGTCAGCCGCGCCGTTCGCCTTATTGATCTCCTCGAGCGCGGCGTCCACGGCCAGGTGGAGCGGCACGTAATCCTCGCCCTGACTCTCCCCCGTCACGCCGTAGATCTCGGACTGGGCGACGTTGACGAGATCGATCGCCTCGCCCTCGCCCGCGTAGCCCATCTGCACGATGCGGGTTCCCGCCTCGACGAGGCGCCGGAGCAGCGCCTTCTCCGCGACGATCTCGGCGTAGAAGCTCGCGTTCGCTGCGGTCGGCACGATGCTGGTGAGCGTGTGCAGGTACTCGGCGCCGCCGGCGCGCTGCAGCTCGCCGCTCTTCGTGAGCTCGTCGGTGACCGTGATGACGTCGGTGGGCTCGCCGCGGGAGTAGAGCGAGAGCACGGCCTCGTAGATCACCTCGTGCTTGGGCACGTAGAGGTCGGAGCCCTTCAGCAGCCCGGTGACGTCGGCGACCGCGTCCTTCGACAGCAGCATGCCGCCCAGCGCGCTCTGCTCGGCGAGCAGATCGTACGGGGGCGTGCGCTCGTGCCCGCGCGACTCGTCGTCGACGAACGGATCCGAGATTCCCAGGTGTGCAATGGACACGCAGACTTCCTCTCACAGCGATGGCTTCGGTTACTGAACGATCAGACACCGGACCCCGGACATTCACGGTAGGCCCCGCGCGCCGGTCGGCAAAACGCCCTCCACGGGGCGAACACCCCGCCTGTGGATAACTCCGTGGACAATTCACCGCGTAGAGCCGTTCGTTGTCCACACGCTTGGGGAGAACTTGTGGATGGGGTGTGGAGACGAGATTGTTTCCGGCTCGTGAACAGGAGTTTTCATTATCCACAGGCAGAAAGTTATTCAAGTCTCAGGTACAGCTTGAGTCTTTGAGAAACGCCCGGCATGTGGAGAACTTGCATCCGGCGAGGGCTGCGCGGTAGCCATTCTCGAGCCGGGCGCCTCCGCATCGTTCACGGGCCGTTCAACCCCCAGCCGCCATCGGCGGAGCACGTTCGGCACGCGTCGGAGCGGGCGGAGCGAGCGCCCGGACGGCAGAAGCCGCCCCGAGCCGGAGGCGTGCGCAGGGCGCACATGCGAACGGCGGGACGCCGGCCCGGAGAACCGAGCCGGCGTCCCGCCGTGACGTGCGCGAAGTGCTATCGCTGAGCGATGACCTGCAGCGTGACCTTGGCGTCGACACCCTCGTGCAGGTGCACGATGGCCTCGTACTCGCCGGTCGTCTTGATCGCGGGGAGCGTGATCTTGCGCTTGTCGATCTCGCCGATGCCCGCCTCCGACACCGCTGCCGCGACTGCGGCGGGCTTCACGGAGCCGAACAGACGACCGCCGTTGCCGGTCTTGGTGAGGAGGCGGATCTTGCCCTCCTGCAGCTTGGCCTTGAGCGCCTGCGCGTCTTCGACCGAGGCGAGCGCGCGGGCCTCGCGCGCGGCGCGGAGCTGCGCGACCTGAGCCTCGCCGCCGCGGGTCCAGTGCACCGCGTAGCCCTGGGGCACGAGGTAGTTGCGGGCGTAACCGGTCTTGACGTCGACGACGTCACCGGCGGAACCGAGGCCCTGGACCTCGTTCGTGAGGATTACCTTTGACATTTCTCTACTCCTTACCGGCCGGAACCGGCGTAGGGGAGGAGAGCCATCTCGCGGGCGTTCTTCACGGCCTTCGCGATGAGTCGCTGCTCCTGAACGGACACACCGGTGATACGACGGGCGCGGATCTTTCCGCGCTCGGAGATGAACTTGCGGAGCGTGGCGACATCCTTGTAATCGATGACGCCGACGGTCTGCTTCTTCGCGGGTGCGAGGGTCTTGGCGTTCTTACCGCGACCCGGCTTGCGGGCTGTGCCGCTGGACTTGCCTGCCATAATTGGTCTCTTTTCGTGATGCGTTCCGGCTGCGCCGGATCAAGAAGTTTAGAAGGGTTGCTCGTCGTCGAAACCGCCGCCGAAGCCGCCGCCGCCGGACTGGCCCTGACCCGAATTGGTCCAGGGGTTGTCCTGCTGCTGAGGAGCTGCGGGCTGGCCCCAGCTGCTCTGCCCGGCGGGCTGGTTTCCGCCGGCGCTGCCGCCGCCGAAGCCCCCCACCTGGCCGCGAGCCTGGCCGCGCGCGACCTGAGCCGTGGCGAACCGGAGCGACGGCCCGACCTCTTCGACCTCGAGGTCGAGCGAGGTGCGCTGCTGGCCCTGGTTGTCGGTGTAGCTGCGCTGGGTGAGGCGGCCCTGCACGATGACGCGCATGCCCTTGGTGAGCGATGCCGCGATGTTATCGGCGTACTCGCCGTATGCGCGGCACCCGAGCCACAGCGGTTCGCCGTCCGACCAATCGCCCGACTGGCGGTCGCGCACGCGAGGGGTCGAGGCGATCCGGAAGGTCACCCACGACTTGCCCGCCTGGCTGACGCGCGGCTCCGGGTCGGCAACGAGGTTGCCGACGACTGTGATCAGCGGCTCGCCGGCCATGGGCTAGGCGCCGACCTTCGCGGCTGCGCGAGCGGCCTTGGCCTGGTCGCGCTTCGTCTGAGCCGCGCGCTGGGCGATGAGCTCGTCGGAGCGCAGCACCTTGGTGCGGAGCACGGCCTCGGAGAGACCCAGCTGACGATCGAGCTCAGCGGTGGCCTCGTGGGTCGCGGTGAAGTTCACCACGACGTAGATGCCTTCGGACTGCTTCTTGATCTCGTAGGCCAGACGACGCTTGCCCCAGATATCGGTGCTCTCGATCTCGCCGCCCGCATTGCGGATGACGCCGAGGAACTTCTCGATGCTGGGGGCCACGGTGCGCTCGTCGATACCCGGATCGAGGATCACCATCAGTTCGTACGGATGCATTATTGACCCACCTCCTTCGGACTTCACGGCCACAGGATTTCTGTGACAGGAGGGTGTTGATACATCGTGCCGTCGCGCAGCGCAGGGAGCGCTGAACGCAGACAACTTCAACAGCTTAGCACCTTCGAGCCGCACCGTCACCCGGTCAGACGCCGGCACCGCCGCGGAAGAACTGGAGGGTGTAGTCGTACCAGGCGCCCGTCATCACGATCGGCCGCCACCCGGTGTCGACGCCGCGGCGCATCGCCGCGTTCGAACCGATGCACACGTATGCGACGCGATCCGCGCGCGCCTCGTAGACGTGCACGTACAGGTCGCCCAGGTTGTGCCACTGCGGCATGCCGAGCTGGTGCAGCGCCGCGAGGTCGCCCACCCGCAACCGCTCGTAGATCCACGCGTTCCAGGCGTCATCGGAGTGCCAGGTGCGCTCGAACACGCGCACCACCGGCGTGCCCGTGGGCCTGCGCCGCAGCCCGTCGGCACTGCGGTTGAACCAGAGGCGGTGCCGGATCATGAAGGCCCCGCCGAGCGAGATCGCGAGCAGGAGGAGGAGGCCGAAGGGGATCATCATCAGCGTGAGGGCGCGGCTCGCCCCGACCGCGGCCGAGCAGTCGAGCCCCGGGCTGCAGGTCGCGCCCGCCCGCGAGGCGGCACCGAGGACGATGGCCACGAACACGGCGCCGAGCACCACGAAGCCGATGGACCAGGAGAGATGGAAGGCCGCGTTGCTCCGCCGGATCTCGGGGAGGGTCGCGAGCTGCTGCGCCGGGCCGAGGTAGCGGCTCACCGGGGCGGCGCCTCTGCGCTCGGCGCCTCCCCACGCGGCGCCGATTCGGCGCCGGGCCCGCTCGGCGCCGGTGTCAGGCGCCGGAACGTCTCGACGGTGCCGATCGGCTCCCGCTGCCCGCCGACGTGCACGATCTCATCGCCGTCGACGGTGAGCTGCGTCGCATACGCCCGCAGCGCGGCGGTCTTGCGGGGAAGCCAGGGGGAGACGTCGTGGGCCTCCGCCGACGCCGACGACGCGTCGGTCGGCGCGGGGCCGGCATCGCTCGAGAACACGTCGGAGACGATGGCCCAGAACGGGATTTCGAGGGCGTGCGCGACCGCGCGTGCGAGACGATGCGCGAAGACGTGATCGGGGTGGCCGTAACCGCCTCCGTCGTCGTAGCTCACGATCGCCTGCGCCTGCGACTGATATGCGGCGGCCAGCAGATCGTTCAGCGCCTCGACCGCGGGCGCCGAGGTGAGCGCATCCGGGCTCGCATCCTCCGACGCGGTCGCGCGTCCGTCGGGGCCCCACGCCATCCCGGAATCCTCGTAGATCACCGGGGGATAACCCTCGGCGCGGGCGGGCTCGACGCCGAGGAACGCGTGGCGCTCCACCCCGAGCATGCCGAGTGCGGTCTTCAGCTCGTTCTGCCGGGCGACGGCGATGCCGTGGGCTGCGACGAGCGCCTCGAGCGGGCCCGCCACCACCTCGCCGCGCTCTCCGCGCGTGAGCGTCACGAGCAGCGGCTCCCGCCCGGCCTCGGCAAGCGCCGCGAGCGTTCCGCCGGTCGCGATCGTCTCATCGTCGGGATGCGCATGCACGAACAGCACCCGCGCCCGCCCGTCGAACCACGTCGATACGTCTGCATTCACGTCACGCACTCCCATTCACTCGCCGCCGTGCTCGGCGTACCACGCGCGCAGCCGCGCCTCCGCGGCCTCCGAACCGATCGGACCCTCGTCGAGGCGCACCTCGAGCAGGTGGCGATACGCGCGGCCCACCGCGGGCCCCGGCCCGATGCCGAGGATCGCCATGATCCGCTCGCCGTCGAGCTCGGGCCGCACCGCTGCGAGCTCCTCGGCCTCCGCGAGCTCGGCGATGCGGCGCTCGATGTCGTCGTAGGCGTGATCGAGACGCTCCGCCTTGCGGCGATTGCGCGTCGTCACGTCGGCCCGGGTCAGGATGTGGAGCCGTTCGAGTTCTTCGCCGGCGTCGCGCACGTAGCGCCGCACCGCCGAATCGGTCCACGGCTGATCGCTGTAGCCGAAGAAGCGCAGGTGCAGCTCGATGAGACGTGCGACGCGCTTCACCGTGTCGTTGTCGAACCGCAGTTCGCGCAGCCGCTTCTTCGCGAGCTTCGCGCCCACCACGTCGTGGTGATGGAAGGTGACTCCGCCCCGCTCGAAACGGCGGGTCGCCGGCTTGCCGATGTCGTGCAGCAGTGCGGCGATGCGCAGCACGACGTCGGGGGAGGCGACGCGCACCCCCTCGCCGTCGCCGTCGCCGCCCTCGCCCCCGCGGCGGGCGAGCTCCAGCTCGATGGCCTGCCGCAGCACCGTCAGGCTGTGCTCGTACACGTCCTTGTGCCGACCGTGATCGTCCTGCGTCGCGATGAGCGCCGTCAGCTCCGGCAGGAATCGCTCGGCCAGCCCCGTCTCGACCAGCAGGCGAATGCCCGGAAGCGGGTCGCGCGCGGAGAGGAGCTTCACGAACTCGTCGCGGATCCGCTCGGCCGAGATGATGTCGAGCCGCTCGGCGAGCTCCGCCATCGACGTCCGCGTCGCCGCGTCGACCTCGAATCCGAGCTGCGCGGAGAAGCGCGCGGCGCGCAGCATGCGCAGCGGATCATCGGTGAACGACTCCTCCGGGGCGCCGGGCGTGCGAATCCGCTCGGCGAGCAGATCCTCGAGTCCGCCGGAGACGTCGACGAGACGCAGCTCGGGGAGCATCAGTGCGAGGGCATTGATCGTGAAGTCGCGTCGCACGAGATCGCCCTCGATGGTCTTCCCGAATCTCACCTCGGGCTTCCGCGAGTCGTCGCGGTACGTCTCCGCGCGGTACGTGGTGATCTCGACGGTCTCGCCGAGCACGTTCGCCGCGATCGTGCCGAAATCGCGGCCCACGTCCCAGACGTTCGTCGAGACCGCGTCGAGCACGGCGCGCGTCTCGTCGGGGTGGGCGGAGGTCGTGAAGTCCAGGTCCGTCACGGGTCGGCCGAGCAGCGCGTCGCGCACCGGGCCGCCCACGAGGGCGAATTCGTGGCCGCGCTCGGCGAACGCGGCGGCGAGGGCCGCGACCGGAGCCGAGCCGGCGATGGCGCGCAGCGCATCCATGGATGCAGCGAGGGAAGGCATCCCTCTAGGGTAGCCGGGTCCGCCGTGCGGGTCCGATCCCTAGACTTGTCGCCATGCTCCCTGTTCTCCGTCGGCACGCGCGCACCGTGGGATCCTGGGTCCTCGCCGGAGCCGTGCTGATCGGCGCGATCTCCGGCCCCGTGCTCGCGACTCCGCGGAGCGCCGACGCCGCACCCTCCGCGGAGGTCGGCGGCGATGCGGACGTCGAGCTCGTCGTCTCGCCGCGCCAACCGGTGATCGCGGCGGCCGACGACGAGGTGGAGTTCGGCCTGCTGATCCGCAACGCGACGACCGCCGAGCTGCCCGCCGGCACCGTGACGCTCGCGATCGGCTCGGGTCGCGTCACCGACGTCGCGAGCCTCGATGCCGAGCCGACCGCCGCCGGGATCCGCTTCGCCGAGGCCGAGGTGGGGCCGACCGCGTCGGGAGCGGAGCAGACCGCGACGGTGACCGTGCCGCGCGCCGACGTGCCCATCGACCCGGGGGCCGCGCCGGGCGCCTACCTGATCGGAGCGACGCTCGAGTTCGCGGAGGAGCCCCAGCCGGGGTTCGCGGTGTTCGGATCCGAACCCTCCGACGAGCCGGCGAACGTGCCGCCGTCCGTGTCGAGCACCACCGCCGTCGTCTGGAGGGGCGCGGGGGCGCAGTCGATTCCGGTGAGCGTCATCGTGCCGTTCGTGCTGCCCTCCGACATCCGCACCCTGCCGACGCGCGGGCAGCTCGAGGAGCTCGCCCCCGGCTGGGACCGACTGCTCACCGCGGCGCGCGCCCACGAGGCGACGCTGGCCATCGATCCGCGCATCGTCGCGGGCATCCGGGCCTACGGCGACGAGGCGCCGCGCAACGCGCAACTGCTGCTCAGTCGACTCGAGACGACCCCGCTCCCATCCTTCCTGCTGCAGTTCGCGGACGCCGACCCCTCCGCCCAGGCGGCGCTCGGGTTCACGACCCTGCTCGAACCGACCAATCTCGATTTCGTCAGCCGCTTCGGCAGTTTCGGCGGCGGCTCCGACGGCACCGGCGGCACCGCCGATGCGGCGGATGCGGAGTCCGCAGCGGGTTCCGACGCGGCAACCGGTGCCGACGCCGAGACCGGCGGGGGATCCGGCACCGGTCAGGGCTCGGCGTCGCGCGGCGATTCTGCGTCGGGTACTGATGCGGAAGCTGCAGATTCCGGAAGCGCGGATTCCGAGAGCGCGGATACGGGATCGGACGCCGACGGCGCGGCGGAACCGGAAGCCGAGCCGCTCCCGACGCTCGCCGACCTGCTCGCCTGGCCGCAGCAGGACGCGGCTCGCGCCTGGCCCGCCGACGGGCTGGCCGATCCCGCCCTCCTTCCGCTGCTCGAGCGCGAGGGCATCGACGACCTCGTACTGAGCTCGAACGGGGCGGACCTCACCGGAGGACCGCGCGCCGCGCTCGGCGGCACGACGGTGACCGTCACCGATTCGGCACTCGACGACGCCGCGCGCACCGCGCTGGAGGCGGCTACGGAGACCGAGCGCGCCGGGGGAGTCGCGCAGTTGGCGGCCCAGCTCGCCGTCGACGCGCAGGGCGGCTCGGACGGCGTCGTGATCGCCCTCGACCGCGGCGCGGTGGGGGACGCCGCCGATCCCGCCGCCCTCCTCGAACAGCTCGAGGCGTTCGAATGGTCGACCCCGACCACGCTCGCGGAGCAGCGCACCGGAACCGTCGAGCTCCGCGAATCGGGCCCCCTTCCCGATCGGCTCGAACTGCTGCGCTCCGCCTCGAACCGGGAGGGATCGGTGAACGAGCTCGGCGCCGTGCTCACGCACCCGGAGTATCTGAGCGGCTACCAGCGCACCCGACTGCTCGAGCTCTTCTCGACGCGGTACGCGGGGGACGCGCAGGCGTTCGCGAAGATCGCCGCCGATTACCGCAAGCGCGACGCCGAGCTGCTCAGCGGCGTGCAGGCGATCAGCACGGAGCACATCCAGCTCGTGGGCAGTTCGTCGCGGGTACCCGTGCAATTGCGCAACGCGCTGCCGTTCGACGCCGTGGTCTCCGTCGACGTCGATCCCGCGTCGGCGGCCCTCTCCGTGGAGGAGCGCCGGTTCGCCGACGTCGTAGTGCCGGCGGAGACGACCGAGCGCGTGCTCGTGCCGGTGCGCAGTCGCGTCTCGTCGGGGGAGTCCGGCCTCGTCATCAGCGTGTCGGACGCGGCAGCGCAGACGACGGTGTTCACGGGCACCCTGTCGATCACGATCCGCAGCAGCATCGAGACGATCATCTTCTGGGCCCTCGGGGGCCTCGCCGTGCTGCTCCTCGTCTTCGGCAGCGTGCGCAGCGTGCGGCGCCGGCGCGGCCGGGGCGCCGGCGGAGGGCTCTCGGCGGAGGCGCGCGAGGATCAGCCGCCCGCGATGTAGCGCCGGCGCCCAGCCGCCCAGGAATACGGCGCGCCTAGGATGGGTTGTACCACCCGAGCGGTCATCACCGCGACACAATCCCCAGGTGTGCGAGGAGCGTCATGCACCAGATCATCATCATCGGATCCGGCCCCGCCGGTTTCACCGCGGCGATCTACGCCGCGCGCGCCGGGCTCAAGCCCGTGCTGTTCGCGAGCGCCGTAGGCATCGGCGGCGAACTCATGAACACCACGGAGGTCGAGAACTTCCCGGGCTTCCCCGAGGGCGTGCAGGGTCCCGATCTCATGCAGAAGATGCAGGAGCAGGCCGAGCGGTTCGGCACCGAGGTCGTCTACGACGACATCACCGAGGTCGACTTCTCGGGCGAGGTCAAGCGCGTCACGGCGGGCGACGGCTCGGTCCACGAGGCGCACACCGTCATCTACGCGACGGGATCGGCGTACCGCAAGCTCGGCATCGCCGACGAGGATCGCCTCTCCGGTCACGGCGTCTCCTGGTGCGCCACCTGCGACGGGTTCTTCTTCCGCGAGAAGACGATCGCCGTGGTCGGGGGCGGCGACTCGGCGATGGAGGAGGCGACCTTCCTCACCCGCTTCGCCGACAAGGTCTACGTGATTCATCGCCGCGAGGAGCTGAAGGCGTCGAAGATCATGCAGCAGCGCGCCTTCGATAATCCGAAGATCGAATTCGTGTGGAACTCCGAGGTGGCCGCGATCCACGGCGAATCCGAAGTCACCGGCCTGACGCTGCGCGACACGGTCGACGGCACGGAGCGGGAGCTCGCGATCGAGGGCCTGTTCATCGCCATCGGCAACGATCCGCGCACCCATCTGGTGCACGGCAAGCTCGATCTGACCGCCGACGGCACCATCGCCGTCGAGGGGCGCAGCTCGCGCACGTCGTCACCGGGCGTGTTCGCCGCGGGTGACGTGATCGATCCGTCGTACCGTCAGGCGATCACCGCTGCGGCGTCCGGTACGGTCGCCGCCCTCGACGCCGAGCACTATCTCGCGGCGCGCGAGCAGGCCGAGCAGATCGCACTCGCGACTGTCTAACCGCAAGAACCGACAGAAGGAGTCACCGTGTCACAAGCAATCACCGTCGACGAGCAGAGCTTCGAGCAGGCCGTTCTCCAGAGCGACGTCCCCGTCCTGGTCGACTTCTGGGCGGAATGGTGCGGCCCCTGCCGCGCCGTCGCGCCCGTGCTCGATCAGATCGCTGCCGAGAACGAGGGCAAGATCGTGATCGCCAAGCTCAACGTCGATGAGAACCCGAATCTCGCGGCGCAGTACCGCATCACGTCCATCCCCGCGATGAAGGTCTTCAAGGGCGGCAGCGAGGTGCGCGAGATCATCGGAGCCATGCCGAAGCCGATGATCGAGAAGCACCTCGACGGCATCATCTGACCCATCCGGCGGAGCGATGTCGAGCTCCGCATCAGGCGAAACGGCCGGCGATCGATCCCACGATCGCCGGCCGTTCGCGTTCTCCCGCAGGGGTGACGCTCAGGCGCCGAAGCCGGGATCGCCCAGGTCGGTGAGAATGCGCTTGAGGTCGGCGATCGTCGCGAAGTCGATGACGATCTGCCCCTTCTTGGCGCCCAGCTTGACGGCGACGCGGGTGTCGAACCGGTCGCCGAGGCGCTCCGCGATCTCCCCGAGCTGCGCCTGCACACCGCCGGCGCGCGGCTTCGGCTTGCTGCGCTTGGGCTCCTCGGCGGCGGCGGCCTCGGCGGCGCGCACCGAGAGTCCCTCGTTCACCACCTTGTCGGCGAGGCGCTGCATGGCCTCCACGTCTCCGTCGAGCGAGAGGATCGCGCGCGCGTGGCCCGCGGAGAGCACTCCGGCGGCGACGCGCGCCTGCACCGGCTCGGGGAGGCGGAGGAGGCGGATGGTGTTCGACACCTGCGGGCGCGACCGCCCGATGCGCTCGGCGAGCTGCTCCTGAGTGATCCCGAAGTCGGCGAGCAGCTGCTGGTACGCGGATGCCTCTTCGAGCGGGTTGAGCTGGGCGCGGTGCAGATTCTCGAGCAGCGCATCGCGCAGCATGTGCTCGTCCGACGTGCTGCGCACGATCGCGGGGATGGTCTCCAGGCCCGCCCGCTTCGACGCGCGCAGGCGGCGCTCGCCCATGATCAGCTCGTAGCGCGCCCCCTCGGCGGGCTCGGGTTCGATCGCGCGCACCACGATGGGCTGGAACACCCCGAACTCCCGCACGCTGTGCGTCAGCTCTTCGAGCGCCTCTTCATCGAACTCGGTGCGCGGCTGCGCACGGTTCGGAACGACATCGTCGATGTCGAGGCGCGTGAGTCGTGCCCCGGGCACCTCCTGCAGGGGCGTCTCGGCGGGGTCGGACGACGACTGCTCCGCAGTGCCGGCGCGTTCGGCGGGCGCGGCGATCGCGCTCGACGACGTTCCCGCCGCGCTCGCCGCACCCGCGGCACCCGCGGCCGGACCCGCCGGGAAGAAGACGTCGACGGGGCGCTCCTCGCCCGACGCCGTCTGCGGAATGAGCGCACCGATCCCGCGACCGAGACCGCCTCGTTTCTTGGTCGCCATGCCTTACGCCTTTCCGTCGTGCTGAATGTCTGCTGCCGGCGTGCTGCCGGCTCCGCGCTCCGCCATCTCGGCCGCGGCCTCCAGATATGCGAGGGCGCCGATCGAGGCGCCGTCGTACGCGTGCACCGTCTGCCCGTAACTCGGGGCCTCGGAGATGCGCACCGAGCGCGGCACGATCGCGCTGAGCACCTGGTCGGGGAAGTGCGCCCGCACCTCGCCCGCCACCTCCTGCGCGAGGTTCGTGCGCGCGTCGTACATCGTCAGCAGAATCGTCGAGATGCGCAGCTCGGGGTTGAGGTGCTTCTGGATCAACTGGATGTTGCCGAGCAGCTGGCTCAGGCCCTCGAGCGCGTAGTACTCGGTCTGGATCGGAATCAGCACCTCGTGCGCCGCGACGAACGCGTTCACGGTCAGGAGCCCGAGCGATGGCGGGCAGTCGATGAACACGTAGTGGAACGTGCGCTCGCTCTCCGCGAGGAAGGTCTGCAGCGCGGTGCGCAGCCGCTGCTCACGGGCGACGAGCGAGACCAGTTCGATCTCGGCGCCGGCGAGGTTGATCGTCGAGGGCACGCACCAGAGGTTCTCGTGATCCGTGGTGGGTTGCAGCGCATCGGGGATCGTGTCGTCTCCGAGCAGTACGTCGTAGATGCTGGTGACCTCGGGGCGGTGCGGCACGCCGAGCGCCGTGGAGGCGTTGCCCTGCGGGTCCATGTCGATCACGAGCACGGTGGCGCCGCGCCGGGCCAGGGCCGCCGCGAGATTCACCGTCGTGGTGGTCTTGCCCACGCCGCCCTTCTGATTCGAGACCGTGATGATGCGGGTCTCCGAGGGAAGGGGAGACACCGTCTCCGCGAGTTTGCGTCGTCGCCGAATCTTGTCGACGAGGTGGTCGCCGACGAGCGACTTCTCCGCTTCAGCCATGTCTCACGATTTTAGCGCGGAAGACGCGAGTGGTTTCGGCGAGCAGCCCATCCGAGGCCAACTCCGCGCCGAGCTCTGCGACCTCGGCTCCGCGCACGCGATGCTTCTGCAGCACTTTCGACGCCGCCTCGATCTCGCTCTCCACAGACGATCCCTTCAGGAACAGCATCTCCCCGCCGTCTCGCAGCAGGGGCGCCGTCAGCGGAACGAGCTTCCGCAGCGCGGTGACCGCCCGCGCGGTGACCTGGTCGACCTCGAACGCGCCGTGGAACTCCTCCGCACGCCCGCGGCGCACTTCGGCGTTCGACAGCCCGAGCACTTCGATCTGCTCGGAGAGCCATGAGCACCGACGTTCCATGGGCTCGATGAGGAGGAACCGAGCGTCCGGCCGCACGATGGCGAGCACGAGGCCGGGCATACCGCCGCCCGTGCCGATGTCGGCGACGCGCGCTCCCGCGCCGATGAGCGGCGCGAGGAGCGCGCTGTTGACCACGTGCCGGGTCCAGAGACGCGGCGCTTCGAGCGGTCCGATGAGGCCGAGCTCCTCGCCGCGCGCGCCGAGGTCCGCCGCGAACTCCCGGAGCACGTCGATGCGGTCGCCGGCGAGCACCGCGGCCGCGCCGGGCTCCTGCTCGATCACCTGCTCGACGGGCATGGTCGTCCTTCCGGGAGTTTCACGTGAAACGGAGCTGCGCTCAGGCGCGGCTGATGACGAGGCGGCGGTCGCGCCCCTCGCCACGGGATTCGGAGAAGTAGCCGCGATCCGCAACGTCGTCGTGCACGAGCTTGCGCTCGTACGAAGACATCGGCTCGAGCTCGACATGGTCCCGACCAGCCGCGATCTGGGCGATCGCCGCGTCGACCATGCGCTTGAGCTCTCCGGCACGGGCATCGCGCGAGCCGCCGACGTCCACGATGAGGCGGGAGAAGCGCCCGGTCTTCGCCTGTACCGCGAGACGCGTGAGATCCTGCAGCGCCTGCACGGTCTCGGCGCCGGTCAGTCGCTCCAGGTCGGCGTCGCCGCCGGAGACGGAGACGTAGGCCCGACCGTTGGCGACATCGATATCGATGTCGCCGTCGAGATCCGCGATGTCGAGCAGACCCTCGATGTAGTCCGCGGCGAGATCGCCATCGGCCTCGAGCTCTTCCAGGCTGAGCTCCTCCGCCGCCGGGTCGGCAGTCGTGCGGTCGTCGTTCGCCATCACTTGCCCTTCTTCTTCGATCGCTTGGCGCTCACGGGCTGCTGACGCTGGCCCGTCTTCGGGGGAGCGGTGACCTCGCCGCGAGCCTGCGCTCGCTTCTCCTCGTCGGTCATCTTGCCCTTCGCCTTGAGGCGCTCCTGGCGGGCGCGCCACGCATCGCTGCCCGGCGTCGGCATGTTGCGGATCACGATGAACTGCTGCCCCATCGTCCACAGGTTGGAGGTGAACCAGTAGACGTTGAGCGCCAGCGGGAACGCGACGCCGGAGAAGAGGAACGCGAAGGGGATGATGTAGAGCAGGATGCGCTGCTGGCGGTACATCGGCGAGTTCTTCGTCTCATCGGAGACGTTCTTCGACATGATCTGCAGCTGCGTGAAGAACTGCGATCCGATCATGAGGATGACGTTGATGCCGAGCAGCACCACGACCGTCCAGTTGCCCGACTCCCAGCCCTGCGTGAACGTCATCTTCAGCGGGGCGCCGAAGAGCTCCGCCGCGTTGAAGTTCTTCGTGAGCTCCGCCGTCATGAAGCCGATGCCCGTCGTGTTGTCGGACGCGTGGCGCAGCACGTAGAAGAGCGAGAAGAAGACCGGCATCTGGATGAGGATCGGCAGGCACGAGGAGAACGGGTTCGTCCCGTGCTTCTTGTACAGAGCCATCGTCTCCCGGCTCATCGCCTCGCGGGAGTACTGATCCTTCTTGCCCTTGTACTTGTCCTGGATCTTCTTCATCTCGGGCGCGAGATCCATCATGCGCCGCTGCGACTTGATCTGCCGCACCGTCACCGGGATCAGCGCCGAACGGACCACGACGACGAGACCGATGATCGAGAGCACCCACGTGAGCCCGGACTCCGCATCCATGCCGAGCCAGGTGAAGGCCTGGTGCCAGACCGCGAGCACGAGCTCGACGAGCCAGCGCAGCGGCCACAGGATTGTTTCGAAGAAGTCCACCGGGTTAAGCCTTTCGCTCGATGGGGCGGACGAAGCCGCGGGTGTTGGTCACGAAATGGGAGTGCGCGCGCGGCGGCACGTCATCGATGCCTCCGGCCGTGAACGGATTGCAGCGGAGCAACCGCCACGCGGTGAGCGCGGTTCCGCCGAGGAAGCCGCGGGATTGATACGCCTCAACAGCGTATCTGGAACACGATGGATAATACCTGCAGACCTCGCCGTACAGCGGAGACACCCATCTGCGGTACAGGTGCATGCACGCGAGCGCCGCGTTCCGCGGAAGCAGCCAGAGCTCGGCGGCGAATCGCATCACGATGCCGCCTCGGCCGGGGCCCGCCAGCGCTCGACGCGGTCGAGCGCTCGGGAGATCTCCCGCTCCAGATCCGCGAAGTCCGCGGCTGCCGCCGCGGGGAGTGCCCGGAACACGACGTCGACCCCCGAGAACCCGCGGTGCAGACGCTGCTCGACAATCGACTTCATGCGGCGACGCACCAGATTGCGCGTGACTGCATTGCCCACCGCCTTCGAGATGATGAAGCCGAAACGCGCTTCGTCCGCGGGCGAACGCAAAACCGCGTGGGTGATGCATAACGCACCACCCACGCGGCGTCCGGCACGAACGGTCTGCCGGTAGTCCTCTCCCCGGGTCACACGATTGCGCCGTGCAGGCATGACCGACGGGGGAGTGAGACGATTACGCGGTGAGCTTCGAGCGGCCCTTGCCGCGACGAGCCGCCACGATGGCGCGGCCGGCGCGCGTGCGCATGCGGGCGCGGAAGCCGTGCACCTTGGCGCGGCGGCGGTTGTTGGGCTGGAAGGTACGCTTGCTCATAGTGAAGACTCCGTGACTTATGGGATAGATCCCCACGCCTCAGGGGCGGTGAGGAAGTCGGATGTTGGCTGCTCGCGCTCGCGGATCGATCCGCGCATCCGGGATGTTCCGAGCGCACGGTGATGCGCTCGTCTGGCACGAGCCACCCATACAAGGTCTTCACTCTACGCCTTCCGCACGATTCCGTCAAAGTTGTGCTTCGATTTGGATGCTCCGGCGGGCACCGGCGTGCCCCCCGCGCCGAGTGCGAGACTCGACTTGCCTGTGGACAAATCTGTGACTAACGTGGGCGCAAGCGTTTCCACACGGCCGCACTCCGCTGTTTTTCCGCGAGATTGTGCCCCTCCGTCTGTGGATAAGCCTGGGTACAACGGGCATTCTTCATGATGAACAGCGAGCCGGGAGCACCGTGACTGAGGACGAACTGCAGGAAGTCTGGGAGCGAGTGACTCAGGCGGTCATGGGCGACCCGGCGGTCGGGCCCGCGGTCGGCGCGCAGCTCGCACTCGCACTGCCGCGCGGCATCGCCGCGGGCACGCTCTATCTCGCCGTGCAGCTCGACTTCACGCTCAAGCTGCTGGAGAATCGCCTGCGCCCCGCGATCATGGCCGCCATCGCACGGATCCCCGAGGCGCACGAGATCGACAACTTCATCGTCATCGTCGACGAGGACGCCCATCCCGACATCGATCCCGAACCCGCACCCGAGCCGTCGCCCGCAGCTGCCGAGAGACGCGAGAGCGACGCGCCTGATTTCAACGGCGCCCGGTTCGACTCGCCGCGCCACGATACGCAGCGACCCGTTGCAGAACCGCGACGCCGGCACGGGGCCGATGAGGCAGTGGACAGCCGGCTCAACGAGAAGTACCGGTTCGACAGTTTCGTGATCGGTCAGTCGAACCGATTCGCGCATGCGGCCGCCGTCGCCGTGGCGGAAGCACCCGCCCGCGCCTACAACCCGCTGTTCATCTACGGCGACTCCGGGCTGGGGAAGACCCACCTGCTGCACGCGATCGGCCATTACGCCCGCGAGCTCTTCCCCGACGTGCGCGTTCGCTACGTGAGCTCGGAGGATTTCACGAACGACTTCATCAACTCGATCGCGAACAACCAGGGCGCCGCCTTCCACGCGCGCTACCGGAGCGTCGACATCCTCCTCGTCGACGACATCCAGTTCCTCGAGGACAAGGTGGAGACGCAGGAGGCCTTCTTCCACACCTTCAACACGCTGCACGATCACAACAAGCAGGTGGTCATCACCAGCGACGTGCAGCCCAAGCAGCTCCGCGGCTTCGAGGAGCGCATGCTCTCCCGCTTCGAATGGGGGCTGCTCACCGACATCCAGGTTCCCGACCTCGAGACCCGCATCGCGATCCTCCGCAAGAAGGCGGAGCGGGAGAACCTCGTGATCGACGACAGCATCCTCGAGTTCATCGCGAGCAAGTTCTCCTCCAACATCCGCGAGCTCGAGGGCACGCTCATCCGCGTCACCGCCTACGCCAGCCTGAACCAGCAGCGCATCGACATGCAGCTCGTCCACACCGTGCTGAAGGACCTCATCACGCTCGATGCCGACAACGAGGTGCAGCCCTCCGACATCATCAGCAAGACGGCCGAGTACTTCGATCTGTCCGTGGATGATCTCTACGGACCGACACGCGCGCAGCAGATCGCGACCTCACGGCAGATCGCGATGTACCTGTGCCGCGAGCTGACGCCGCTGTCACTCCCGAAGATCGGACAGCTCTTCGGGGGACGCGACCACACGACGGTGATGTATGCGCACAAGAAGATCTCCCAGCTGATCGCCGAGCGCCGTTCGATCTACAACCAGGTGACCGAGCTGACGACCCGCATCAAGCAGGGCACGCGCTGAATGAGTTATCCACAGACATTCATGCACATGTGAATATCTGGGGAGAACCGAGCCGTTCCTGTGCATGGATCGCGATGTCCTGTGCACGAGGGGTCCGACGTGTACTTCGGCATCATTCCGCGGTTCGACCTTCATCCACCGCGAGTGCACAACTCACATTCGTGTAGTTCTCTTACAAGAATTGGGATCGCCCCGGTTATCCACAGAATCCACAGCCGTTAACACTGTTAACACTTCTCATCTCTCCAGACGGGCATTCGATCACGCGATCCGGATCGGGCCGAACACCTGGTCCGCCGAATGACACGTCGCCCGGATGCCGAGGCCCCGGGAGTATGCAAAGATTGTGAGGCCGAGGAGAACGACGCGACCCAGAACGCGTGCGAAGGGAAGCCCGATGCGATTTACCGTCAATCGTGACGTATTCAGCGATGCTGTGTCTTTCGCAGTCAAACTGCTCCCTCCTCGCCCCACGCAGCCTCTGCTGAGCGGAGCGCTCATCGAGGCCGAGGGCGACCAGCTCACCGTGTCGTCCTTCGATTACGAGGTGTCAGCCCGCACGTCGATCTCCGCGGTCGTCGCAGACGCCGGCCGGGCGCTCGTCTCAGGCCGTCTGCTGGGCGAGATCGCGCAGCGCCTGCCGCACTCGGACGTCGAGGTATCGCTGCTGGAGAGTCGTGTGGAGGTGCGTTGCGGTTCGGCCTCGTTCAGCCTCCCCGCCATGCCCGTGGAGGAGTACCCGCAGGTCCCGAAGATCGATTCGGTGTCGGGCTCCGTGCCGGCCGACGTGTTCTCAGAGGCCGTCGCACAGGTCTCGCTCGCCGCATCGAAGGACGATGTCACGCCGGTGATCACGGGTGTGCAGTTCGAGGTCGATGCGAACTCCGTGACCTTGACGGCGACCGACCGGTACCGTGTCGCGACGCGCAGCATCGATTGGGAGCACCGCGACGCGAACGAATCGTTGAATGCCCTGGTCCCGTCGAAGATCGTCACCGAGGTCGGCAAGACGTTCTCCGGCGCCGGCGAGGTGCAGGTGAGCATCGTGAAGGACGCGGATCGCGAGCTCGTCGCATTCACCGGCGGCACCAAGACGGTGACGTCGCTGCTCATCAAGGGGAATTACCCGCCGGTGGGGCGCCTGTTCCCCGAGAGCGTCGACAACTACGCCGTCGTGAACACGTCCGAACTCATCGAAGCGGTGGGCCGCGTCGGACTGGTGCTCGAGCGCGAAGCCGCTCTGCGATTCTCGTTCGCCGAGGGCATCGTGACGCTGGAGGCCGCCGGCACGGAGTCGGCCCAGGCGGTCGAGACGGTCGACGCGCATCTGGTCGGCGACGACATGGTGGTCTCGCTCAAGCCGCAGTTCCTGCTCGATGGTCTGCGCTCGACGCACTCGGAATTCGCGCGGATCGGTTTCACCCGCACGGACAACCCGGGCAAGCCGGGACCGGTGCTCATCACCAGCCAGCGCAGCAAGGACGACGCGGACGAGAAGAGCTTCCGCTACCTCCTGCAGCCGAACCTGCTGCTGCGATAGGTTCGAGATGCGGGTAGCGCATCTCTCGCTGAGTGATTTCCGCAACTACGCGTCGGCGGAGCTCGCCATGTCGGCCGGCCCGAACCTGTTGATCGGACAGAACGGGCAGGGCAAGACGAATCTCGTCGAGGCGATCGCCTACTTCGCCACGCTGCGCTCGCATCGTGTTTCCGGCGACGCCGCGCTCATCCGCGCGGGCCAGTCGTCGGCGATCGCCCGCATGCGCGTCCGTGCAGGCGAGCGCGAGGTGCGGCTCGAGCTCCAGCTCAACCAGGGAAGCCCGAATCGGGCGCAGGTGAACGGCAATACCGTGCGTCCTCGCGAGGTGACGAGATGGTTCTCCGCGGTGACTTTCGCCCCTGAAGACCTGATTATCGTTCGTGGAGAGCCCTCAGGACGGCGGCGGTTCCTGGACGATGCGCTGCTCGCCCGGCATCCGGTCGCCTCCGGCGCGCTGAGCGACTACGAAAGAGTCGTGCGTCAGCGGACCTCGCTGCTGAAGTCGGCGCGAGGACGCGGTCCGTCGGCACTGGCAACGCTCCCCGTGTGGGACGATCAGCTGGTCGAGTACGGCACTCAGATCATGCTCGCTCGCCGTGAGCTGCTCCGTGACTTGAGTGCTCCGCTGCGCGATCATTACTCCGCGCTGGTCGGCGCGGATCATTCGCCCCGCGTGTCCATGCTCGAGAGTGTGGGGGACGCACGACCCGTTCCGGCCGTTTCACGTGAAACACCCGCGCCGGAGGATCTTTCGGCGCAGGCGGCCGTTTCACGTGAAACACTGGCGAACGAGTTTCGGGAAGCCCTGAGTGCGGTCCGCGGTCGCGAGATCGAACGCGGTGTCACGCTCGTCGGTCCCCATCGGGACGATGTGATGCTCGCTCTCAACGGTCTGCCGGTGAAGGGGTTCGCGAGCCACGGCGAATCCTGGTCATTCGCGCTCTCGCTGAAGCTCGCTCTCGCCGAGCTGCTAAGGAACGAATCCACTGCCGGGGACCCGGTGATCATTCTTGATGACGTGTTCGCCGAGCTCGACGCTGCGCGGCGGGGACGGTTGATGCGTGCAGTCGCCGACTATGAACAGGTCATCGTGACGGCGGCGGTCGAGGGAGATGTTCCCGACGACGTGGCCTGGCGTCGAACCCGCATCGTCGCGGGCGCATTGCAGCCGGAGGCCGCGACCGAGACGTCGGAGTCGACGGATGGCGCTTGAGGATCGTACGCCATTCGCGACCGATGCGTATCTGCGGGCGAAGTCGGTGTGGCGCGGCGTTCCGCACCGCAGACGAATGCGACGACAGGGCGATTCCGCGCCCGGTGGGAGCCCGTTCGGCTTCGGCCGCGATCCGCGCGCGCTCTCAGACGTCCTGGTGACGGTCGCCTCTGACATGGGATGGAGTGTGGAGCTCGAGCAAGCGCGTCTGATCGGCGAATGGGCGGACTTCGCGGGCGGAGCGACCGCGGAGCACACGAGCGTGATCGGTATCAGCCACGGAGTACTGCAGATTCAGTGCGATTCGACCACGTGGGCGACGGAGCTGCGCCGGCTCCGGGGAGAGCTGCTCACACGTTTGCTGCGCGACTACCCGGATTCGGAGGTGCGCGACATCCGGTTCCTCGCCCCTGGCGCGCCCAGCTGGAGGCACGGACCGCGCTCGGTCCCCGGGCGGGGGCCACGCGATACGTACGGCTGACAGGACCGATCTCGGGCCGCGGCAGTGCTCGCGAGCGTGTTCGGCCGGCTGCCGTCCGCACCCCGGGGGACGATCCCCTGCGAATTCGGGCGTTCTGAGGCCCGCAACGCGCCTGTGGCGGCCTGAATCTTGGTAAGCTGGACGGCGGAAGTGGATGGGGCTCGAACGCGCCCTGAGACGCCCAGATAAGGATCATTCTACGTATGAGTTCAGAGCAGGCTCCCGCCGCGGAGAATTACGGTGCCGGAGCGATCCAGGTACTCGAAGGGCTCGAAGCGGTTCGCAAGCGTCCGGGCATGTACATCGGTTCGACCGGTCCGCGCGGTCTGCACCACCTGGTGTATGAGATCGTCGACAACTCCGTGGATGAAGCACTCGCAGGGTACTGCGACTTCATCGACGTCACCATTCTCGCCGATGGGGGAGTGAGGGTCATCGACAACGGGCGAGGCATCCCCGTCGACGAGCATCCCACCGAGGGTCGCTCGACGGTCGAGGTGGTGCTCACCGTGCTGCATGCCGGCGGCAAGTTCGGCGGCGGCGGGTACGCCGTGTCCGGTGGTCTGCACGGCGTGGGCTCCTCGGTCGTCAACGCGCTGTCCCGCCGGTTCGAGGTCTCGGTGCAGCGTCAGGGTTTCACGTGGAACATGTCGTTCACCGACAGCGTTCCCGATGCTCCGCTGGCACAGGGTGAGCCGAGCTCCGAGACGGGCACCTCCATCACCTTCTGGCCGAGTGCCGAGATCTTCGAGTCGATCGACTTCGATTACCAGACGCTGCGGACGCGGTTCCAGCAGATGGCATTCCTGAACAAGGGGCTGCGCATCGCGCTCACCGACCTGCGCGAGCAGGAGCCGGTGGAGAACGCCGAGGGCGAGCTCGAGGCTCCCCCCGCGCTGCACGACGAGTTCCTGTACGAGAACGGCATCCAGGACTATGTCCAGCACCTCAATGCCGCGAAGCGCGCGGAGCTCGTCAATGAGGAGATCATCTCCTTCGAGGCCGAGGATCCGGATCGCAAGATCGCCGCGGAGGTGGCGATGCAGTGGACGACTTCGTACACCGAGAGCGTGCACACCTACGCGAATACGATCAACACGCACGAGGGCGGCACGCACGAGGAGGGCTTCCGCGCTGCGCTCACGACGCTCGTGAATCGGTATGCGCGTGAGAAGAACATCCTGCGCGAGAAGGATGACAATCTGTCGGGCGACGATGTGCGCGAGGGGCTCACCGCGGTCATCTCCGTCAAACTCGGCGAGCCGCAGTTCGAGGGCCAGACCAAGACGAAGCTCGGCAACACCGAGGCGAAGGCGTTCGTGCAGAAGGTCGTGGGCGATCAGCTCGGCGATTGGTTCGAGCGCAACCCGGGGCCGGCGAAGGACATCATCCGGAAGTCGATCCAGGCCGCCTCTGCGCGTCTCGCCGCCCGCAAGGCCCGCGAGACGGCGCGCCGGAAGGGCCTCCTCGAATCCGGCGGCATGCCGGGCAAGCTCTCCGACTGCACGAGCAAGGATCCGACGATCTCCGAGATCTTCATCGTCGAGGGCGACTCGGCCGGCGGTTCCGCCAAGACCGGGCGGAACCCGCACACGCAGGCGATCCTGCCGCTGCGCGGAAAGATCCTGAACGTCGAGAAGGCGCGATTGGACCGCGCCCTCAACAACGCCGAGGTGCAGGCGATGATCACCGCGTTCGGCGCGGGCATCGGGGAGGACTTCACGCCGGAGAAGGCGCGGTACCACAAGATCGTGCTCATGGCCGATGCCGACGTCGACGGGCAGCACATCACCACGCTGCTGCTCACGCTGCTCTTCCGCTACATGCGGCCCCTCATCGACCTGGGGTACGTCTATCTCGCGCAGCCGCCGCTCTACCGCATCAAGTGGTCGAACGCGGAGGACGAGTACGTATACAGCGATGCTGAGCGTGACGCGCGTCTCGCCGCCGGAGCGGAGCAGGGCCGACGCCTCATGAAGGAGAGCGGCGTGCAGCGCTACAAGGGCCTCGGCGAAATGAACCACGAAGAGCTGTGGGACACCACGATGAACCCCGAGACCCGCACCCTGTTGCAGGTCACCATGGAAGACGCGGCGATCGCCGACGAGATCTTCGCCACCCTGATGGGCGAAGACGTCGAGGCCCGCCGCACCTTCATCCAGCAGAACGCGAAGGACGTGCGTTTCCTTGACATCTGAGAACGAGACCCCGGAGACGGACATCAACGAGGTCGACACGAACGACGCGGTGCACGGCAGGATCGACCAGGTCGATCTGCAGCTCGAGATGCAGCGGTCGTACCTCGACTACGCCATGAGCGTGATCGTGGGGCGCGCGCTCCCCGACGTGCGCGACGGGCTCAAGCCCGTGCACCGACGCGTCATCTACACGATGTACGACGGCGGCTACCGACCCGACAAGGCCTTCTCGAAGTGCACGCGCGTGATCGGCGACGTGATGGGCCAGTTCCATCCGCACGGCGACAGCGCGGTCTACGACTCGCTCGTGCGTCTCGTGCAGCCGTGGACCCTGCGGTACCCGCTCGCGCTGGGACAGGGCAACTTCGGCTCTCCCGGCAATGACGGCGCCGCTGCGCACCGATACACCGAGACGAAGATGGCGCCGCTCGCCCTCGAGATGGTGCGCGACATCGACGAGGACACCGTCGACTTCCAGGACAACTACGACGGTCGCACGCAGGAGCCGACGGTGCTCACGTCGCGTTTCCCCAATCTCCTCGTCAACGGATCGGTCGGCATCGCGGTGGGCATGGCGACGAATATTCCGCCGCACAACCTCCGCGAGGTCTCCGAGGCGGCGATCTGGCATCTCGAGCACCCCGACGCATCCCGCGAAGAGCTTCTCGACGCGCTCATGGAGCGCGTGCACGGTCCCGACTTCCCGACCGGCGCTCAGATCCTCGGCACCAAGGGCATCCGCGAGGCATACCGCACCGGACGCGGATCGATCACGATGCGGGCGGTCGTCAACATCGAGGAGATCCAGGGTCGCACCTGCCTCGTCGTCACGGAACTGCCGTACCAGGTGAATCCCGACAACCTCGCGGTGAAGATCGCCGACCTCGTCAAAGACAACAAGGTGCAGGGCATCGCCGACATCCGCGACGAGTCGAGCGGACGCACCGGTCAGCGACTGGTCGTCGTGCTCAAGCGCGACGCCATCGCGAAGGTCGTGCTGAACAACCTGTACAAGCACACGCAGCTCCAGGAGAACTTCGGCGCCAACATGCTGGCGATCGTCGACGGCATTCCCCGCACGCTGGCGCTGGACGGGTTCATCACCGCCTGGGCGAAGCACCAGATCGAGGTCATCGTACGTCGCACGGCGTTCCGCCTGAAGAAGGCGGAGGCGGAAGCCCACATCCAGCGCGGATACCTGAAGGCGCTCGACGCGCTCGACGAGGTCATCGCCCTCATCCGCCGCTCGCCGACGGTCGAAGAGGCCCGCGAGGGGCTCATGGGGCTGCTCAGCGTGGATCAGATCCAGGCGGATGCGATCCTCGGCCTCCAGTTGCGCCGTCTGGCCGCCCTCGAACGGCAGAAGATTCTCGACCTCGCCGCGAAGCTCGAGGCGCAGATCGCAGAATACGAGGCGATCCTCGCATCGCCCTCCGAGCAGCGCGGGATCGTGGTGCAGGAGCTCGGGGAGATCGTCACCAAGTTCGGCGACGAGCGCCGCACGGCCATCCTCCACGGATACGACGGTGATATGTCGATGGAGGACCTCATTCCCGAGGAGGAGATGGTCGTCACCATCACCCGCGGCGGGTACGTCAAGCGCACGCGCATCGACAACTACCGGTCTCAGCACCGCGGCGGCAAGGGCGTCAAGGGCGCCCAGCTGCGCGCCGACGACATCGTCGAGCACTTCTTCGTCACCACTACGCATCACTGGCTCCTGTTCTTCACGAACACCGGGCGCGTCTACCGCGCGAAGACGTACGAGGTGCCCGAGGGCGGTCGGGATTCGAAGGGGCAGCATCTCGCGAACCTGCTCGCGCTCGCGCCCGACGAGATGGTCACCCAGATCCTCGACGTGCGCGACTTCGACGCCGCCGGCTACCTGGTGCTTGCCACCCGAGACGGGCTGGTCAAGAAAACCGCACTGACGGAGTACGACACCAACCGCACGGGCGGCATCATCGCCATCAAGCTGCGCGACGGCGACGAACTCGTCTCAGCGCTCATCGCAGAGGCGACCGATGATGTGCTGCTCGTGTCGCGCCACGGCATGTCGGTGCGCTTCACCGCTTCTGATCAGGCACTTCGCCCCATGGGGCGCTCGACGAGCGGCGTGCGCGGTATGAACTTCCGCGAGGGCGACGCGCTCCTCGGTGCGTCGCGCATCGACGGGAGCGACGGCTACGTCTTCGTCGTCACCGAAGGCGGGTACGCGAAGCGCACCGCCGTCGACGAGTACCGAGTGCAGCAGCGCGGCGGGTACGGCATCAAGGTCGCGAAGCTCGACGAGAACCGCGGCGTGCTCGTGGGCTCCCTGATCGTCGATGAGACCGACGAGGTGCTCGCAGTGCTGGCGAGCGGCAAGGTCGTGCGCTCCGGCGTCGCGGAGGTGCCGGCGAAGGGCCGCAACACCATGGGGGTGGTCTTTGCACGATTCCCAGAGCAGGACCGTATTATTGGCATCGCGCGCAATCCGGAGCGTGGGCTCGACGACGATGAGTCCGAGGCCGCAGGGCCCGAGAACGCGGAAAACGAGGAAGACCTGAATGAGTAACACTGTCGCCGACAAACTGGCCAAGAAGACCCGTAAGAAGGCGCCGGCGAAGCAGGTTCGCCTCAAGCTCGTCTACGTCGACTTCTGGTCGGCGGTGAAGTTCTCTTTCCTCGTCGCCATCTGCTTCGCGGTCGTCAGTGTCGTCGCGACGATCCTGATCTACACCGTGCTGCTGCAGACCGGCGTGTTCGCCCAGGTCGATCAGCTGTTCATGGACATCGTGGGTGAGGACAACAGCCTCATGAAGATCATCGGCTTCCCGCAGGTGCTCGGCTTCTCCGTCGTCGTCGGCATTCTCAATGTGATCGTCGGCACCGCGCTCGGTGCGGTCGGATCCCTCGTCTACAACCTGCTCGTTCGGGTTCTGGGCGGATTCCAGCTCGGGTTCACCAGCAACTGAGCCGCGGCCCGACCCTCGCTTGGGTCGGGCCACGCCCGGTATCCGCAGACGATTTCGGATTTGTCTCGGCTTCGGGTAGAGTCATTGCTTGGTCGGGGGCTATAGCTCAGGTGGTTAGAGCGCTTCACTGATAATGAAGAGGTCCCAGGTTCAAGTCCTGGTAGCCCCACCGCAATTACACGAAAGCCCCGCTGAATCACAGCGGGGCTTTTGCGTTTCAGCGTCCATACCGCCAGGCACGGGCGCTCGTGCTGGGAACAGGCGCTCCTGGCGATCGCGCTCGACGCATCGCGGCCGCTTTTGCGCTTCGCCAAGGAAGTCTGTAGAGTAGATCGAGTTGTTCCGGTCTGCGACAGGAGCGGCGAGTGGAAGTCTTCGACTCCCACGGGTCCTTAACTCAGTTGGTAGAGTGCCTGCTTTGCAAGCAGGATGTCGGGAGTTCGATTCTCCCAGGATCCACAAACTGATTGGCCCCGACTTCCCTAGAAATCATTGGGAAGTTGGGGCCTTTCTCATTCCTCCGGTGACTCTGCTGGCAACGCCGTGGCAACAATCGCGGACGAACGGGCCCGACTGAGTGCCGCGGCCACGTCGTCGAGGTCATCGTCGAAGAGGTCCGCATAGGTGTCGAGCGTCATCGCTGCAGAGGCGTGCCCGAGCATACGCTGCACGGCCTTCACGTTGGCGCCGGCACTGATCGCGAGCGATGCCGCCGTGTGGCGCAGATCGTGGGGTGTGACGCGTGGGAAGATCGCGGGCACCGTCTCTCCGCGCTCTGCGGCGATCTCGGCGCGTTGTGTGTCTGCGGCGATGCAGCGGTCGACGGCGCGGCTGAACCAGCCTGAGCCGGTGAGGGGGAGCGGCATGTAGGTGGTTCCGTCGCCGAACAGGATCCCGGTCCGAGGTTTGCCGGCCGCCTGCGCTGCGAGCTCGGTGTCGAGAAAGTCGGGGAACGGTACGGTGCGCGCCTCGTGGGTCTTCGGGGTGCCTACCTCGACGAAGCTCCCCACGGTGACGGCATTCTGTACGACACTCACGCGCCGTTTGACGGCGTCGACGTGCTCGACGTGCAGGCCGGCCATTTCGCCCCACCGGAGGCCCGTGTACGCGAGGAAGCGCACGATCGTGGGCTTCGATGACGCCGCGGGCTACGTTCTTCGAGACTCGTTGATCTCGCAGTGCGGTGTCGAGTATCGATGCGAGGATGCCGTGCGCGCGCAGCACGACGGTGGCCGACTTCTTGCCGGCGAGCTCGGACACCCACGCCTGCACTTCGCCGTGGCGGATGCCGCCGACTTTGCGCGCGGCCCACTTCGGTGCGACATTCACGCGCCAGGCAGTCTCGAACGAGAGGTAGCTCGAGGGCTTCAGCACGGTCTTCTGCGACCGCAGCCAATCGACGCCGAGCGTTTCCACCGTGGTGTGGCCGTCGGTCGGGTTGACGTAGTCGCCCTTCGCTTTGCCGACCTCGACTTCTGCGAGGCGCAGCTCGGCGACGCGCTTGCGAGTGAACCCGCTACCCAAGCCCCAAAAAATCTAGAGACAGCTGGGGGTGCGGCCGACCGCGCCGGGGGGTGTTCCTCTCTCCCCGGTCGGTTTCGGGGCTTTCATGTCACACTTTCGCGTCACACCTTCGGGTGCGCGTCACACAACTCAGGAGGTTTGTGCTTATGTCGAGAACGAGGGAGCAGGATCGTGAGTATCAGCGGAAGCGGCGTGCTCAGAAGGCGGCAGCTGAGCAATCCTCTGTGGTGACGAGTGAACCGAGGAGAAGTCGCGTTCATCGGTCTGCTGTGACGCGGATGCTGCGTGCGACGGGGCTCGCCCACGTATCTGAGGAGGCTCCTCTGGTTGAGCTGGTGAAGTTGCTGGCACGAGAGATGGACGAGTCGCCGTCAGCGTCGACGGCGACTCAGTACCGGGCCGCGCTCTCGGAGGTACGGAAGGTGCTCGAGGCTGCTGCTGCGCCCAATCGCGAGCCTAAAAGGGTGCGAGGGGTGCAGACGGCTGATGCTGCTGCGGGCGAGGTGTTGCCGGAGCCGACGTCACTCGCGAAGTTCAAGCAACAGCGCAACATCGGGTCGCGTGACGCATAGGCGTCGAAAACGCTCAGGGCTGGGTGTCGCGGAGCAGCTTGAAAGCTTCGTAGATGGCTGCGCTTTCAGATCTCGGGGTGCTGTCGGCTGTGCGAGGTGTGGGCTTCACTTCGTAGGCTTCATCGTCAAGCTCGAATCTGAAAGTGACCCCATCGGTGCGGTTGCCCCTGTCGGCTCCCTTGAAATAGTTGTGCACAGCTCTCACCTTTAGATTGCGAGCCGCGGAAGTAGGCCATACTTTCACATTGAATGATCCTGGGTTCAATTCGTAGAGCGATTCGGTTTCTGCGACGACGATCAATGTTGGGTAAACCGCAACAAAGCGACCGCTCCACTCGTCGTCAAGCCCGCCACTGATGGCGACTGGGCGCGTGTCTTCGCCGGCGGCAAGAAGAACGCTCGAGATGAGTTCGCCTGTCAGGCGTCGCAGCCTGGTACTTTCGCCGTCGCTTTCACCATCCTGAACGGCCCGCAGCAGTGAATTCCAACCTGGCAGGCCTTTTATGGAGTAGTACAGGTCGTCGCTGGGCTTCAAATCTTTGGTCATGTGGCCGAGCATAGCTATTTCATGGAGCTCGCTCTAGATATGCGTGCTAATTGGGCGCTCATCGCATCCGGCTGTGGTTATTATGAGCATTATGACGAAGCGTGATGATCTCAAAGTTGAGGTACAGAAGAAGATCGAGGCAGAGGTTGGGCCACTGACGATCGACTCAATCGAGTACACGGTCACGCACGAGGTGCGAGGCACGGTCGACGGTGAGAGTGTCGCTGTTGTGGTGACGCAGTACCCGATCGGCGAGAACCCGGAAACCTATCAGGGGCGCGAGATGTGGCGGGTGGACGTCTTGGGCGGAGACGGGCCGCTCGACCGCGTGCAGAACCCGCAGGAATCGCTTGCTCTCGCCTTCGACTCGTTGAACTGGAACCGGGTTAAAGCGAGCCTTTCGCGTTGATAAGACGACGCGGCGGCCGTCTCGCAGGTGCGGGCGCTCGCGGACATCGTCGACCAGGCCGGCGCGACGGGGATACCGGCCTCGCGATCCGCACCCACTCGCTGCTGTCGAAGCTGCTCGACGAGCTCCGTGCACGCCGTGTCGAGCAGGGCACGCAGGCGGCCGCAGTCGCGTCGGCGCCAAACGTCACCCCGATCGCGTTGAAACGGCCCGTGCCCCGCCCGCAGTGACGGTATGCAAACCGACGCAACACCGACGTCCATTTAACGGATGTGTTTCGTTTGTCGTATCCGGAAGCCTGCTTAACTGCAGGGACAATCGGTAATTCCTGATGCCGACACGTGGAGCGGCTTGTCACACGTAGCTCGCGCGCTCGTGGCACCAGTGCCTATGCAGCATCCATCGTCTGCTCTAAAGTTGAGCTCGCGATCCTCGGTCTATGTTCACTTAAGAACTAGCATGGTGAGAGGAATCACCTGTCAAATTGCGGAGAGGCGAGAGTAAAGTTTTGACTGAACTTCGCATCGAGCCTATATTTGAAGGAAACGACAGCATAAGCATCGTTTCAACCGCAGGAGAATCGGACCGTGTTGCTGAATTCCTGACAAGCCTCAATGACCGTGTGCGTTCTCGTTTCCACTACTTCTTTTTGAAACTAAGCATGAAAATGCGCCTGAAAAGTCCGCAGCATATGCGACAGATCAAGGGAGTTAGGGATCCCTATGGCAAGGGAGCTGAAGTTCATGAGCTTAAGGTCGACGTAAGTCCTGGATACAGGGTGTACTTGGTTCGGTTCAACAACCGTTGGTTTGTAACGCATGGGCGAAAAGGCAAACCTAAGGATCGTGATGTTCCGAAGGAGGCCGAAAAAGCCTTGAGTATTTTCTATAGCGACATGGGACAAATCCAAGAAGGGGAAGACCAATGAGTGTGTTTCCAGTAGGCGATGCAGCTTATGACGCCATTTTTGCCGAAGAAGCAGCGATGATCGATGCTTCAGAATCGATCGCCGAAGCTCTTGAGCGCAGCGGCTTGTCCCAGGTCGAACTCGCCGAGTTGCTAGGCGTGTCGAAAAGTGAAATTTCAGCGCGACTCCGTGGCGAACGAAATATTACGGTTCGCAAGTTAGCCGCCACTTTGCACGTGCTCGGGGCGTCTCTGAAGATTGAAGCTAACTTCGCTGGGTCAGAGAAACCTCAGCAGTCGACGAAATGGCGATTTAAGCCAGAAGCACATGCTCATCGTGTTTCACAGAGCGAGCTAGCGTCCGCATACATCAGCCGTTCTTTGATGGCCGCATGAGCGGCTCTACACAGTTTCTACTAGTCAACCCAGAGGTCATCTCCATTTCATCGCATCGCCACGATGCAGAAGGAGACGAACTCATTTGGGAAACCGGAATCGCTCCCGAAGGGATTAGCGATATGGGTGGCCGAGTGGTTTTCGGAACTCTCCAAGCTGGCTGCGACTCAGGCGGCGGTGCGGTGATTGTGGCGTCGATCTTCCGTCAACCGGAGGGGGAGCTCCTAGAGCTTGAGGCTTTTGAAGAGGCTTTTGTAGATTCCGATGCTCTCGAAACACTTTACGACATTGCCAGGGCATCCTTAAGACAGGTTCTTTCGTTCATCGAAGTTCAGATCGACCTGCCCCGAAAAGCTCCAGAGCCCCAGATCGGCTACCTGACGAGACAACATGAGGATCGTGAAACGGAAGAGCTATACGAGGAGCCTGGCGCTTCTTGAGCTTTCGAAGCTGAGTGCGAACATGCCTCGATATGGCATTCGAGGATGCGGGAACCCTCTCCCGAAACATTTGTCGTGGCAACATCATGGCAACATTCGACGTGAAAGTTACTGATTCCGACTGATCCCGATAATCGTAGATCGCTGTAATAACGCAGATTCTGGCGGAGTCGACCAACTTGATTCGTGCTTTGGTGGAGTTCGATTCCCAGGATCCACCGACAGACACCCCGGCCTCAGTGCCGGGGGTGTTGTGTTTCACGTGGAACGTGTGACGAGGATCCGAAGTGCGGACGCGAGGGTAGGGGAAACCCGAATGGGACCGTCGGGCCTGCTGGCTCCTCTCGGGTGCGGGGGAGCGCCTACCGTAGAACCATGACCACTCCCCACCCCTCCGAAGCGCCGACGACGCCACTGCCGCCGACGCGCGGCCTTCCGCAGACTGCGACCGCAGGCATGCAGTCGGATGCGCAGAGCACGGCGCCGATGCACCCGCAGGCCGACGCGCAGGCATCGGCCCAGCCGCACGCGCAGACGACTCCGTACCCGCGGGTGGCGCCGCAGACCGCGCCCACAGCCCCACCGGCACCCCCGGCAGCAGCCGGTCTCCCGCACGCGGCCCCGCAGCAGCAGGTGCGATCGGCGGCCGCGCCCACCTCGAAGACCCCCTTCCGTCTGCTGCTCACCTGCCTCCACCTCGCCGCACTCGGCATCGTGGGATTCACCATCACGCTCGTGCTCGCCGCGCTCCTCGGCACCGGCATCGGCATGCTCATCATCGGGATCGGCCTGGTGCTGCTCGTCGCGGCGGTCTACGCGCTCTTCGGCATCGCCTGGTTCGAGACCTTCCGAGTCGGCGGCCTCTACGGGATCTCGGTCACGGCTCCGGCGTGGCAGCAGCGGCGCGGCCCGGGCTTCGGCGGTTGGTTGGGCTCCGTGCTGCGGCAGTCGGTGGATGGGCGGATGTGGCGCGCGGTCGCGAACTTCGCGATCTCGAGTGCGCTGGGCGCTGCCCTGCTCGGGCTCGTGCAGGGCTTCGTGCAGGCCTTCGTCTCCGTGTTCCGCACCTCGTCGGTGTGGTGGCAGCCGGGAATCATCGGCATGCTGATCTGCGCCGGCGGCATCGTGGGTCTCGCGCTGCTGCACCGACTGATCGCCGTCGCCATCATCGGTTCCACCGCGGCCGAGGCGGAGCTCACGGAGCATGCGCGCGTCTCCGACGAGCAGCGCGCGGGGGCGGTGCGCGCAGCAGACGTCGAGCGCACCCGCATCGAACGGGACCTGCACGACGGCGTGCAGCCCCGGCTGGTGTCGGTCGGCATGACGCTCGGGCTCGCGCAGCAGAAGATCGACTCCGACCCCGACGCGGCGAAGATGCTGGTCGCCGAAGCGCACACCTCGACGAAGGCGGCGATCACCGAGCTGCGCCAGCTCGCGCGGGGCATCTACGCCTCCGTGCTCGACGATCGCGGGCTCGACGCGGCCCTCTCCGCACTCGCAGCCCGGTCGCACATCCCCGTGCAGGTCGATGTGCGGCTCTCCGGCCGCTGCAGTCGCGATGCCGAGGCCGCCGTGTACTTCGCCATCGCGGAATCGCTGACGAATGCGGCGAAGCACTCCCGCGCGAGCGAGGCGCGCGTCATCGTGCGTATGCGCGACGACGACGATGCGCCGACCCCGTTCCTCTGGGCCCGGGTCGAGGACAACGGCATCGGCGGCGCGCGAGTCACCCCCGGGGGCGGCCTCGACGGCATCATGAATCGGGTGCTCGCCGCCGGCGGCACCACCCGCCTCGACAGTCCGCGCGGCGGCCCCACGACCCTGGAGGTGAGCGTCCCGTGCGCATCCTGATCTGCGAAGACTCGGTGCTGCTGCGCGAAGGGCTGGTCCGTTTGCTCGAGCACGGCGGGCACAGCGTCGTGGCGGCTCTCCCCGATGCGACGTCGCTGCACCAGACCGTCGCTGCGACCGAGCCCGAACTGTGCATCCTCGACGTGCGACTGCCGCCCTCCTTCACGGACGAGGGGATCCTCGCAGCACTCGAGCTGCGTCGCACGCACCCGCGTCTTCCGGTGCTCGTGCTCTCCCAATACGTGGAGGAGCGCTACGCGAGCGAGCTGATCGCCGCCCAGGGCGGGGCCTTCGGCTACCTCCTGAAGGATCGCGTCGCGGACGTCGGCGAGTTCATCGACTCGGTGCAGCGCATCGCGTCGGGGGCGACGGTGCTCGACCCCGAGGTCGTCGCCCAGCTGCTCACCCGCCGGTCTCGCGACGATCGCATGCGCGCACTCACGGAACGCGAGCGAACCGTGCTCGCGGCGCTCGCCGAGGGTCGATCGAATCAGTCGATCGCAGCCCTGCTGTTCCTCTCCGAGGCGAGCGTCGAGAAGCACATCACCGCGATCTTCCAGAAGCTGCAACTCGAACCCGACGGCGGCGGCAATCGCCGAGTGCTCGCCGCGATCGCCCATTTCGAGAGCGTGGGGGGTACGCCTGCAGCCGGGCCCGACGCCCGACGTTCCACCCCCGAACCACAGACCGGAGCCTCAGCATGACCACGCCCACCACTCCCGACGAGTCCCACGATGGATCGATCGCGCAGCCGACCCCGCAGCCGACGACTGCGCAGCCGACCCTGCAGAACGGTGCGCCGACGCCCGGGACCACCGGGCCGGACGCCCCGCAGCCCGGGGCATCGCAGCCCGGGGAGCCTCAGCAGGCGAGGCCCCAGCCGATGAGCACCGCACGCAAGGGAACGCCCTCGACGCGCGTGATCGTCGCGGTGACGGCGGCGGTCGGGGGAGTGGCGCTGCTCGCGGTCGCCGCATCGACCGCTTACTCCTCCGTCATGCCCGAGCGCTACGACGCGATCGATGCGTTCGTCGGCAGCGCGGTCGATTTCGACGGGAGCGAGGGTCCGGGCGGCGCGGCGCCCGGCTCGGAGCAGCTGGTCGATGACGGTTCGGGCACGGTGACGCACTTCGCCCCCATCGACGAGGTGCGGTCACTGGACGTGGAGATCGCGGGCGCATCGTTCGACGTGGCATTCGGCGACGTCGGCGAGGCGGAGCTCGCAGTGACGGGAGATCGCGCCGCGAACTGGACGCTCGCGGTGCGCGAGGGCCGTCTGGTCGTCGAGACGCCGGATCGCGGGTTCACCACGGGCTGCTTCGTCAATTGCGGCTCCGGCTCGCTCGGCGACGCCTCGGGCACGCTGACCCTGCCGCAGTCGATGATGGAGGATGGCATGCTCGACGCGGAACTGAGCGTCGAGGGCGGAGCACTGCGAGGCTCGGGATCCTTCCGCTCGCTCGACGTCAGCGTGCAGGGCGGCGACATCCGTCTCGACGGCAGCGCCCAGAACGTCGAGGTCGAGGTCGAAGCCGGCAAGGCGGAGCTCGAGCTCGCGGATGTGGGAACGGCCGAGGTCGGCGTGGAGGCGGGGTCGGTTCGGGTGACGATGACCGGCGCCGCTCCGGATCGCGTCTCCGTCGAGGCGAGCACCGGCAGTGCCGCGCTCGATCTGCCGGAGGCCGACTACCGCGTCGATGCGACGGCCGAGCTCGGCGAGCTCGACGACCGTCTCACGAAGAGCGAGGACTCGAAGCACGTGGTGACGGTGCGTGCGGAGGCCGCGAAGGTCGTGCTGCAGTAGCCTGCACGGACCGAGACGCCTGCGCACACCGAGACGCCCCGGCTCCGCGGGCGCACCGTACACTGGGCGCATGGACCACGGCGGAGACGCAGGGCGGGACGGCGGAAACGCAGGGCGTCACGGCGGAGACGCAGGGCGTCACGGCGGAGCGGTGCCGGTGCGCCCGGCGCCGGGCGCGCCGGCGCCGTCGGGCCCGCACGCGGACCGGTCGGCGACGCTCGGCGCCTCGGCCCGGTTCGCTCCGCGCGGGCCGGAGGGCCGGGCCCGCGCGGAGGCGAACGGGAGCGCCGGGCCCGCATCGTGGGCCCGCACCCCGCTGCGATGGGGCGCCGATGTGCTCGGCGAGGGCTTCGAGGCGGCGGAGCTGGACCTCGGCGCGGACGACGAGGGGCCGCTCGTCGCGACCCTCGTCCGCTCCCTGCCGACGCCGCCCGGCCTGATCGATCGCCTGCTGCGCCGCACACCGCCTCTCGCCGATGTCGATGTGCTCTACGTGCACGGCTGGTCCGACTATTTCTTCCAGCGCAGCATGGCGCGCTTCTGGACCGATCGGGGCGCCCGCTT
Organism: Leucobacter chromiiresistens; assembly: GCF_001477055.1. Classification (GTDB taxonomy): domain Bacteria; phylum Actinomycetota; class Actinomycetes; order Actinomycetales; family Microbacteriaceae; genus Leucobacter; species Leucobacter chromiiresistens_A. The sequence goes on from NZ_LDRK01000010.1 coordinate 62,202, forward strand.
CTACGCGCTCGACCTGCGCAAGTACGGCCGAAGCCTGCGCGACGGGCAGACGCCGGGCTACATCGAGAATCTCGATGACTACGATCTCGAGATCGGGTTGGCGCTCGCGGCGATCGGGCACGGCGAGCCGCTGTCCGGCGCGGAGCCCCCACCCGGTCCCGGGCCGCAGGGCGGGGCGGCTCCTGCCGGCTCGGCACCGCGAGACGGGGGCGCCCCGCGCAGACTCATCCTCTTCGGTCACTCCACGGGCGGCCTCATTCTGAGCCTGTGGGCAGCCACCCATCCGGGCCGGGCCGACGCGCTCGTGCTCAACAGCCCGTGGCTCGAGTTCCAGCTGACGGGAGCGGGCCGGCAGATGCTCGCCCCGCTCCTCGATCTCGGCGCGAGGTTCAATCTGCGGGACTCCGCACCGCAGTTCGATGCGGGGCTCTACACGCGCGCGCAGCGCACTGTGGGACCGCAGGACGAGCTGGCCGTGATCGACGAGCGCTGGAGGCCGGCGCGCAGTCACGCGGTGCTCACCGTGTGGCTCCGCGCGATCCTCGCCGGCCATGCGCGGGTGAGTCGCGGCCTCGCCATCGAGTCACCGATCCTCATGCTGCTGTCGGCCCGCTCGGCGCTCCCGCTGCGCTGGGACGAGTCGCTGACGAGCGCCGACACGGTGCTCGAGGTCGATGAGATCGCGAAGGCGTCGCTGCGGCTGGGCTCGACGCTCACCGTCGAGCGACTCGACGGCGCCCTGCACGACGTCTTCCTGTCGCGGGACACGGTGCGCGCCGAGGCGTACGCCCGACTCGAGCGGTGGGTGACGGGCTGGACGGCGGCGCAGCGCGCGGCGGGAGGGCGCGCACCGCGGCGCCGGCGCGAGCGGGCCCACCCCGGCGCGGTCTGAGCGCGTCGGCGCGGGCGGAGCGGCCTCGACGCCCGACCGACTAGGCTCGGATCATGGATCTTCGAGTCGCCGCCTACGCCGTCGTTGAGCGGCGCGGCAAGATCCTGCTCACGCACTGGCGTCGGGGTCATCTGCACGGGTGGACGCTGCCGGGCGGCGGCATCGAGAGCGGCGAGGATCCCCGGGACGCGGTCGTGCGCGAGGTGGCGGAGGAGACCGGCCTCGAGGCGAAGGTCGGCAAGCTGCTCGGGGTGGATTCGCGTGTGATGGTGCGCGAGGAGGTGCCGGCGGGCGACGACCCCGAGCTGCACACCATCCGGATCGTCTACCGGGCGACCGTCGTGGACGGGCCGCTGCGCAACGAGGTCGACGGGTCGTCGGACGAGGCGCGGTGGGTGGCGCTCCGCGACATCAAGTCGCTGCGGACGCTCTCGCTGGTGCAGACGGGGCTGCGAATGGCGGGGCTGAATCGGCGCCCGGTGGGCAAGCCGGGCAAGGGCGCGAACCGTCAGGGCCGCTCGGGGAAGCCGCGCAAGTAGTCGTTCGAGGGGATCGCGGCTCGCCGGAGAGAGGCAGCCGTTCGCGCACTGTCGGCGGGCGAGGATCGCGCCGACGGCGCGCAGAACGCGAATGGCGCCCCGGCTGGTGAGCCGGAGCGCCATTCGTCGTTGCAGATGCCTCAGTTCTCGGGCGCGACCCAGAGCTCGTCATCCGTGCGGAAGGCCTGCCAGAGCGCGTAGCCGACGCCGACCGCTGCGGCGACGCCGAGCCCGACGGCGACGACACCGCCGGCCTTCTTCTTCGGCTTCAGGTACCCCGAGCGCTCGCCGAACCCGCGGACCTTCTTCGCCGCCTTGGGGTTGTCGATCTCGTCGAGCGTCTGGATCGTGCGCGCGAGCGCGCTCGCAACGATCGGGGTGGTCGCGCGACGCACCGTGCTCGCCGCACGACGGGCCGTCGCCACACCGCGATCGAGCGTCGGGCGCACCGCCTCAAGCGCGCCGTCCACCCGCGGCATCAGATGCTCGTCGCTGAGGTGGCGGGCCTGACCGCCGACCTGGCCGAGCACCTCCCCGGCGTGCCCCAGCACCACGCGCTGCTGGTCGAGCAGCTCCTGGGCGTTCTTCCGCAGCTTCCGGAGTTCGCGGCGGCGCTTCCGTGAGAGATTCATTCGTATCCTCCTTGCTCGACGAGGCAATCCTTTGAGCCATATCACCCGTAGCCTCCACGCTACACCGAACCCGCCCGTCGGCGGCGGAGCGAGTTCCGAGAACCGCGCGTTGTCAGGGTTTCCCAGGCTCCGAAGGGCCTTGACAACACTTTCTTCCCACCCCTCCAGCCCTACACTGGTCGCATGACGATTCACTCCTCAGTAGCGACCATCCACACGAACCACGGCGACATCGTCGTCAACCTCTTCGGAGACCACGCTCCGAAGACGGTGAAGAACTTCGTCGACCTCGCCGAGAAGGGGTTCTACGACGGCGTCATCTTCCACCGCATCATCCCGAACTTCATGATCCAGGGCGGCGACCCGACCGGCACCGGCACGGGCGGCCCCGGCTACACCTTCGACGACGAGATCCACCCGGAGCTCACCTTCAGCGAGCCCTACCAGCTGGCTATGGCCAACGCGGGCAAGCGCCCCGACATGACGGGCCGTCTCGCAGGCACCAACGGCTCGCAGTTCTTCATCACGACGACGGCGCCCGACTGGCTGAACGGCAAGCACACCATCTTCGGCGTCGTGGCCGATGACGCCTCCCGTTCGGTGGTGGACGCGATCTCGAACGTGCAGACCGGTGCGCAGGATCGTCCGGTCGAGGACGTCGTGATCTCCGGCGTCGACGTCGCTGCGGCCTGAGGACGAGCGCAGGTGACGAACGGGTCGGGGCCGGTGTACGGCGAACGCGTCGAACCCGGCCCCGACGACGTCTGCTACCGCCACCCCGGCGTGCGCAGTTTCGCGCTGTGCCAGCGGTGCGGACGCACGATCTGCGGGGACTGCCAGGTCGTGTCTGCGGTGGGGGTGCTGTGCCCCGAGTGCACGAAGGAGATGCGCGCACCCGCCGGGCAGCGAGCGGCGCGATCGACTCGGGTCGCGGGGCGCAGGATCGCGGCGCTCGATGCGCCGGTGACGTACGGGATCATGCTGCTGTGCGCGGTCGTCTTCGTCGCGCAGTGGCTGAGCGCGACCTTCGGCGGGAACGGCGTCACGGCGGCCCTCTGGTACGCGCCGCTGTATTCGATGCCCGGCGCGTTCGAGCCGTGGCGACTGCTGACGGCGATGTTCACGCACTCGCCCACGTTCTTCCTCCACATCCTCTTCAACCTCTACGCGCTGTGGTTGTTCGGGAGGAATCTGGAGCAGGCGATCGGGCGGGCGGCGTTCGCCGTGCTGTTCCTGTTCGCGGGAGTCGGGGGATCGCTGGGCGTCATGATGTGGGCCTACGTCGATCCGCAGGCCCTGGTCGCGCCGACTGTCGGCGCTTCGGGAGCGATCTTCGGCGTGCTCGCCGCGACGCTCGTCGCGATGCGGGCCGCCCGCGCCAACATCACGTCGCTCGCCGTGCTGATCGCGATCAACTTCGCGATCGGCCTGATTCCCGGAGCCGCGATCTCCTGGCAGGCGCATCTCGGCGGTCTGATCGTCGGGGCGGCGACGATGTGGCTGCTGCTCGCGACGCGCGGGCCGCGGTTGCGCCGGCGGCGCGTGGCGGGGCTCGTCGGGCTCGGCGCGCTGCTGGTGCTGATCTCGGGAGCGTACTTCGTCGTCGCGCCCGCAGCGCAGTTCGTCGGCTGATCTCTGCTCGACAACTGACTGAGGCCCGGCGGATGCCGGGCCTCAGTCAGTTATCCACAGGTTCCTCCCCAACTGGGGAGAATTACACCCGTGTGATTCACGACACGTTTCGGGTCACTTCCACCACGGTGTCATGAGGAAGCCGACGAGCACGAGCCCGAAGCCGATGAAGATGTTGGCCTGACCGAAGGCGGGGATCGGCAGTTGCAGGCTCGAACTCGTGATGTAGTAGAGCACGATCCAGATCAGACCGAGCAGCATGAAGCCGAACATGACGGGCTTGAACCAGATCGGGTTCGGAGCCTCTTTGCGCGCAGCCGCCAGATCAGCGCGATTCTGCGCGACCTCGGCCGAATTCCGCTTGCTTACATTCTTCCCAGCTGCTGCCATGGGTGACAGTCTACCCGGAACCTGGTTCGCGCCCAGTGAGCACGCTTTAGAATGTGGGGGTGAACGAGACAGTCCAGAGGGGTCGCCGCCGTCGCGCGAGGCTGAGCCCGTTGACGGTGATCGGCGAGCTGCTGCTGGTCGGAGGCCTCGCCGTCATGGGCTACATCGTCTGGCAGCCCTGGCACACCGGAGTCGGAGTCACCGCCAAGCAGACCGGCCTCTCCGACGAGGATTCGGCTCGGTGGGACAGCGAGGCGTCAGCGGAACCCTTCGACGGCGTCGTCCCCGTCCCGGCGCAGCCAGAGCCCGCGGAGGTCTTCGCCGTGCTGCGCGTCCCCTCGTTCGGCACCACCTACGCCAACCGGGTCGCCGAGGGCACGGACTGGGACACCGTGCTCAATCTCGACGACAAGGGGATCGGCCGGTACGAGACGACGCAGATGCCCGGTGAACCGGGCAACTTCGCCCTCGCCGGCCACCGCTCGGGGCCGCTCATCAACTCATTCCGCGAGGTGATGAATCTGCGCGTCGGGGATCCGCTCTTCGTCGAGACGGCCGACGGCTGGTACACCTACCGATTCCGGTCGATCGAGTACGTGACGCCCGACGAGGTCGACGTGCTCAATCCGTTCCCGCGCCTGGAGGGCACCCCCGGCGACGATCAGATCCTCACCCTCACCACCTGCCACCCCAAGATGGCGGGCAGCGACGAGCGAGCGATCGCCTACTCGGTGTTCGAGGGCTTCCAGCCCCGATCCGACGGCCCGCCGCAGGAACTCCTCGACCTCAATCCGACGATGGGCGCGACTCAGGCCCTCAGAGGGGATCAGGAATAGTGTTCTCGATACTCTGGCGCTTCTTCCCGGGACCGGCATGGCTGCGCGTCATCGTGCTGCTCCTGGTCGCAGCAGTCATCGTGTACGCGCTGATCGCGTACGTCTACCCCTGGGTCGCCACGCAGATGCCGGGCGAGGAAGTGACGGTCGCCACATGAGCAGAATTCTCGTCATCGACAACTACGACAGCTTCGTCTACACGCTGAACGGCTACCTGCAGCAGCTCGGCGCCGAGACGCACGTGATGCGCAACGACGAGGTGACGCCCGCCGGCCTCGAAGCGCTGGTCGCCGAATACGATGGGGTGCTGATCTCGCCCGGGCCGGGCACTCCCGCCGAGGCGGGTGTATCGATCGCCATGGTCGATCTCGCCCTCCGAACCGGTGTGCCGCTCCTGGGCGTGTGCCTCGGGCACCAGGCGATCGCCGAGGCGCTGGGCGGCGTCGTGACGCACGCCGAGGAGCTCATGCACGGCAAGGTGTCGCGCGTGGTGCACACCGACGATCCGTTCTTCGACGGCGTGGCCGCGGAGTTCGACGCGACCCGTTATCACTCGCTCGCCGTGGTGCGCGACACGGTGCCCGAGAGCCTCGTCATCACCGCCGAGACCGCGAGCGGCATCGTCATGGCGTTCCGCCACCGTGAACTGCCGATCTACGGGGTGCAGTACCATCCCGAGTCGGTGCTCACGGAGGGCGGATACCAGCAGCTCGGCAACTGGCTCACGGTCGTGGGCGTGCCCAACGCCGCCGAGGTCGCGCGCACACTGTCGCCGCTGCTCACCGACTGATCCGCGTCGGCGCGGGCTGAGGTTCGGCGGCGCCGACGGGCGCGGTCTGAGGTTCGGCGGCGCCGACGGGCGCGGGATCGGCCGCATCGCAGCGAACGGGATCGGCCGCGCGCGGTCGCCTCAGCCCGAGCAGTACTTCAAGCTGAGCGCCGAACGCTGCGCCTGCGAGCCGACGATCGACTGCTCGATGATCGGGTAGCCCTCGACCGTCGGGCACGACGGTTCGGGTGTGTAGGTCACGTTGAGGCCCAGGCTCTCCACCATCGACTTCGCGACCTGCATCGGCTGCGCGACGACATCGGGAACCTGCACGTTGCCGCTCGAGACCACCATCTCGATGCCGGTGCCCGACTGCACCTCGGTGCCGGGCTCGGGGCTGACGCTGAGCACGCGGCCGGCGGCCTCGGTGGGATCGTCGCGCTTGGAGACGATGCCGACCGTCAGGCCGAGATCCTCGATCTTCTCGCGGTAGTCCTCTTCAGACATGCGTCCGATGGCGGGCACCTTCGCGGTCTCCGGCCCGGTCGACACGTAGACGGTGATGCTGTCGCCGGCCGTCAGCACCGATCCTGCCTCGGGAAGCGTGGAGATCACGTGGTCGTTCGCGATGGTGTCGCTCGTCTGCTCGACGCTGATCGTCGTCAGCTCCAGCTCGCGCAGGCGATCGAGGGCCTCAGCACTCGGCATGTCGACGAGCTCGGGCACCTCGCGGGAGGAATCCGGCATGAACTCCTGCGGGGCGAGGGTGACCAGCCAGAACACGACGGCGGCGATCACCGCGCCGATCGTGAGAATCGCGGCCCAGGTCCACATCACCGGCGGGCGGCTCTGCGTGCGGGTCGCACCGCCATCCGAGAGCTGGCGGAGCGCGAGATCCGACTCCGACACCTCCTCGCCGCCGGAGAACAGCACCGTGTCCTGCTGCTGCACTGCGAGCTTCGGCATGCGGCCCTCGGCGGCCTCGCGCAGCGCCTCGCGGAACTCGGAGGCCGACTGGAAGCGCTTCGCGCGATCCTTCGCGAGACCGTAGAGCACCACGCGGTCGAGCTCGGGGGTGACCTCGGGCTCGCGCTCGCTCGGCGGCTTCGGCCGCTCGCTGACGTGCTGATACGCGACGGCCACAGCGGTGTCGCCGCGGAACGGCACGTCGCCCGTGAGCAGTTCGTAGAGCATGACCGCGGTCGAGTACAGGTCGGTGCGCGCGTCGATTGACTCGCCCTTCGCCTGCTCGGGCGAGAAGTACGCCGCGGTGCCGAGAATGGCCGTCGTCTCCTGCAGCGTCGACGACGTATCGGAGACGGCGCGGGCGATGCCGAAGTCCATCACCTTCACCTGACCACTCTTCGTGATCATGATGTTGGCGGGCTTGATGTCGCGGTGCACGATGCCGGCGCGGTGCGAGTACTCGAGCGCCGTGAGCACGGAGTCGACGACGCGGCACGCCTCCGTTTGCGAGAGGCGCCCCTCGGCTTCGAGCTGGCGCAGGTTGGTGCCCTCGACGTACTCCATCACGATGAACGGGAGGCGCTTCGGGCCCTCAGCGGTCTGAATCAGGTCGTCTCCGGCGTCGAACACGCGCACCACCGTGGGGTGCGCCATCCGCGATGCCGACTGCGCCTCCTGACGGAAGCGGGAGCGGAACTGCGCGTCACCCGCGAGGTCGGCCTTCATGACCTTGATGGCGACCTGCCGCCCGAGCTTCGTATCGGTGCCCCGGTACACCGTCGCCATGCCACCCTGGCCGACGAACTCCCCGATCGCGTACCGGCCGGCGAGAATCCGCTGTTCGCCGACGTCGGTCGTTTCGGGCATGTTCACCTCTTCCGTGGTCATGGATTACCGTCCTCAGTTTACCTTCATGCGAACCGGGTGTTCGCCGTGTGGCCGACCTGTTATCAGTCGGTCCCGCTCACCGCTCGGCCGCCCTCACCGGTCCGTCCAGCTCACCGGTCGTCGCCGATCAGACCGGGCGCAGGGTTGCTGTTGCCGCCGCCCGAGCCGTTCGCACCCGAGTTGCCGCTGCCGCCCGTTCCGTTCCCGGCGCTCGGCTCCTCCTCGGGAGCCTCGACCGTGATCGAGAGATCGGGCGAGGCGGGCGACACGCGCTCGGTGCCGTTGCCCTGGCAGGCGACGGTGTAGTTCACCGTGATCGTGCCGCCCGCGTCGGGCGACTTCGCCTGGAGGTTCGCCGTCGTGCCCGAGATGCTCGCGAGGCTGCCGTCGCCCGACACCGTGACGTTGTAGTTCGACACCTGCATGCCGGTGGGGCACACGTACGTCGGCAGCGAGACCGTGAACGATGCGCCCGACTCCACCGAGCTCGGCCCGGTCGGCGCTCCCGGCGCCGGCGCCTCGCCGTAGGCCACGTTGTACGTCAGCGTGATGGGCTCGTCGAGCGGCACGCTGCTCCCCGTCGGGTTCACCGAGGTCACCAGGTTCACCTGATCGTCGGGTGCCTGGTTGCCCGGAGCCGTGGTGACGTTGGTGAAGCCGAGGCCCTGCAGGTAGGCGACGGCCTCGTCGACGTTGCGCCCGACCACCTCGTCGCCGTCGACGACGCCCGTGGTCGGCTCGGGCGGCGTCGTGGTCTCGGCCGGGGTGGTCGTGCGCGTCGGCGTCGACGTGGTCGGCGGCGTGTCGGCGTCATTGCTGCCGTTCAGCAGCGCGATGGCGGTGCCGCCGCCGATGAGCAGCAGCAGCACCAGCAGCGTGATCAGCGGCCAGGTCCACGGACTGCGCTTCTTCTTCTTCGGCTCCTCGTCGACCGGGGTCTCGTCCTCGGACGGCGCCTCGAGCGGCAGGGCGCCGGGCATCGCCGTCGTCTGCGGCAGCGCCGTGGTCGCGGCGTCGGAGACGGAGGTCTGCGGCAGCGCCATCGTCGCGGGCTGGCTGTCGCCGAGCACCTGCGGCACGTAGCTCGCGGCGAGCTGCACGTCGCCGCGGTGCAGCGCGGTCGCGGCCTGCGCGAGCTTGGCGGCCGTCATCGGGCGGCCGGCCGCATCCTTCGCGAGGCAGGCGAGCACGAGGTTGCGGACGGGCTCGGGGATGTCGGTCGGCAGGTCGGGCGGCGTGTCGTTGATCTGCGCCATGGCGATGGCGACCTGCGACTCGCCGGTGAAGGGGCGCTTGCCGGCGAGGCACTCGTACGCGACGACGCCGAGCGAGTAGATGTCGGTGGCCGCGGTCGCGGTGTGGCCGCTGGCCTGCTCCGGCGCGAGGTACTGCACCGTGCCCATGACCTGACCGGTCGCGGTCAGCGGCACCTGGTCGGCGATCCGCGCGATGCCGAAGTCGGTGATCTTCACCCGGCCCTCGGGCGTGATGAGCAGGTTGCCGGGCTTGATGTCGCGGTGCACGAGACCCGCGTCGTGCGCCGCCTGCAGCGAGGTCGCGGTCTGCGCGACGATGCCGAGCACCCGGTTCGCGGGCAGGCGCCCCTCGCGGTCGATGATCGCCGACAGCGGCTCGCCGGGCACGAGCTCCATCACGATGTACGCGGAGCCCTGCTCCTCGCCGTAGTCGAACACGTTCGCGATGCCCTCGTGGTTCACGAGCGCGGCGTGGCGCGCCTCGGCGCGGAAGCGCTCGAGGAAGCCGGGATCGCCCATGTACTCGTCCTTGAGGATCTTGATGGCGACGGTGCGGCCGATAATGCTGTCGGTCGCCTTCCAGACCTCACCCATGCCACCGACGGCGATCCTCGAGCTGAGCTCGTAGCGTCCGCCGAATGTGATCCCTGCCGCTGGCCTCATTCGCTCAACACCGCTTCCATTACTCGTTTTCCAACAGCCGTCGGAAGCTCGAACGAGCCTCCCTCATTTCCGAAGTTCGCGCCACCGCCGTCGGCGATCACTACGGCTACCGCGACCTCCGGATCCTCCACCGGTGCGAAACCAGTGAACCACAGCGTGAAGGGAAGATCATTCCCATCCGCGTCCGTGCCGTTCTCGGCGGTGCCCGTCTTCCCCGCGACGCGGACGCCGTCGATCGCCGCGTTCTGCGCGAGCCCCTCCGGCTTGTTCACGCCGTGCTCCATCATGCTCGCCACCGCGTCGGCCGTCTTCTCGGAGACCGGCTGACTGAACTGCTCGGGGGAGAACTCCTTCTCCACCGTCAGATCGGGCGTGATGACCTTGTCGACGAGGTACGGCTTCATGACGGTGCCGCCGTTCGCGATTCCGGCCGACACCATCGCGATCTGCAGCGGGGTGGCCCGCACGTCCTGCTGACCGATCGACGCGAGGGCGACCTGCGCCTTGCTCTCGGGCACGGGCGACTGGCTCGGGGTCACCGGGGTGGGGATCGCGAGATCCTGCCCGAACCCGAACTTCGCCGCCATGTCGGGCACCGCGTTGTCGTCCATCTTCGTCGTCATCTCGGCGATGGGGATGTTGCACGACAGCACGAGCGCCTGATCGAGCGTCGCCTTGTCGCCCGACCCGCACGTGCTCCGCGACGCGTTCTGCAGCACGGAGCTCGACTGCGGCAGCGTCCACTGCGCCGGGTTGTCGAACTCGGTCGAGGGCGTCGCCGCACCCGACTCGATCGCCGCGGCGGCCGAGATCAGCTTGTAGACCGATCCCGGAGGGTACAGATCGCCCGCGATGGCGCGGTTCTGCAGCGGTTGCGACGGGTCGTCGTTGAGCTGGCGGTAGTTCGTGATGATGTCTGCGTCGTTGTTGCTCGAGAGCGCGTTCGGGTCGAACCCGGGCGTCGAGGTGAGCGCGAGGATCTTGCCGGTCTTCGGCTCCAGCGCGACGACGGCGCCCTCGAACCCGTTCTCGGTCATCGCCGTGTACGCCGCCTCCTGCGCCGCCGGGTCGATGGTGGTCTCGATCGAGCTGCCCTGCGGCTCGACGCCGTTCAGGGTGTTCATGATGCGCGTGAAGAACTGGGCGTTGCCGCTGCCCGACAGGTCCTGGTTCATCGCGGCCTCGAGACCCGTCATGCCCTGCGTGCGCGAGAAATAGCCGGTGAGCGGCGCGTACATGGGGCCGTTCGCGTACTGCCGCACGTACTGGAAGTCGTCGTCGGTCGGCGTGGAGAAGGCGACGGGATCGCCGTCGACGAGGATCGCGCCGCGCTCGACCTTGTAGCTGTTCATCAGCGCGCGCGAGTTCAGCGCGTTGGCGCGCAGGTCGTCGGCCTGCACGAACTGGATCATCGTGACCGAGAAGAACAGCACGATGAACATGCCGAACACGGCGCGAGTGATGAGCTTGAGGGGCTTGTTCATGAGCGGATCACCAGCTTCGGTCGGTTGCGAACCGAGTTCGACAGGAGGATCAGGAGGGCGATGATGATCCAGTTCGAGACGAGCGACGAACCGCCCGCGGCCAGGAACGGCGCGGTGAGGCCCGTGAGCGGGATCACCCGGGTGACGCCGCCGACCACGATGAAGACCTGGAACGCGATGGTGAACGCGAGGCCCGCGGCGAGCAGCTTGCCGAAGTCGTCGTGCCCGGCGAACCCGATGCGGAGGCCCCGGCCGACGAGCAGCAGGTAGGCGGCGAGGATCACGAAGAGCCCGATGAGGCCCAGCTCCTCGCCGATGCTCGGAATGATGTAGTCGCTGAACGAGAGCGGCGTCACCGCCGGGTACCCCTGGCCCAGGCCGGTGCCCGTCATGCCGCCGTTCGCCATGCCGAAGAGGCCCTGCACCATCTGGTAGCTCGCGCCGTTCGGATCGGCGAACGGGTCGAGCCAGTTCGCGAACCGGTTGCCGACGTAGGGCAGCGTCTGGCTCGCGATCAGGCCGCCCGCGAGGAAGAGGCCGAGGCCGAGGATGATCCAGCCGATTCGGCCCGTCGCCAGGTACAGCATCGAGAGGAAGAGGCCGAAGTAGAGGAGCGAGGTGCCGAGATCGCGCTGGAACACGAGCACCGACATCGCGGCGAGCCAGAACACGATGAGCGGACCGAGGTCGCGTGCGCGCGGGAAGCGGATGCCGAGGATCTTCTTGCCCGCCATCGCGAGCGAATCGCGGCTGCGCACCAGGTACCCGGCGAAGAAGACGGCGAGCAGGATCTTCGCGATCTCGCCCGGCTGGAACGAGAAGCCGCCGATGTTGATCCAGACGCGGGCGCCGTTGAGCGTCTGGCCGATGCCGGGAAGCATCGGCAGGAGCAGCAGCACCACCGCGGCGAGACCCGTGAGGTACGTGTACCGGAACAGCACCATGTGGTTGCGGATCACCCAGAGCACTGCGATGGCGGCGACGACCGCGATGGTCGACCAGAGGAGCTGCCGCACCGGGAAGGCCGCCTCCTCGTCGAAGGAGATGCGGTAGATCATCGCGATGCCGACCATGTTCAGCATCGCCGCGATCGGCATGATGAGCGGGTCGGCGTCGGGCGCGATGCGGCGGATGGTCAGGTGCAGCCCGATGAGCGCGACGGCGAACGCGGCGCCCATCGGCAGGAGCTCCGTCGACGGTGCGCCCCCGAGGGTGAGATCGATGATGACGATCGCGCCGACGCCGATGGCGACCGCGAAGACGAGCAGCGCCAGCTCGAGCGCCTGCAGCTTGCGCGGCGCGCGCAGCGCCGTGATGCGCTGCAGCACCGTCTCGCTGGTGCGGGTCTTCTCGAACGTGCGGGCCTGCCCGCCGTCGGCCGACTGGGCGTCACTCATCGGTATCCCCCAATCGCAGCACGATGTCGCGCGCCTCCTCCAGGGAGCCCGCCGTCAGCGTGCGCTTCACCTGCCGCTGCTCGAGGCCGTCGAGATCCTCCAGCGGAATCTCGGTGTCCTCGGCGACCGAGTAGAGCGAGAGCGCGCCGATGTTCTGCTGCACGCCCTGGTAGATGATGACCGTGCGGTCGTCGGTGCCGACGAAGTAGCGGGTCTGCGTCCACTGGTAGCCGACGAGCAGCGCGCCCCCGATGGCCACGAGCACGGCGATCCCGCCGAACGCCCACAGCAGGCGCCGGCGACGATTGCGGCGCTTCGTCTCCGCGATGAGCTCGGCCAGGTACTCGTCGACGCGCGACTCGAAGTGGCTCTCCTCGACCACGGGCGCCTTGCGCACCGCGCGCTTGCGGCTGAGCAGGCGGTTGCGGGCCGTCGACGTCGTGCCGTCCATCGCGGCCTCGGTCGTCGCGGCCGATCCGGCGAAGCGCCGGCCCTCCTGCTTGAGCTCGAGGGTGTCGCCCGGGTCGACCGCGGGAGCGGCGACGGTCTCGACGAGCACGACCGTCACGTTGTCGGGCGCGCCGTGCGACAGGCTCTTGTCGATGAGCGCGTCCACGCCGTTCTGCAGCGTCGAGCGGCGGCGCAGGATCTTCTCGATATCGGCGTCGTCGACGTAGCCGCAGAGGCCGTCCGAGCACAGCAGCCAGACGTCGCCCGGCTGCGTGTCGACCACCAGGGTGTCGACCTGCGGCGAGGAGTCGACGTCGCCGAGCACCCGCATCAGCACCGAGCGGCGCGGGTGGGTCTTCGCCTCCTCCTCGGTGATCTTGCCGCTGTCGACGAGGCGCTGCACGAACGTGTGATCCTTGGTGATCTGCTGCAGCGCGTCGTCGCGCAGCAGGTACAGGCGGGAGTCGCCGATGTGGCCGATGGCCAGCTGATCCTCGACCGGGATGAAGCCCGTGAAGGTCGTGCCCATGCCGGCCAGCTCGGGGCGGTCGCGCACGGTGGAGCGCAGCTTCGTGTTCGTGTCGAGGATCGCCGTGCGCAGCACGTTCGTCATCGCCTCTGGGCTGCCCGTCGGCGGTACGTCGAGCTCGGCCATCGCCTTCGCCGCGATCGCGGAGGCCACGTCGCCGCCCGCGTGACCGCCCATGCCGTCTGCGACGAGATAGATGTGATCGCCGGCGAACGCCGAATCCTGGTTGTTGGACCGCACCATGCCCACATGGGAGCCGATGGCGCTCTCGTACGTGACCGTCACGCTCAGGGCCTCAACTCGAACGTGGTCGTGCCGATGGTGACCGGCGTGTACGGGGGCACGGGAACCGACTTCGTGACGCGCGCGCCGTCGAGACGGGTGCCGTTCGTGGAGTCGAGGTCGGTGAGGATCCACTCGCCGCCGGTGCGGGCGAGGCGGGCGTGATAGGTCGAGGTGTACTCGTCGACGATCACCAGGGTGGAATCGCTGCTGCGCCCGATCGTCACCAGGTCGTCGTCGAGCACGATCGAGGTACCGGACGCGACGCCCGACGTGATGACGAGGTGCTTGGGAGCGCCCAGGCCGCCGGCCGTGGGCAGCGCGCCGCCGCTCGGGGTGATCGCCGGGGGCCCCGTCGCCGCCTGCGGTGCAGCGGGCGCGGCGGGGGCGGAGGACCGCGGAGCCGCCGCCGGGGTGACCGCCTGCACCGATGCAGACCCGTCTCCCTTCATGCGACGCACCGGGGCGCCGAACAGGTCGCTGCGCAGCGCGTAGACGATGGCGAAGATGAAGATCCACAGCACCAGCAGGAAGCCGATGCGCAGGATCAGGAGGGTGAGTTCGCTCACAGGCCTCTCCAGAAGTCTTCGTCGATGCCCGGAGCCGCGTCTCGCGCGGGCTTCGGGTTCGACGTGCGGGGGGTGCTGCGCCCGACGCCTCGGTCGGGTGCGTCCGCCGCGCGGGGCGCGGGGCCGGCGCTCGGCGCAGCGCTCGGGAAATCTGCGGGGGGCGTCAGTCGCTGCGCAGGCCGGGCGGGCTGCGGCGGCTGCGCCGATTGTGCGGGCTGCGCGCGCGTCGGTGCGGGAGGCGCTGCTCGCCGGCTGCTCTCCCGGCCGGGGACCAGCTGGAACTGCAGGCTCGTCTGACCGATGGTGATGACGGTGCCGGGGGAGAGCGCCGCTTCGCGGAACCGCTGGCCGTTGATCTTCGAGCCGTTCGTGGAGCCGAGGTCGCGGGCGATGCCCGCCGCCCCGTCCCAGATCAGCTCGAGGTGCTTGCGCGAGGCGGCGTTGTCGCTGATGCGGATGCCGCAGTCGCTGCCGCGGCCCACCGTGGTGGTGCCCCGGCCCAGCTCGTGGCGCGTGCCGTCGACGTCGATGGCCGCGACCCAGTCGACCGCGCCCTCCACCCGCGAGGCGTCGACCTGCAGCACGCCGACCGTGATCGAGCTGTCGCTGCGGATCTCGACGTCGGGCTCGCCGAGCAACTGGTAGCTCTGCCGCTTCGCGTGCTTCACGATGATGCCCCGCAGCTCCTGCCCGAGCGTGCTGCCGAGCTGGTACAGGCGATCCGCGTCCTTCTCCGACACGCGCACGACGAAGCGGTTCGGGGCGAGCACGCGGTCGCGGTCGACCACGACGGCGCCGATGTCGAGCTCGCGCTTGAGCGCCGAGGCGATCTCGACCGGCTGCACTCCCGAGCGGAACGTGCGCGCGAACGCGCCGTTGACGGCTCGTTCGAGCCCGCGCTCGACGCTGTCCAGAATGCCCACGTGCCGTGTCGTCCCTTCGTCAGCCCCGGATCGCGCCCGAGGCGGTTTGGTTTAGTTTAGCCCGCTTTGGCGAGTCGGGCTTCGGCTGCTAAGCTAGGGGAGTTGTCTGAGTGGAAGCGCTCAGGAAACGACTCGCGCGAGTGGCGGAATGGCAGACGCGCTGGCTTCAGGTGCCAGTGCCCGCAAGGGCGTGGGGGTTCAAGTCCCCCCTCGCGCACGAGTGCAGCGCCCGGTCCCGGAAGGGGTCGGGCGCTGTTGCGTTTTCCGGGGGAGCCCGCGCAGCGCGCGATATCGCGCGGGCCTCGCTCATGCGGCCGTGCTCGTGGGGCAGTACTCGCGCGGTGGACGCGCGCCTCTCGCGCAGGGGATCCGCGTTCGTACAGGAGGCTTCTGCTCTTTGCGACCGCGTGACGCCGGATCTCCTGCATAACGGAGGGCGGAGCATGACGGGGGCTCGGAGCATGGCGGGGCGCCGGAGCGCAACGCCCCGCTGCGGGCGCACTAGAGCGAGTAGCTTGGCCTCGAGACGATGCGCGCGAGCGCGAACAGGGGTGACGATGATTCCGATGTGGCTGCAGGCCCTGTGGTGGGGGTTCGTGGGCGGCGCCGCCCTGCTGCTCGGAGCGTTCGTCGCCTGGCGGTGGCGGATCCCGCCGAAGGCGATCTCGACGATCATGGCCTTCGGCGCCGGCGTGCTGATCTCGGCCCTCGCCTTCGAGCTCGTCGACGAGGCCGCCGACGGCGGCGGGCTGCTCCCCACCGTCTCCGGCTTCCTCACCGGTGCCGTAATCTTCGTGGCGGCGAACGCCGTACTCGCCCGGAAGGGCGCGCGGCACCGCAAGCGCTCGAACGGGCGCCAGAAGAGCGAGTCGGAGCAGCCGGGCAGCGGCACCGCCATCGCGGTCGGCGCCCTGCTCGACGGCGTTCCCGAATCACTGGTGCTCGGGCTGGGGCTCGTGACCGCGGGCGCCGTGAGCCCCGCCATGCTCGTCGCCGTCTTCATCTCGAATGTTCCCGAGGGGCTTTCGAGCAGCGCCGGCATGAAGCAGGCGGGCCGCAGCGCGGCCTACGTGTTCGGCGTGTGGAGCGTCATCGCGGTGCTGTCGGGCGTGTCGGCCGCGGCGGGGTTCCTGCTGCTCGACGGCGCCCCCGACGGGCTGATCGCGTTCATCACGGCGCTCGCCGCAGGCGCGATCCTCGCGATGCTCTCCGACTCGATGATTCCCGAGGCGTTCGAGAACGACCACATGCTGACGGGGCTCACCACGGCGCTCGGCTTCGCCGTCGCGTTCACCGTGCACTCCCTCGGCGGCTGACGGGCGGGCGCGGCGCACCGCCGCGAGCGAAGTGGTGCTTGCGGTCGGCGACGCGACGGGAGTTTACTGGGCGCAGGGGGAACTCGAACCAGGGGAGGCTCGATGTTCGAAGTCGACATGGAGGGCGTGCGGCAGCGCGCCTCGACGGGTTCGCTCCCCGGGCGCGAGCGCGTCGCCGAGCTGCTCCGCGAGGCCCACGAACGCTACGCCCCGATGCGAGACGGCGTCGTCGCCGACTACATCCCGGTGCTCGCGCGGGCCGATCCCGATCGGTTCGGGCTCTCGCTGATCGGCGTCGACGGCGCCACCTCGGAGGTCGGCGCCGCCGGCGATCCGTTCACCATCCAGTCGATCTCGAAGGCGTTCGTCTTCGCGCTGGTCTGCGAGGCGATCGGCCACCACGCCGTGCACGAGCGCGTCGGCGTGAACAACACGGGCCTGCCGTTCAACTCGGTGATGGCGCTCGAGCTGAACCTCGGCAGTCCGATGAACCCGATGGTCAACGCGGGCGCGATCGCGACGACCGCGATGATGCCGGCGGAGTCGCACGACGAGCGCTGGGAGGCGATCCGGGGCGGGCTCTCGCGCTTCGCGGGGCGCGAGCTCGCGGTCGATGTCGAGGTGTACGAGTCGGAGATGCGCACGAACACCCGCAACCGGGCCATCGCGCGGCTCCTCGAGGGGTACGGCCGGCTCGAACGCGACCCGGCCGCCATCGTCGACATGTACACGCGCCAGTGCGCCCTCACCGTGACCGCCCACGACCTCGCCGTGATGGGGGCGACGCTCGCCGACGGGGGCGTCAACCCGGTGACCGGCGTGCGCGTCGTCGCCGAGGAGGTCGCGCGCGACACGCTCACCGTGCTCGCCTCATGCGGCATGTACGAGCGCTCCGGCGAGTGGCTCTTCGAGATCGGTCTGCCGGCCAAGTCGGGGGTCTCGGGCGGGATCGTGGCGATCTCGCCGGGCAAGGGCGCTCTCGGATCGTTCTCGCCGCCGCTCGATCCGGCCGGCAATAGCGTGCGCGGCCAGCGCGCGTGCGCCTTCCTCTCGCGCGCACTCGGTCTCAATCTGTTCGCCAGCGGGGTCTCGAGAACGGGGAGCACGGCATGAGCAATGCACAGCGCACGACGGTCGCGGCGGCGGAGGAGCGCAGATCCTGGATCCCGATGATCGGGCTCTTCTTGGCGCAGGTGCTGATGTCGTTCAACGTCGCAGCGCTGCCGATCTCGCTCGGCGGGTTCGTCGAGGACTTCGGCGTTCCCCCGACCACGGCCAGCACCACGATCGTGGTCTACGGGCTCGCGGTCGCCGCACTCGTGATGACCGGTGCGAAGCTGGGCCAGCGCGTCGGGTGGGTGCTGATCTTCCGCATCGTCCTCGTCGCGTTCGCCGGGTCGTCGCTCCTCATGATCTTCTCGCCCTCCATCGAGTGGGCCATCGGGGGGCAGGTGCTCGCCGGCGCCTCCGCTGCGATCATCGTGCCGTCGCTCGTCGCCCTCATCGCCGAGAACTACCGTGGGGATCAGCAGGCCACCGCGGTGGGTTCGCTCGGCTCGGCCCGCGCCTTCTCGGGGGTCAGCGCCTTCCTGATCGGCGGCACGCTCGGCACCCTGGTCGGGTGGCGCCCGGTGTTCATCATCACGCTCGGTCTCGCGGTCGCGGTGTTCGCGCTGAGCTTCCGCCTGCGATCCGACCGCGGCGATCGCTCCGTGCGCATCGACGTCGTGGCCTCCGTGCTCATCGGCGTCGCGATCGTCATGCTGACGCTCGGATTCAACAACCTCAACGGCTGGGGCGTGGTCTCGGTGCGGGAGGGGGCGCCGTTCTCGGTGCTCGGGCTCTCGCCGGCGCCCGTGCTCGTGGTGCTCGGCGTGGTGTTCGGGCAGCTCTTCTTCATGTGGACGCGGCGCCGCATGCGCAGTGGCAGAACGCCGCTCGTCGACCTGAGCGTGCTCGACCGGCCGCAGGAGCGCGCGGCGATCTACGCCATGTTCATCATCGTGCTGATGGAGGCGGCGGTGAACTTCGCGCTGCCGACCTACATCCAGGTGGTGCAGGGGCGCACGCCGTTCGACACCTCGCTCGCGATGATGCCGTTCAACCTGACCGTGTTCGTCACCGCCACGCTGATCGTGCGCTTCTACTCCCGATTCGCGCCGCGCACGATCGCCCTGTTCTCGTTCGGGCTGACGACGGCGGCCCTCGTGTGGCTCGCGTTCGTCGTCACGAACAACTGGGAGACGATTCCGACGATCGCGGGGCTCATCGTCTTCGGGGTCGGCCAGGGCGCGCTCGTCACGCTCGTGTTCAACGTGCTCGTGACCGCCGTGCCGAAGCATCTCGCGGGCGACGTCGGCTCGATCCGCGGAACGACGCAGAACCTGGCGTCGGCGGTGGGCACGGCCGTGATGGGCGCGGTGCTCGTGACGCTGCTGACCACGGGGGTCGCGCGGGCGGTGGAGGATCACCCGGAGCTGCCGCCGGAGCTCGTCGCGCAGGTGGATCTCGACTCGGTGAACTTCGTCGGCAACGACGAGCTGCGCGGGGCGCTGGAGGGCACGTCGGCGACACCCGAGCAGATCGACGCCGCGGTGGCGGTGAACGAGGATCAGCGGTTGCGCACGCTGAAGCTCGGCTTCCTCATCCTCGCCGGCATCAGCGCGGTGGCAGCTCTGCCGGCTTCGCGGCTGCCGAGTTACAAGCCCGACGAGATTCCGGATCCCGAGGCCGAGTAGCGCTGCGCCCTCGAGCGGGGCGGGGTGCGGGAGCGCCCGGAACACGCCCGGCGGTGGCCTCGGCGCGCCCGGGCACGGGCAGAGAACTGAACACTGCGCGCCGTCCGAGTAGCGAGGAATTCCCGGAATTGCTGGACTCGAGGCGAGAAAGTGATACAGTCGTTCAGAAATCGGGCGACGCGCGCGTCCGATGCTCGCACCGGAACGAAGGAGTTTCTCGTGTCCCCCGACCTCCACCCCGCCCCCGCACTGGGCAGCACATCCGGCACCGCCGGCGCCCTCGCCCCGGGCAAGCTCGGCACCCTCGACATCGTCTTCTTCGTCGTCTCGGCCGCCGCCCCCCTGACCGTCGCGGTGAGCTCGGCTCCGCTCGCGTTCCTCGTCGGCGGCATCGGCGCCCCGGGAGCGATGCTCGCGAGCGGCGTCGTGCTCATCCTCTTCGCCATCGGCTTCACCGCGATGTCGCGCTACGTGCGCAACACGGGCGCCTTCTACGCGTACGCGGCAGCCGGCCTCGGCAAGCCGATCGGCGTGGGCGTCGCCTTCATCACGATCGTGTCGTACGCCTTCCTCTGCATCTGCTTCTACGCCCTGCTCGGCTTCTTCGCGCAACTCACATTCGCCCACCTCCTCGGTCTCGACCTGCACTGGGGCGTCTGGTCGATCGCCTCCGTGCTCGCCGTCGGCGTGCTCGGCTACCGGCGCATCGACGTCGGCGCCAAGGTGCTCGCCGTGCTCCTCACCGCGGAGATCGCGATCCTCCTCATCATCGCGCTCGCCACGATCGCGCAGAACGGGGCGAACATCGCCGAGGCGACCGCCGCATCCTTCGACCCCCGCAACGTGCTCTTCGCCTCGGGCGCGAGCGCGCTCTTCGTGTTCGGATTCGGCGCCTTCCTCGGCTTCGAGGGCACCGTGATCTACGCCGAGGAGGCGAAGCGCCCGAGACGCACCGTGCCCCGCGCGACCTACGTCGCGATCGCCTTCCTCGCCGTGTTCTACGCGTTCACCTTCTGGTCGCTCACCGTGGCGTTCGGCGTCGACGGCATCATCGCGCTCGCGCAATCGGAGAACTTCGAGGAGATGATGTTCATCGCCGGCGAGAACGCGCTCGGCGCGTGGGCCGGAGTGACGGTCGAAGTGCTCATCGTCACCAGCTTCTTCGCCTGCACGCTCGCCTTCCACAACGCCTGCTCGCGCTACCTCTTCTCCCTCGGCCGCGAACGGCTGCTGCCCGCCGTGCTCGCGCGCACCCACCCCCGCATGCGGTCGCCGTTCACGGCGAGCCTCACGCTCACCACGATCAGCCTCATCGCGATCCTCGCCGCCGTGCTGGCCGGGGCCGACCCGTTCCTCGGCGTCGGACTCTGGAGCTACGCGATCGGCGTGGCCGGCCTCGTCTTCTCGCAGGGGATCGCCGCGATCTCCGTCGTCGGGTTCTTCTGGAGGGATCGCCGCGGGCACGGCGTCTGGGAGGTGGTGGTCGCGCCGATCCTCGGAGCGACCGGGCTGCTCGCCGCCTTCCTCGTCATCGCCACCCACTTCGACCTCGTCTCCGGCGTCGAAGGGCCGATCAACGGGTTCATGCTCGCCTGCGTGCCGCTCGTGTTCGCCTTCGGCGTCGTCGTCGCTATCGTGATGAGACGGCGATCGCCGGAGAAGTACGCGGCGCTGACGCAGACCGTCACGGTCGTGCCCCAGACGGAGACGGAGAACGACTGATGGCAGCAGCCAAGACCGCCCAGCGCCGACGCGACCTGCTCGAAGCGACCACGCGCATCATCGGCGAGCGCGGGCTGTCGGGGGCGAGCGTGCGCGCCGTCGCCGAACGCGCGCAGGTGAGCGCCGGGAGCGTGCTCTACCACTTCGAGAGCTTCGACCAGCTCGTCGAAGCGGCCGTGCGCGGGGCGATCGGGGAGTTCATCGACGCCCGCCGCGCAGTGGCCGAGGGGCATCGCGATCCCGTCGACCGACTCCGCGCCACGATCCACGCCGGCATCCCCGAGCGCATCAGCGACGACCTGCGCATCGTGTACGAGGCATCGGCGGTCGCCCGCGAGCAGCCGCGGTTCCGCCTCGACATCGCCCTGCTCCTCGAACGGCAGGTCGCGCTGTACACCTCCATCATCGTCGTCGGCGTCGCCCTGGGCGCCTTCGCGCCGCGCATGGACGTGCCCGCGATCGCCGCCAACCTCGTCGCCCTCGAAGACGCGTACGACCTGTACCTGCTCGATCCCGACAACTGGCAGCGGGAGACGTACCTCGCCAACACGCTGCAGTTCGCGGAGATCGCACTCGACTGCCGCCTCACCGGCGACCGCACCCCGCCCGCCGCGCGCACCGACTCCGAGGAGACCGCATGACGACCCCCGCCGCCCGACCCCGCCTGCGACCCGGCCCGCGCGCCCGCGACCTCGGAGTGCCGCTCGACGGGGAGCCCGGAATCGAGAACGCGATCACCGATGTGCCCGGTCTCACCGTCGGCTACACGACGCTCATCGGCGACGATCCGGTGGTGACGCGCACGGGAGTCACCGCGATCCTTCCCCGGGGCGCCGACCTCGCGGGGGCCCCGTGCGCGGCGGGCATCGCCGTGCTCAACGGCAACGGCGAGCTCACCGGCCGCAGCTGGATCGAGGAGTCCGGCCAGCTGCAGACGCCCATCGCGATCACGAACTCCCACGCCGTCGGGGCCGTGCACCAGGGCGTGGACGAGTGGATGGCGGAGCGGCATCCGGCGGCCGCGGCCCAGTGGATGCTGCCCGTGGTGGGCGAGACGTGGGACGGCTATCTGAACTCGATCAACGCCGGCGCCGTGCAGCCCGAGCACGCGCGCGCCGCCCTCGACTCGGCGGCCTCCGGCGCGATCGCCGAGGGCGACGTGGGCGGTGGCACGGGCATGAACTGCTACGGGTTCAAGGGGGGCACGGGAACCTCCTCCCGACTCGTGCGCGCCGGCGAGCAGCAGTGGACGGTCGGGGTGCTGCTCCAGGCGAACTTCGGATCGCGGCGCGAACTGCGCGTCGTCGGCCGCCCGCTGGGGCGCGACTCTGCGGCGCCGTGCCCCATGGAGGCGAGCGACTGGTTCGAGCGCGAGGTCGAAGCGGCGGGCGGCGCCGCGCTCGGACGGGCGGTGCCGGGCGCGGGCAGCGTCATCGTGGTCGTCGCGACCGACGCCCCCCTCCTCCCCGATCAGTGCCGCGCCCTCGCGCGGCGCGTGCCGCTCGGCCTCGCGCGCACGGGCACGACGGGGAGCCACTTCTCCGGCGACATCTTCCTCGCGTTCTCCACCGCGAACAGCGGCGGGCTGCGGTCTCGGATGGGCACCCCCGGCGGCACGGTCGAGACCCTCGCCCACGTGAGCTGGGGCGCCATCGACGCGCTCTACACCGCCGTGGTCGAGGCGACCGAGGAGGCCGTGCTGAACGCACTCGTCGCGGCGCGCGACATGGAGGGCCGCGACGGCCACGCCAGCTTCGCGCTGCCCCACGACGAGGTGCGCGCTGCGTTCTCCGGGGCGTCCTAGCCCGCCGTGCGGAGCGGGCGCCCGCCGCGTCCGCGAGGCGCGCAGCGCCTGAGTCCGCCCCGGCGCGCAGCGCCTGAGTCCGCCCCGGCCCGCGGCGCCTCAGTCCACCCCGGCCCGCAGTGCATCAGTCCACCCCGGCCCGCAGCGCCTCCTGCACGGCTCGCGGCGCCCCCTGCTCGAACGGGGCGCCGTGGCCGGGCAGCACGAGCTCCGCTCCGGTGCGGGCGAGCGGGTCGAGGGAGCGGAACCCGAGATCGGCGTCCGCCGTCGCCGCCCGCGCGACCACGCGCGGGCCCCGCTTGCCCGTGTACGGGTCGTAGGTGACGAGCGCGTCGCCGCTGAACAGCACGTCGACGGGCGTTCCGGCTCGCGAGGCCCGGTACTGCAGCGCGCAGTGCCCGAACGTGTGCCCCGGGCTGAATACGGGGGTGAAGCCGCGCGTGGCCGCGTCGCGGTCGAGGAGGTCGCGGTGCTCCGCGACGCCGCGCACGCCGAGGGCCCCCGCAGCGACCATGCGCCCGAGGCCGGGGACCGCCGCGGGGTAGCGCAGCGGGTACTTGAGGCGCGCGGACTGATGCGCGTAGCGGTAGGGGTACCGCAGCAGCGGCGCATCGGCGTCGTGCACGTGCACCGGCACGCCGTGGTCGTGCTGCAGCTCCCTGCAGAGGCCCACGTGGTCGAAGTGGGCGTGCGTCAGCAGCACCGCGACGAGATCTCGAGGCCGGTGCCCGAACATCGTCAGCGCCTCCGCGAGCAGACGCCGGCTCCCGGGCAGCCCGGCGTCGACCAGCACGGGGCCCTCCGTCGCATCCACGAGGTAGCAGTTCACATTCGCGCGGGTGATCATCGCCACGTCGTCGGCGACGAGGCGCACCCCGTCGCCCGGCGGGGAGGGGCGCGCCTCATCCACGACGGCGCCCCCGCAGCAGCAGCGACCCGACGAGGGCCGCCCCGAGCACCCAGGGGCCGGCGACGATCAGCGGATCCAGCCACGCGTGCCGGAGATCGACTCTGCCCCTCCCGACCCGCGAGCGCACGGGGTGCGCGCGCAGTTCGCCGAGCACACCCGTCTGCGTCACAGGGTTGTCGGGGCGCAGGGTGGCGAACGAGCGCAGGTGCGCGCCGACCGCCTCGACGCGATCGCCGAGCACGAGGAGCAGCCAGCGCGTGTTCTTCCCCTCCCCGAAACGGCGATACGCGAGGCGCCGGATCGATCCCGACACCCCGCGCAGAGGCTGCGCGGTGCCGAACACCGGAGGCAGCGTCTCGTGCTCGATCGAACGCTCGCGGCTGCCGTCGTCGGGCTGGCGCTCTGGGAACTCCCAGTGCGCGCCGGTCGGCTGCGGCTCGGCGGTCTCCATCGGCCATGACGGCCGCTGCGCGGCGTCGAGGTCGGCTCCCCAGCCCGGGATGCGCGCCCGCAGCTCGTCGGAGGAGGGCGCCCGGTTCGAGTGTTCGGCGCGATACGGCATGGTGCTACTCCGTTCCCGTGAGAATGACCGGCTTGATGCAGTCGTCGAGTTTCGAGGAGAACAGGTGGTACCCCTCGGCGATGTGCTCCAGTGGAATGCGGTGCGTCAGCAGCTCGCCCGGGTGCACGTCTCCGTTGCGGATGTGCTCGAGCAGGCGCGGCCACTGCCGCTTCACCGGCGCCTGGTTCGCGCGGATCGTCAGCCCCTTGTTCATCGCGTCTCCGAACCGGATCGCGGAGGGGAGCGGCCCGTACGCCCCCAGCACCGCCACGCGGCCGCCCTTGCGAGCCGAGTCGATCGCCCAGTTGAGCGCCACCGGCGATCCGCCCTGCAGCTTCAGCTTCGCGGCGGTGACGTGCTGCAGCACGCCGCCGTCGGCCTCGGCCCCGACCGCGTCGATGACGACGTCGGCCCCGAGCCCGTCGGTGAGCCGCTTCATCTCCACGACGACATCGCGGTGGTCGCCGATGGCGACAGTCTCGGCGAACGCGAACGTTCGGGCCTTCTCGAGCCGGTAGTCCAGGTGGTCGACCACGATGACGCGGCCGGCGCCCATGAACCAGGCGGAGCGCGCGGCGGCCAGCCCGACGGGCCCCGCGCCCAGCACGACCACGGTCTCGCGCTCCGCGATCTCGCCGAGCTGCGCGCCGAAGTATCCGGTGGAGAACGCGTCGGTCAGCATGAGCGCGTCGTCGTCGCTCAGCCAGTCGGGGATCACCGCGGGGCCGACGTCGGCGAACGGAACGCGCACGAGCTCCGCCTGCCCGCCGTCGTAGCCTCCCGCCGAGTGCGAGTACCCGTAGATGCCCCCGATGGCGGTCGCGTTCGGGTTGACGTTGTGGCAGTTCGACAGCAGGCCGCGCGCGCAGAAGTAGCACGAACCGCAGGAGATGTTGAAGGGCACCATCACTCGATCGCCCGGCGACAGGCTCTCGACCGACGGCCCCACCGCTTCGACCACTCCCACGATCTCGTGCCCGAAGGTGTGGCCGATCCGGGTATCGGGGATCAGCCCGTGGTACAGGTGCAGGTCGGATCCGCAGATCGCGGCCCGCGTCACCCTGACGATCGCGTCGTTCGGGTGCTCGATCCTCGGTTCGGCTTTGTTCTCGACGCGCACCTGGTACGGGCCGCGGTACGTCATTGCTCTCATCTCGTGCCTCCTCCCCCCACCCTGAGAGCTCGGCGCGGCGAGTGAGAGTGCCTTGCCAGGGCGAGTCGAGTGAGGTAACGGACCCGGGGGTGGGGGATGATGTTCCTCAGCGAGACAGATACCTTGGAACGGGCCCGACGGCTCGGGCCGAGGCAGTGACACCGAGGGGGAGCCCATGGCACCGCACGTCGAAGGCGCTGGGACGAAGCAGCAGCGCGGCATCGAGACGCGCATGGCGCTGCTCGAGGCGTCGGGGCGGGTCTTCTCGAGACTCCCGTACGACCAGGCGAAGCTGAAAGACATCTCCGACGAGGCGGGGGCGAGCCAGGGCTCCATCTACTTCCACTTCGGCAACAAGTACGACATCGCCGAGGCCGTGCTCGCGGTGCAGCAGGAGCGCATGCGGGCCGCACTCGACGAGGAGCTCGCCGTGGGCCGCAACGGCTACGAGACCATCGTCGTCATGCTGCGCCGGCTCGCCGATCTGATGGCGACCGACCGGCTCGTGCAGGCCGGACTGCAGCTCGTCGACTCCCTGCCGGAGGCGCTGCGGGATCACGGCCACAACTCCTACGTCACGTGGCAGGCCAATGCGGCGATGCTGATCGAGCGGGGCGTCGCCGACGGGTCGATCACGTCGACCGAGTCGCCGCGGCTGCTCGCGGAGGTCATCAACGAACTTTACGTGGGCGCGCAGATGATGGCGGGTATGGCGGATCGCTGGGGGTCGCTGCCCGACCGCGTCGACCGCTTCCTCCCCTTCGTGCGGCTGCTCCTGCGCCCCGAACCCGCGCGCTGACTCCGCGCGCTGACCCCGTGCGCTGACCCCGTGCGCTGACTCCGCGCGCGAGGCCGGGCGGGGCTCACTCGGCGAGACAGGCGCCGGTCGGCACGGGCGACTGCGCCGTGTCGAGGGTCGCGAGCACGGGGAGCAGCTCGGCGAGCGTCATCGCGTAGCCCACGTTCGCGCGCTCCGTGTCGCGCGCGAAGATCACCCCGGCGACGCCGCCCTCGGCCGTGAGCAGCGGACCGCCGGAGTTGCCGGGCCGCACGTCGGCGGAGAGCACGTGCACCGACCGCGGCGATGTCGACGAGCCGTAGATGTCGGAGATCGGCACGTCGCGCGTGGCGAGCACCCCCGCCGCCACTGTGGTGAAGGGGCCGCCGTACGGGTATCCCTGCACTGCCCCGGCGCCGCCCGCGACGAGCGAATCGTCGAGGGGGAGCGGGTTCGCATCCACGTCGGCGGCGATGACGGCGAGGTCGTCGACGGGATCGAAGTACACGACCGTGCCGTCGCGGGCGGGCTCCCCGGGCAGTTCCACGAGCGGCCGTTCGATGCCGGCGACGACGTGGGCGTTCGTGACGATGCGATCCTCGGCCACGACGAAGCCGGTGCCCGTCGGCATCGTGCCGCAGCCGTACGCGAGCCCCGAGATGCGCGCCACCGACGCCGCCGCCGAGGCCAGCGCGGGGTCATCGGTGTCGATCGCGGCGGCGGGCGTCTCCGTGCCGAGATCGGAGTCGAGCAGCGCGTCGACGGTCGGGATCACGGTGTCGCCGAGCACCGCCGCGTGCAGGCGGGCGGCCGCGTCGGTGAGCGGTTTCGGCGTCCACTGCTGCAGGGTGCGCAGCACCGAGGACGAGGCGACGGCCGACGAGACGACGGGCACGCCCGACGAGGCGATGGCGGCGCCGATGAGGGAGACCGCCGTCACCGAGGCCACGAGACCGAGCGCCCCGCCCAGCAGGCGCTCGATGGCGCGGAGCTTGAGGCGATCCGCCCCGCGGCGCAGAAACCTGCCGATGAGCGAACCGAGCCACGCTCCGAGAGCCAGCAGCAGGATCGCCGAACCGACGACCGCGGCGCTGCGCGCCCCGTTCTCGGGCAGCTCGCGGGCGACGAGCGGCAGCAGCCACGGCGATACGGCCGAGCCGACCACGAGGCCCGCGAGGGCTCCGAGCACGGAGAAGAACCCGGAGCGCACGCCGGCGAGCGCGGCCACGATGAGTACGACCACGATGATGATGTCGACGATCGGCAGCACCCGGTCCCGTCCCCTTCCGCGCGCGGGCCGCGTGCCCGCTGCGTCTCGGGAACACTACTGAGCGGGGCTGGGAACCCTCCGCAGGATCGCTGAGCGCAGCCGCACTCGGCTGAGCGCCCAGACCAGCGCGCCGCTCGCGAGGAGGGCGACGAGCAGCGCACCGCTCGTCGCCAGCAGCGCGGCCGCGCCGCGCTCGGGCAGGAGGAAGCCGTACGGCACCCATCCGTCGGTGGCTCCGCGCAGGAGCACGACCGCGAGCCAGAGGAGCGGGTACGGCAGTACGACCCAGAGGCTGCGCCAGGGGAGCGGTGGCCGATCGTGGATGCAGACCCAGTCGAGCAGGAGCAGGGCGGGGAATGCGGCGTGCAGCGTCGCACTGATCCAGGGCGCCGCCGAGCCGGTGCCGGGCACGACGGCGTTGTAGACGACCGCCACGATCAGCATGCATGCGAGCGCGGTGCCACGGCCGAGCGGAAGCCACCGCGGCGCGGAGCTCCGCCGCATTCCGATGCACCCGGCCGCGATGAGGAGGGCGGCCGACAGTGCGCTCGTGAGGTTCGTGAAGTAGCCGAAGAAGTCGAACGCGGGGCCGCCGCCCGCCTGGACGTAGGCGACGATGAGCGTGACGACGACGGCGGCGCCCACGAGGATGCGCGCCCCCGCGACCGCGATAGGGGCGGCGCTCGCCGCAACCCGTTCCGACTCGCTCCGGCTGGTCACCGTGCGAGTCACCGCTTCGGCCATTCCCAGCGCGGCACGTCGAGCGGGCCCTGGCCCGCCACCTCCGTGCCGAGTCCCTCCGAGATCAGCTCGATCGACGAGCCCGCGCCCTCGAGCGCTCGGCGGAGCACGCTCGAGTGCGTCACGACGATCACCTGTGTGCGCTGCGCCGCGGTGGCGATGAGCGACGCGAGGGGCAGGATCAGATTCTCGTGCAGCGAGGCCTCCGGCTCGTTGACGACGATCAGCGGGGGCGGGTCGGAGGGGAGGAGGGCCGCGCAGAGCAGGAGGTAGCGCAGCGTGCCGTCCGAGAGTTCGGCGGTCGAGAGCGGGCGGAGGAGCCCAGGTTGGCTGAGCATGAGCCGGAACACCCCGCCTGAGACGTCGATCGACACCTGCGAACCCGGGAATGCGTCGCCGACCGCAGCGGCGAGGTCGCGGTGCTGATCGGCCTCGATCGCCGTCGCCCAGACGGCTGCGAGGTCGGCGCCGTCGTCGCTGAGCCACCGCGTGCGGGTGCCCACCTGCGGGGCCCGGGAGGGGGCCTCGCGG
This sequence comes from Leucobacter chromiiresistens, assembly GCF_001477055.1. Taxonomy (GTDB): domain Bacteria; phylum Actinomycetota; class Actinomycetes; order Actinomycetales; family Microbacteriaceae; genus Leucobacter; species Leucobacter chromiiresistens_A. The sequence goes on from NZ_LDRK01000010.1 coordinate 90,824, forward strand.
TCGGTGCGGAAGTGGTCGTAGAACCGCCACTGCGCCATGCGGTGACGCAGGCGCAGCGTGTCGGGAAGCGCCGCGGCGTCTTCGAGGTCGAGCAGCACGCTCTGACCCGGGCCGAGCGTCTGCGCCAGCATTCGCCACTCCGGGTCCCGAACGCGCACCGCAGTACGCGTGCGATCGACGATGACGGACGCCGGCCGGGCGAACGGCCCCACGAAGACCTGCTCGCGCTTCACCTCGGGATCCTGCACGAAGAAGCTGCGCCCCGAGTCGACCTGCGGGAGGCCGAGGTCGGTCAGGTAGCCGAACTCCTCCGAGCTGAACCCGAGGCGCAGCGAGACGGGGTGCTGGGAGCCGCCGCCCGCCACCGGCCCGGCGGTGCGCCGGGCCACCTTCGGGCCGGCCCAGAGCGCGCTCGCCAACCCGCCCTCCCGCGCGATCGAGCCGATGATGCGCCCCTCCCCGGCGGCGGCGAGCAGCCGCATCGCGCGGTAGAGGTTCGACTTACCCGTGCCGTTCGCCCCCGACACCACGGTGAGCCGATTGAGCGGCACGATGAGGTCGACGAGCGATCGGTACCCCGAGACGGCGAACGTGGTGAGCATGGCTGCATTCTCGCAGCGGCCGCCGACAATCGCCGGGGCGACCCGCGCCGCTTCGACGGGGCGTCAGGGGTGCGGTGCGCGACTTCCGGCCCGCGACGCCCGCGCGGGCGGCGTCTCGTACTCCTCGTCCTCGAGCCGTGGCGCCACGTAGCGCCCGAACCGTGTGGTCGTCTTCGCCTTCTCGGATGCTCCGCCTGCACCGCCCCCCATCATGACGCCGCCGGGGCGCAGGCCCCGTCCGGTCGGACCCGCTCCCGACCCGGCGCTCGACGGGCGCCCGGTCCCATTGCCGGCGGCAGCCGAGGCGGTTCCGCGAGGGCCGCCGCCGGCCGCGCCAGGGGCACCCGTGCCGGCTGCGCCCGCAATCGCGGCGAGAGCCCCGCCGACACCGCTCCCGCCCCCGATGCCCGCCGCTCGCGCGGCGGCCGCGAGTCCGGCCGCCGTCCGCGCGGTGCTCCCGGGCCCGCCGCGCAGCGTGGAGCCGTCGAGCGTGCTGTCGACGCTCGGGCCGGAGCCGGGGTGCACCGGCGCGACGCCTGCGGGGCCGGGATCGCCGGGGTGCGCCCGTCCGGGGCCCTCCCCGGGCCGGCCGTGGCGTGGTGCGGGATCTCCGGGCGAGGTCGCATCCGGATCGGTGATCGTGTGCGGGCTTCTCGGAGCAGGCGTCTCGCCCGGGTGCCCCGGCACCGGGGCTCCATCGCTCGGCGGAGGAGTCGCCGCCGTCTGATGTGCGGCGGGCTGCGATGCGAGTGCCGGGCCGCCGCCACTCGAGCCGATGCCGCCGGCGCCGGCGGGCTGCTCGGCGCCCCCGCTGCCACCGCCGCTGCGCGGACCGCCGTCTTCTGCGCCGCCGCTGCCTCCGCCGTCGCGACTCGTGCCCGCGGCATCGACCCGGGCGAACCCGGTCTCGATGCAGGCTTGCACAGATCGACTGTGCGCCTCGATCATCAAGATGATCTCGCGCCTGGCTACCTGAGCAGCCTGCTCGCGCGCGTCCGCGAAGTGCGCGTTGAGCTGCTCCAGCCCCCTCGGACCCGCGGCCACCGCGGAGACGCCGTACGCGGTGAGCACGGCGTGCCGGCCCTGCGAGAACGCGTCCCAGACGGCCAGCGGAAGATCCCCCGAGGGGAGCGCGTCGAGCAGCTCGTTGGCGCGGTGCGGAATATCGGTGTTCGCGGTGGTGAGGAGTCGGGATACGGAGTTCACCCACTCGTTCGCGTTCCCATGGCTCTCGAAGGCGGCGTGCAGGTGCGCGGCCGCCGCGCTCGCCGCCGCACCCGTCCACGCACCGCTGCGGATCTCGGTCTCCAGTCGCCGGATGCGGGCGCCGATCATCGCCAGCGCGCCGGCCATTGGTCTCAGCGCGGGCAGCGCCCACCCGCTGCTCGATGCGATCTCCTCGAGTTGCCGTTCGGCTTCGCTCATGACGCCTCACCCCGCTCCTCCGAGCGCCCTCGCGATCGTGCGCGCCGTGCAGCTGATCTCCAGACGATGACGCCGGCGGCCGCCAGGCCCACGAGCGACACGGCGCCGAGGGCGACCGACGTCCGCAGATGCGACGAAACGGTCGACGGCTCGCGCCCGGTCTGCGCCTCGGCGCCGGCATCGGTCTGAGGTTTCGAGTACGGGGTCTCGATCGGTTCGTCCAACGTCATGATCGGCTCCCCGTCGACGTACACCGCACGGTACTTATCGAGGCCCTCGGGAAACGGGCCGGTCGTCCAGTGGCACCTGGGAAGCCCGTTCGACTCGTCGAAGTGCCCTTCGGTGCCTTCGGCGTCGACGCATCGCGGATCCTCGAGACTCGTCACCCACTGCGGGTTCTCGTCGGGGAAATTTCGCGGGTCGGCCGCGAGCAGTTCGGGCACGTTCAGGTATCCGGCTCCGAGACGGTCCTGCGCCCACTCGATGTCGTGCGCTCCGCCGGTACCCGTCGTGCGCAGCACGGCCTGCATCACCTGGAACGGCGTGGCCTCGGGGTGCTGCTCCAGGGCGAGTGCCACCGCCGCAGCGGTGATGGGCGTCGCGTACGAGGTGCCCGCGATGAGCGTCGGCCCCCACCCGTCGGCGCCGCCCACGCCGAGCAGCTGGTCGCCGGGCGCTGCGACGGCGATGTTGTTGCTCAGCATGCCCGACGACTTGCCGGTCTCCCGGTCCGTCAGCAGCCGGCCATCGGGCTCGATCGCGTTCACCGGGAACAGGCCGTTCGTCCCGATCGGACCGGCCGGTAGCATCAGCTCCCGGAGCGGGTTCAGCACGCCGAACACGATGGGCACCTCCGCGATCATCGACTCGAACGCGACCTGCTCCCAGTTGGCCGACGATCCGCTGAGCACCGACATCGTTATGACATCGGCGCCGTCGCGGATCGCTGCGCGGGCGGCGAGCGCCGTCGGGTCGCCCAGTCCTTGTATATTCTCCTCCACCTCGCCGGCGAACCAGGAGAGGTCGCGGGTGAGATCGATGCCGTCGGCCTCCACGGTCGGATCCTGCAGTGCGCAGTGCTCCGGATCGGCCGCATCGAGGGAGCCGACGCCGTAGAACCAGACCTCGGCATCCGGTGCGACGCCCCGCGCGCCGGGGCCGCCGTCGCCCGCCTGGCCGGTGCCCACCAGCATCGACACGACGTTCGTGCCGTGGGCTGCGTGCGCGGGGTCGTCGCTCACGATCTGCCTCGGCGCCCCCGTCTCCGGGTCTGCGCAGGTGGATCCGCGCACCTGCACGTCGGCGCCCTGCAGCTCCGGCACGTCGGGGTTGATGAACGTGTCGATGACCGCGATCGTCACGCCCTCCCCGGTCGCGCCCTCCGCCTGCACCGCGTCGAGGCCCAGCATGTCGACGTGCCAGAGCCCCTCGGCTCGCTCGTCAGCCCCCACCGTTTGCGCTGCCGCGGGCGTCACCGGCGCCAGGACCAGTGCTGCGGCAGCGGTCACGATCACCGTGGCGCTCCATCGACTGCGCGATCTACTCCGCACCGGGCACCCCCCGGCTCTGGCGCGCGGCCGCTGGCCCTGCGCCATCTGCGCCACCGGTGACGCCCGCGTCATCGACGCCCACCTCGAAGCGCGCCAGTGCCGCGCGCAGCTCGTCGGCGATCGACGCCTCCGTCTCCTGCTGATCGGCGACCGCGGCGGCGACGGTGCGCTCCAGAGCCTGCAGGTCGCGATCCAAGTCCATGATGACGCTATGCATGCGGCCGGCGCCGGCTGCCAAGTCGTTGGCGATGTGCTTCCCCAGTCCATTGCCGGGGCCGGTCACGGCCTGCATCTCGTCGACGCGGGGGTACTGCGTCTCCGTGTTCCGAATGAGTGCCAGCTGATCTGCGAAGCCGCTCTCCATACTGATGCGCTGTTCGCCCATGGGTCGTCCTCGTACCTCTCTCGTGCGTCACTGCATCGAGCGACGGCGTCGGGTGCGCATGCGCACGACGCCGGCATCGATCTGTGCCATCGACGGTAGGTATGGACGCGGCACCGCACCCGGTGCTCACGCGTTTTGCAGTATCAGATGCGGGCGAAAGCAGTATGTCGCCGGCGGGATTGCAGTAGGACTCTTCGGAGATGCAGTGCGCCCTACGCGCCCCGCCTGCGCTCGCACCGTCCGCGACGGGGCGTCAGGCGGCGCGGATGAGTGCGAGGGCCGTGTCGATGGCGGCGACCGCGCTCGCGCCGTCGATCCGGGCGAGGGCCAGCGCCGCGATGACCTGCCCGGTGCAGGCGTCGGCCAGGCGATCCGCATCCCGCTGCTCGAGATGCGGCAGACGGGCCGCGACGCCGCGACCGAGGGCTGCGCGGAGTTCGCTCCGGTAGGCGGCGACCGTCGCGGCGACCGCCGCGTCGTGCCCGATCGGGGAGCCCGCCGTGTTGATGAGGAGGCAGCCGCTGCGGGCGGAGTGCGAGGCGGGATCGGCGAGTGCGGCGCGCAGCCCCTCCAGGTAGGCGACGATCGCGTCGGGGGCGACCTCGTCGTCGTGCAGCAGGCGCACGCGCGGGCGGATCACCGTATCGAGGTACTGCTCGACGGCGGCGTCGAAGAGACCGCGCTTCGATCCGAAGCTGTTGTAGATGCTGGATCGCCGCAGCCCCGTCGCCTGCTCGAGATCGGAGATCGCGGCGCCCTCGTAGCCGACGGACCAGAACACGTCCATCGCGGCGCGCACGACGGCTCTGCGGTCGAAGCCAGCGGTGCGTGCCATGGGAGCGCCTTTCGGGAACGGTCGTTCCAGTATATATTGGAACGACCGTTCCGAATAGCCGAGGCCCCGCCCGGCACCCGAGGGCGCACCATCGCCCAACACCTGGAGGTATCGTGACCGCACCCACCGCACCCATCAGCACCCAGATCCAGCTCGTCTCGCGGCCGAGCGGCTGGCCCACCCACGACGACTTCCGCACCGTGCAGGTCGAGCTCGCCGACCTGCAGCCGGGGGAGGTGCGCGTGCGCAACGAGTTCGTCTCGGTCGACCCCTACATGCGGGGGCGCATGAACGACGCCCGCAGCTACGTCGCGCCCTACGCGCTCGGCGAGCAGATTCAGGGCGGGGCCATCGGCCGCGTCATCGCCTCCGCCTCCGACGACGTTCCCGAGGGCGCGGTCGTGCTCCACCAGCACGGGTGGTCGGACCTCGTGCAGGCCGACGCCGGCACCTTCCGCGTCGTTCCCGAGATCCCCGGCGCGCCGCTCTCGCTGCGCCTCCACATCATGGGCATGACCGGGCTGACCGCCTACGTCGGCCTCACCGCCATCGCGAAGATGCGGGAGGGGGACACCGTCTTCATCTCCGGCGCCGCCGGAGCGGTCGGCACCGCAGCCGGGCAGATCGCGAAGCTCCTCGGAGCGGGCCGGGTGGTCGGCTCCGCGGGATCCGCCGAGAAGGTCGCGCTGCTCACCGAGAAGTACGGCTACGACGCGGCGTTCAACTACAAGGACGGCGACGTGCGCGCCCAGCTCGCCGAGGCGGCCCCCGGCGGTATCGACGTCTTCTTCGACAACGTCGGCGGCGATCACCTCGAAGCCGCACTCGACGCCTTCAACGACGACGGTCGCGCGGCGCTCTGCGGCGCCATCTCCCAGTACAACACGTCCGAGGCCGCCCCCGGGCCCGACAACATGGCGAACATCATCACCCGGGCCCTCACGCTCGAGGGCTTCACCGTCGGCAAGCACCTGCAGCACGCGCCCGAGTTCCAGGAGCGCATGGCGCAGTGGTTCGCCGCGGGAGACATCGCCTACGACGAGACCATCGTCGACGGCATCGAGCACACGGTCGACGCGTTCCTCGACATGATGCGCGGGGCCAACACCGGCAAGATGCTCGTGCGGGTGTAGCCCGCCGGTGTGCGGACGGCGCTCGTCCCCGGCCGCGCACGACGCAGCGCCCGCGCTCTCTCCCGAGACCGCGGGCGCTGCCCATCGGTACAGCAATGTGCCCGCCTCTCCTGTGCGAGCGACGGGCACATTGGTCTTGCAGGCGATCGGACCGCGTCGACGCGGACTCCGATGCCGGGTCTTGCAGGCCGGCGAGATTACTCGGCCGGCGGCATCAGCACGCTGTCGACCAGGTACACGGTCGCGTTGGCAGTCTGCACGCCGCCGCAGATCACGTTCGCGTCGTTGACCATCAGCTCGTCGCCCGAACCGGTCACCTCGAGATCGGCACCCTGCACGGTGGTGTGCATGCCCTCGATGTCGGCCGGCTCGATCTGGCCGGGGACCACGTGGTAGGTCAGGATGCTGGTGAGCAGGTCGCTGTCGGTCTTCAGCGTGTCGATGGTGCCCGCGTCGATCTTGGCGAACGCGTCATCGACCGGCGCGAAGACGGTGAACTCGTCACCGTTCAGCGTGTCGACGAGATCCACATCGGGGTTCAGCTGGCCGCTGACCGCCGAGACGAGCGTCTTCAGCATCGGGTTGTTCGATGCGGCCACCGCGACCGGATCCTGCGACATGCCCTGGATCGATCCGTCGCCGTCCGGCACCGCCTCGGCGTAGGCCGCGCAACCGGGGCCTACGAGGTTCGCGGCCGGATCCATCGCGTCCGACGACTCCGTCGGCTCCTCCATCGGCGTCGACTCCTCGGTCTGCTCCGTCGTCTGATCCTCGGCCGCCTCGTCCGATGCCCCCATCGAGCAGCCGGTGAGCATTGCGGCGCCGACCAGCGTCATTGCGAACGCGGCGCCGAGGGTCTTCTTCTTGGTGAACATGGTTCCTCCTCAGATGAGATCCGCAGTTTTCCGCGGCTTGTGAACGTCTTCGGAGCCCTCCTGGGGTCGGATGGAAAATTCTTCGAAAAGTTTTCGATGCGGCTCCCGCGTGCGGGCTCGGCCGTCTGGCTGCCGGGTGCCCCGCGGGCGCCGGCTGACGGAGAGGCGACAGAATCTCTGCTGAATCCGGCCCCGCGAATGGACCTTCTGTCGCATCTCTCACTGGAGGCGCGAGCGCGCGCACGCGGGCGCGCGCGAGCCCGCGACCCGCGCACCTGCGCACGACGCATGCCGGGCGAGGATCCTCCGCGGTCCCGAAGTGCCGCGAGTGCATCGGGTCGCACGACCCATCCGAACGGCCGTCCGCTCCGAAGCACCTCTCAACAGGAAGGCTTCTCATGGATATCGTGCTTATCGGTCTGCTCGGCGGGCTCATCACCGGCATATCGCCGTGCATTCTGCCGGTGCTCCCGGTCATCTTCCTGACGGCGGGGGCCCGGCCCGCGGCGCCCGGCAAGGCGCCCGAGGTCATCGCGGCGAAGCGCAGCCGCCCGTTCTGGATCATCGCGGGGCTCGTGATCAGCTTCTCCGTGGTGACGCTCCTCGGGTCGCTGCTCCTCGGCCTGCTGAACATTCCGCAGAGCGCGATCCGCTGGGCGGGCGTCGCCGTGCTGCTCATCATCGGCGTCGGCATGCTCTTCCCCGGTTTCGAGCAGCTGCTCGAGAAGCCGTTCCAGCGTCTGCCGCGGCGCAAGGTCGGCGAGGGCGGCAACGGCTTCGGCATGGGCCTCGCCCTCGGAACGGTCTTCGTGCCCTGCGCGGGCCCCGTGCTCGCCGCGATCATCGTGGCAGGCGCGACGGGTCAGATCGGGATCGAGACGGTGCTGCTCACGGTCTCCTTCGCGGTCGGCGTCGCGATCCCGCTGCTCGTGTTCGCCCTCGCCGGGAGCAAGGTCGCGCAGCGCATCCGCGGCTTCCGCAAGCGGGAGCGCGTGCTGCGCATCGTGGGCGGCGTCGCGCTGATCGCGCTCGCCGTCGGCCTCGCGTTCAACGTGCCCCAGGCGCTTCAGCGCCTGCTGCCCGACTACACCTCGGGCATCCAGAAGGATCTCGCCGAGAGCGAGGCCGGGCAGAGCGCGCTGAACCTCGGCGGGCTCGTCACCGACGAGAACCGCGATCTCGACAAGTGCGCGAACGACGCGGAGGAGCTCGCGTCGTGCGGCAAGGCGCCCTCCATCAAGGGCATCGAGGCGTGGCTGAACACGCCGGGCGGCGAGGCGCTCGACCTCGACGATCTCAAGGGGCAGGTCGTGCTCATCGACTTCTGGGCCTACTCCTGCATCAACTGCCAGCGCTCCATCCCGCACGTGGTCGCGTGGGATGAGGCCTACGGCGACCAGGGCCTCCAGGTGATCGGCGTCCACTCGCCCGAGTACGCGTTCGAGAAGGAGCGGGCGAACGTCGAGGCCGGCATCGCGGACTTCGGCATCGAGTACCCGGTCGCCATGGACAACAACCTCTCGACGTGGACGAACTACCGCAACCGGTACTGGCCCGCGCACTACCTCATCGACGCTGAGGGCACGGTGCGTCACATCTCCTTCGGCGAGGGCAACTACGAGACCACGGAGAAGCTCATGCGCGAACTGCTCGAGGAGGCGAACCCCGACGAGCAGCTCCCCGAGGAGACGGACGTCTCCGACGCCACGCCCGAGGTCGGGAGCACCACGCCCGAGACCTTCCTCGGCTCCTCGAAGGATCGCAACTTCGCCGGCCCCGGCGAGTACCGCGCAGGCGAGGGCGAGTACGAGTTCCCGGAGCAGCAGCAGCAGGACACGTTCGCGCTCGACGGCGCATGGACTGTCGAGACGCAGTACGTGACGCCGACGGCCGGAGCGGGCGACGGTTCGAAGATCCGCCTCGACTACCGCGGGCAGGAGGTGCGCACCGTCGTCGCCGGCAGCGGCACCATCGAAGTCGCTGTGGAGGGCGGCGGCACCCGCACCATCGAGATCGACGGGACGCCGCGCTCGTACCGGGTGGTCGAAGCGGACGATCCCGCCGAGGGCGTGCTCGAGATGACCGTGCCGGAGGGCGTGCAGGTCTACTCGTTCACGTTCGGGTAGAGCGGATCCGGGTGCGGAGGAGCGTTCGATGTACGCGACGAGACCACTCGCAGGGATGCGACGAAGCGACTCGCAGGATGCGACGAAGGCGGAGTGGAGGTGAATGAGGCATGCTAAGTGTGATGGTCATTGACGGGGTGGAGATACCGGAGGACGGCGCGAGCGTCGATCCGGCGGACAGGGCGCTCGCACGCGCCGCGGTGGGAGACCAGCGCGCCTTCGCAGAGCTGTACGATCTGCTCTCGGCTCGCGTGTTCGGCCTGATCCTCAGGGTGCTGGTCGATCGGTCGCAGAGCGAGGAGGTGCTGCAGGAGGTCTTCCTCGAAGCGTGGCAGACCGCCGACTCGTTCGACCCGGATCGCGGCCGGGCCCGCACATGGCTCCTCACGATCGCCCACCGCCGAGCCGTCGACCGGGTGCGCGCCTCGCAGGCGTCGCGCCGCCGGGACCTCGCCGTCGGCACCCGCGACCTCGTCGCTCCGCAGCCGGGGGTCGACGACGAGGTGGAGCTGATGATCGACGGCACCCGCGCCGTGCGGGGCCTCGGCGAACTGCCCGAGCCGCAGCGGCGCGCGATCGTGCTCGCCTATTTCGGCGGGTACAGCCAGAGCGAGATCGCAGTGCTCCTCGGAGCCCCGCTCGGCACCATCAAATCGAGAATTCGAGACGGCTTGACCCGTCTCAGGAAAGAAATGGAGGCGACGCGATGAACGAGCAACAGTTCCGCGAGCTCTCCGCGGCCCGCGCCCTGCACGCGCTCTCCCCGGAGGAGGAGCAGGCGTTCTCGGAAGCGCTGACGGCTCACCCCGAGTGGCTCTCGGTCGTCGATGAGGATCGCGAGACCGTCGCAGCACTGGCGACGTCGATCGGCGAGGTCGCGCCGCCCCGCGCGGCGCGCGCCGCGATCCTCGACCTGATCTCGCGCTCGCCGCAGTTCGAGGCGGACGCGGGCGGCGCGGCGCGCCCCGGCGGGCCGGTCTCCGGCTCGGCCGCGAGCGGCGCCTCCGATGCGGCTGCCGGATCCGGTGCCGCGGATGCCGCGGATGGCGCGGATGCTGCGGACGGCGCCGGCGGCGCTGCGGGGGATTCGCGCCCCGCCCGGCCGTCAGACCTGGTGCCCGAGCTGATCGAGGAGCCCGAGGATCCCGAGCTCGCGTTCACGCGGGCTCGCCGCAAGAAGGCCTGGTTCGGGCTGGCCGCGTCGGTCGCGGTGCTGCTCGCGATCGCGCTGGCGCTGCCGCTGCAGGGCGGCATGGGGCCGCAGGATCCGGTGTCGGTCGCGATGCAGCAGGTCGAGGCCGCTCCCGACGCGCAGTCGGCGACGGTGAGCGTCGGGTCGGCGGAGGCCACGCTCCACTGGTCGGACTCGACGCGGCAGGCCGTGTTCATGACCGAGGGCATGGATCCGGCGCCCGAGAACCACGATTACGAGCTGTGGATCGTGCGCGGCGACGAGCCCATCTCGCTCGGCGTGATGCACGCCGACGCGAACGGCGGCGCCGCGGTGCTCGCCGAGGGCTTCACGCCCGGCGATGCGCTCGCCGTGACGGTCGAGGATCGCGGCGGGTCGCCCACGGGCGCCCCGACCACCGACCCGATCGTCGTCGTCGCCTCCGCGTAGCACTCGGAGAGCACCCGTCGAGAGCGCGTTTCGGGCTCCCGCTTCGCACGAGTGGAGCCAGAAACGCGCTCTCGGCGCAGAAGGCCCCGGGATCCCGCGGGATCCCGGGGCCTTCGCGCTCGTCAGAGGGCGTGCGCCGTATCCTCCACCTCGCCCACGAGCTCCTCGACGATGTCCTCCAGGAACAGCACGCCCGTGAACCCGCCGTCCGCCGAGCGCACGCGGGCGATGTGCGCACCGCGTTCGCGCAGCAGCTCGAGCGCCTCCTCGACCTCGGCGTCCGAGGTCACGGTCGGGAGTTCGCGCGCACGATCCGCGGGAATGGGCGCGTCGATCTCGCTCGGCGTCGAGAGCTCGAGGATGTCCTTGAGGTGCAGGTAGCGCTCCGGAGTGCCGTCGGCCGAGTGGAGCACGTAGCGGGAGTAGCCGTGCTCCGACACCGCCTGCTGCACCTGGCGCGGGGTGGCGTCGAGCGGCAGCCGCACGAGGGAGTCGAGCGGCACCTCCACATCGGAGACGTGCTTCTCCGTGAACTCGAAGGCGGCCGAGATCGTGCCGCTCGTGTCCTCGAGCGTTCCCTCGCGCGTCGACTGCTCCACGATGCTCGCGACCTGGTCGATGGTGAACGCCGTGTTCGCCTCGTCCCTCGGCTGCACGCCGCAGAGGCGCAGGAAGCCGTTGGCCACCCAGTTGAGCGAGCGGATCAGGGGCCCCACGACCTTCGACACGAAGACGAGGGGCGGCGCGAGCAGGAGTGCTGCGCGATCCGGCACCGAGAACGCGAGGTTCTTCGGCACCATCTCGCCGAACACGACGTGCAGGAACGTGACCAGCACGAGGGCGACGATGAACGCCGTGACGGAGACCGCTTCGGCGGTGAGTCCCGTCCAGGCGAGCAGCGGGATCTCGAGGAGATGGTGGATCGCGGGTTCGGAGACGTTCAGGATGACGAGCGAGCAGACGGTGATGCCGAGCTGACTCGTCGCCAGCATGAGCGTCGCGTGCTCCATCGCCCAGAGCGTGGTCTTGGCGGCCTTGCTGCCGGCCGCTGCACGGGGCTCGATCTGCGAGCGGCGCGCCGAGATGACGGCGAACTCGGCGCCCACGAAGAAGGCGTTCACCACCAGCAGCACGACGAGCCAGATGAGGCCGGGAAGGTACTCGTTCATCGGTCGACTCCCTCGCGTCGGCTCTGCGTCTCAGGGTGCGCGCTCGGCGCGGTCGGCGCGGGTGCGCGATCCTCACGGGGGACCTGCTGGCCTCGCTCGAACGCGTCGATCACCTTGTTGCGGGTGTCGAAGGCGGGATCGTTCTCGCGGTCGGAGGTGAGGTACCGGAGGCGGGTGATGCGCGATCCGTCGAACTCCTCGACGCGCAGAGTGCCGTGGCTCAGCGGAAGCTCCTCGCCGAGATCGGGGATGCGCTCCAGGGTGTCGAGCACGTACCCGGCGATCGTCTCGTACTCCTCGCTCTCGGGGACGCGGATCGCGAGGCGGTCCCAGAGCTCGTCGGGGCGCAGCGAGGCGGGGAAGAGGATCTCGTCTCCGCTCACCACCACGTCTTCGAGGAGGGCGTCGTGCTCGTCGCGCACCTCCCCGAGCAGCTCCTCGACGAGGTCCTCCAGTGTGACGACGCCCGCGGTGCCGCCGTGCTCGTCGACCACGACGGCCATCTGGTAGCTGCGCTGCCGCAGCACCTCGAGCAGCGATTCGACCCCGGCGGCCTCGGGCACGCGCACGGGCTCCGACATGATCTCGGAGACGGACGTGTACTCGCGGCGCTCGAAGTCGACTCCGTAGGCGGACTTCACGTGGACGATGCCCACGATGTCGTCGACGCTCTCGTCGAAGATCGGGTAGCGGGAGTGGCCGGTCTCGACACTTCGCGCCACGACCTCGGCCGCCGTCGCGGTGCGGGGCAGCATCTCGGCGACGACGCGCGGCGTCATCACATCCTCCGCGGTGCGCGACGAGAAGGAGAGCGTTCGGTGCAGCATGGTCGCCTCGTCGTGGTCGAGGGATCCCTCGAGCGCCGAGCGGCGCACGAGGAAGCTGAGCTCCTCAGCGGTGCGCGCCCCCGACAGCTCCTCCTTCGGTTCGACGCCCATCGACCGGATCAGCCGGTTGGCGGTGCCGTTCAGCAGTGCGACGACCGGGCGGAAGACGAACGTGAACGCGATCTGCAGCGGGATGACGACCTTCGAGGTCGCGAGCGGAACGGCGAGCGCGAAGTTCTTCGGGATCAGTTCGCCGAAGATCATCGAGAACAGTGTGGCGAGCACGATCGCGACGACCGCTCCGACGCCGACGACGCCCGCCTCGGGTACCCCGGCGCTCATGAGCGGCCCGCGCAGCAGCGAGCTGATCGCGGGCTCGAACGTGTAGCCGGCGAGCAGCGTCGTCAGCGTGATGCCGAGCTGCGCCGCCGAGAGGTGCGTCGACGTGATCTTCAGCGCCGAGATGGTCGGGCTCAGGCGCCGCTCGCCGCGGGTGCGCCGCTGCTCGAGCTCGGGCCGGTCCAGGTTCACGAGTGCGAACTCAGACGCCACGAAGACGCCCGTGCCGAGCGTCAAGAGGACCCCCGCGAGGAGGCCCCAGATTTCCCCTGTCATCGCTCACCCCCCGCGCGTTCCGGGCGGGTGAGCTTCGTACTATGACCGGGTCTGTCGTCCATGGGACAAGAAAGTAGCGGTGCCAGCCGTGAAAGTGCCGAGACTCGGCGGGCTCGCGGCGCACCCGCGATCAGCCTGCTGCGCGCCCGCGATCCGCCCGCTAGCGCGAGTGCGTGGAATGCGAAAGCCCCTGATATCGCGCCCGCCACCCGCCGTACGCTCGGTGCATGTCGGGATATGAAACCACCTTTGATGACCATGACGAAGCCCTGATCGCCGCGCCGAGGGCGCTGCTCATCAACTGCACGCTGAAGCCCTCGCCCCAGCCGTCGAGCGGCGATGTGCTCGGCGGGCAGGTGCTGCGTCAGCTGGAGGAGCACGGCGTGCAGGGGTCCTCCATCCGCGCCGTCGACCACCGGATCCTGCCGGGCGTCGAGAGCGACATGGGCGAGGGCGATGCGTGGCCCGAGATCCGCGAGGCGGTGCTGCAGGCCGACGTGCTCGTCTTCGTGACGCCCACCTGGTTGGGGCAGCACTCGAGCGTCGCCCAGCGGGTGCTCGAGCGGCTCGATGCCGAGATCTCGGCGACCGACGAGACCGGCCGGCCCACGCTCTTCGGCAAGGTCGCGATCCCGGTCGTCGTGGGCAACGAGGACGGGGCGCACCACATCTGCGGCATCCTCGCGCAGGCGCTCGGCGACACGGGCTTCACGATTCCCGCCCAGTCCTCCGTCTACTGGAATGGCCGCGCGATGGAGGGCGTCGACTACCGCGAGCTCTCGGAGACGCCCGAGGCGGTCGCCACGGCGATCCGCACCGCCGCGGCGAACGCGGCGCACCTCGCGGAGCTGCTGCGGAGCGAGCCCTACCCGGCCTGAGCGGCCGCCGTCTCGTCGCGCTCGGCGAGACGGCGCACCCGTGGTGTCACGGATCGAGGCGGTAGGTCTCGTTCAGGTGATGCCGCAGCAGCGACTCGAAGCGGGCGAGCGCTCGTTCGGCGCGAGCGGCCTCGCCGGTTTCGGGCGGCGCTTGCCCGGGCGCTCCCGCTTCGTGCAGCGCATCGAGCATCGCCGCATGCTCGGTGAGGATCTCGTCGCTGCGATCGAACAATCGCCGCCCGTAGCTGAACAGCAGGAAGCGCTGGCGATCCGCCAGTCGGTCGTAGAGCTCGGTGAGCACCGCATTGCGCGCCGCGGTGACGAACGAGCGGTGGAACTCGATGCTGAGCTCGACGAACGCGGGGAGGTCGCGCGCCTCGAGGCGCTCGCGCTGAGCTTCGAGCTGCGGGCGGAGTGCGTCGGCCGTGCGGCGACGCGAAGTGGGCGGGGCCGAGCGCACGGCGCCCGATTCGAGGAGCACCTTCGATCCGGCCAGGTCGGCGACCGCCTGAGCGCTCACTTCGCGTACCAGTGCGCCGCGCTTGGGGAAGATGGTCAGCCAGCCCTCGTCCTGCAGGCGGATCAGCGCGGCCCGCACGGGGGTGCGGCTCATGCCGATGGAGGAGGCGACGGCCGACTCGCTGAGCATGCTGCTGCCCGGATGCACGCCGGAGAGGATGCCGTCCAGGATGGCGCGGTACGCGCGGGAGGCGGCGGACTCGTCGGCGGCAGCGTGCATGGGACCATTCTCCCGTGTCGGGCCGGATCGGGCCGGATCGGGCCGGATGGGGCCGGATGGGGCCGGATCGGGCCGGCAAGGATACATCTTGTATCCTAGATTCGTGTCGCAGCGATCAATCCCCTCTCGAACGTCTCAGCGTCGACTGAAGTCCTGGCTCTTCCTCGCGGCCGCGGTGATCGTGTTCCTCGGCGTCGTGATCTTCGCGCAGGCGTCAATGAACTCGGGCAACGGCTCGTTCGGCTCGGCAGCGAAGCAGGGCGAGGCGGCTGCAGACGGCAGCGGCGCCGACACCGGCGACTCCGCGGCGCGGACCGGCTTCGAGACGCGCGATCCCGCCGACCCCATGGCGATCGGAGACGCCGACGCGCCGGTCGTGCTCGTGGAGTGGACCGATATGCGCTGCCCCTACTGCGCGGTCTTCAACCAGGAGACCCTGCCGACCATCGTGGACGAGTACGTCGAGGCGGGGACGGTGCGCATCGAGGTGCGCGACGTCGCGTTCTTCGGCGAAGCCTCGGAGACGGCCTCCGTCGCCGCCCGGGCCGCCGGCGAGCAGGGCAGGTTCATGGAGTACCTGGATGCCGTCTACGCAGCGGCGCCCGCAGAGGGGCACCCCGATCTCCCCGTGGATCAGCTGATCGGATTCGCCGAGGAGGTCGGCGTGCCCGACATCGCGAAGTTCACGGCGGATCTCGAAGACCCGGCACTGCGCGCCGCCGTGCAGCAGAGCACCGCGACCGCGCAGCAGCTGGGCGTCACCGGCGTTCCGTTCTTCGCGGTCGGCACCGACGCGCTCTCCGGCGCGCAGCCGATCGACGCGTTCCGCAGCTTCCTCGACGCCGCGATCGAAGCGGCGCCGGACTCGGCCGGCTGACCCGTGGAGCTCGGCCTGCTCGGAGCCTTTCTCGGCGGGGTGCTGACGCTGTTGAGCCCCTGCTCGGTGATGCTGCTTCCCGCGTTCTTCTCGTACGCCTTCACCTCGCCCGGTGCGATGCTGGCCCGCACGGGCGTCTTCTACCTCGGGCTGATCACGACGCTCGTGCCGCTCGGGGTGCTGGCCGGCACACTGGGCGCCTTCGTGAACGCCCACCGCGAGGCGTTCGTGCTCGTGGCCTCGGTCGTCATCATCGTGCTCGGAGCGATGCTGCTGCTCGGCATCCCCATGCCCTTCATGCGCGGTCGCGAAGGCGGGGCCGGCACGACCGCGCTCTCCGTCTACGCGCTCGGCACGGTCTACGGTCTCGCCGGGGTCTGCGCCGGGCCGCTGCTCGGCGCGGCGCTCACCATGGCCGCGGTCTCGGGCAACGCCCTGCTCGGCGGCGTGACCCTGCTGGTGTTCGCCGCGGGCATGGCCGTGCCCCTGCTCGTCCTGAGCCTGCTGTGGACGCGCCTGCCGTTCGTGCGCCGCATCGTCAGGCCGCGGGAGGTGCGCGTCGGCAGGTGGCGCAGCACGTGGAGCAGCATCATCGGAGGCACCCTCAGCATCGGCATCGGCGTCTTCATGCTGGCGACCCGCGGCACCACGAGCCTGGGCGGTGCGCTCAGCGCCTCCGATCAGATGCGTCTCGAGGGGTGGGTGCTCGAGCAGTCGCGATCCGTGCCCGACGCCCTCGTCGTCGGCATCGCCCTCGCGGTCGCGGCTAGCGCCCTGTGGTGGTCGCGCCGTCGCGCTCGGCGAGACGACGCACCCGCTGGGCCCGGATCGCCGCGTTCCACCGCTTCGCGCAGAGCGCGGTGACGATGGCGGCGACGACGCCGGGGACGGCGATCGTCATGATCAGGATGAGTGCCTGCGGTTCCATGCTTCGAGCCTAGGCGCGGGTTGGCCCCCCGCGCCTCCCCCCAGAGGATGAGCGTCGCTACAGTGGAACGCGGAAGCGTCGTGCACCACGCCGCTCCTGGCGCGTCGAAGCGCCGCCTATCTGGAGGAAAGATAACCATGTCCAAGTACCGGGTGCAGAATCCTGCCACGGGTGAGGTTCTCGAGACGTTCGAGGCCGCCACCGACGCGCAGATCGAGGAGGCGCTCGCGGGCGCCGACGCCGTATACCGGGAATGGCGGGAGCGGGGCGTGCAGGAGCGCGCCGCTGTCGTCAAGCGAGTCGCCGAGCTGTTTCTGGAGCGGAAGGACGAGCTCGCTCGTCTGATCGCGCTGGAGATGGGCAAGTCGATCGCCGAGTCGATCGACGAGGTCGAATTCGCCGCCCAGATCATCGAGTACTACGCCGTGCACGGTCCGAGCCTGATCACGGATTACGAGATCCCGAGCACCATTCCGGGGAAGGCATACATCGAGCACCGTCCCGTGGGCGCCCTGCTCGGCGTGATGCCGTGGAACTTCCCGTACTACCAGGTGGCCCGCTTCGCGGCGCCGAACCTGGTGCTCGGCAACACGATCCTGCTGAAGCACGCCGATGTCTGCGGGCGCTCGGCGCTGACCATTCAGGAGATCATGGAGGAGGCCGGCGTTCCCGTCGGCGGCTACCAGAACGTCTTCGCGTCGCACGACCAGATCGCCACGATCATCGCCGACCCCCGCGTGCAGGGCGTCTCGCTCACGGGCTCCGAGCGGGCCGGGGCGATCATCGGCGCGCAGGCCGGATCGCACCTGAAGAAGGCCGTGCTCGAACTCGGCGGCATCGACGCGATGGTCGTGCTCGACTCCGACGACGTCGCGGGTGTCGCGAAGCAGGCGTGGGACTTCCGCGTCTACAACGCCGGCCAGGTGTGCAACTCGAACAAGCGCCTCATCGTGATGGACGACATCTACGACGAGTTCGTCGCCGAGCTCGTGCGCCTCGCCGAGGGTCTCGAACCGGGCGACCAGCTGGACCTGCAGGAGGGGCAGTACGTGCCGCTCTCCTCGCGCGGCGCCGCCGAGACCGTCGACGCCCAGGTGCGGAAGGCCGTCTCGGAGGGCGCGAAGCTGCTCGCCGGCGGCGTGCTCTCGGAGGGGCCCGCGGCGTACTACTCGCCCGCCGTGCTCGTCGACGTGCCTCGCGACTCCGAGTCGTACGGCGAGGAGATCTTCGGACCGGTCGCCACGGTGTACCGGGTGTCGAGCGATGCGGAGGCGCTGGAACTCGCGAACGACTGCGCGCTGGGCCTCGGCGGTTCGGTGTTCTCGACCGACGAGGCCCGCGCGGCGCGCGTCGCCTCGCGCCTCGAGACCGGCATGAGCCACGTGAACACGATCGCGGCGGAGTCTGCGGAGATTCCGTTCGGCGGGGTGAAGCGCTCGGGCTTCGGCCGCGAGATGGGGCCGATCGGCATCGGCGAGTTCGCCAACAAGCGGCTCTACTTCGTCGCGAAGTAGGTCGTTCCCTCCGTTTCGAACGGGCCGCAGCACCTCGGTGCTGCGGCCCGTTCGTCGTTGCAGGGCGGGCTGCACCGCGCGGGTGACCGGAGGATGCTCCCTCGGCCCGTTCGCATGCATCGGGTGCACACTGGAGGCATGCGCATCCGCACCGAGTTCGAAGCCGACTGCCCGCCCGAGGCGGCGTGGCGAGCCCTGCACGATCCGAGCGTCGCGACCCAGCTGTACGCCCCGCTCCTCGTCATGCGCCCCGAGACCGCGTTTCCCGAGACCCTCGGCACCGGCACCGAGATGCGCACGCGGCTGCGGGCCCTCGGCGTGCTGCCGGTCGGCTCGCAGCTGATCCGGATCACGGATCTCGCCGCCCCCACCGGGCCGGCCCCGGCAGGCACCGCGCCCGCCGGCACCGCCCCCGCCGCCTGGCCGCGCACCATGCGCGACCACGGCCGGCCGCTCTCGGGCCCGCTCGCCGTGCTCACGGAGTGGCGCCACGAGATGACCGTCTCGCGCTCGCGGGCGTCGCAGCACCGCGCGGTCTGGACCGACGAGCTGCACATCGGGGGTGCACTCGCCCCGCTGTTCCGGCCGGTGCTCGCCCTCATGTGGCGGTGGCGGGGGCGCAAGCTCAAGCGGCTGTCGCGGGACTGGCGGTAGCGGGAGTGGGGGGCGCGGATGCGCAGCGCGCGGCGGCGGCGCAGCGCGGAGGATACGTGCGCATCAGCGGGGTCGACCTCTACGCGGAGACCGCGGGTGCGGGCGAACCGGTCGTGGTGCTGCACGGCGGCTTCTGCTCGCTGGAGTCGCTCGCCCCGATCGCCGAGGCGCTCGCCGCCGAGTACCGGGTGCACGCCTACGAGCGGCCGGGCCACGGGCGTTCGGCCGACATCGCCGGGGAGTACGACTACGACCGCGGCGTCTCCGACGCGCTCGCGTTCCTCGACGCCCACGGTCTCGCCGACGCGCACGTGGTCGGGTACAGCGACGGCGCGATCATCGGGCTGCTCCTCGCGATGCGCCGCCCCGAGCGGGTGCGCTCGCTGACGGCCATCAGCGCGAACCTCGATCCCTTGGCCTACGATCAGGACCCCGAGGTGAACGGGCCGATCCTGCCCCCGCTGCCTCCGCTGCCCCCGCTGCCCCGGGGACCCCGCGTCGATGGGGCGACGGGTGCGGGCGCGGAGGAGGATCGCGTGAGCCCCGAACGCGCAGCCTACGAGCGCCTGTCGCCCGACGGTGCGGCGCACGCCGACGCCGTGTGGGAGAAGTGCGTGCGGCTCTGGACGACCGAGCCGCACATCGACCCCGCCGACCTCGCGGGCGTCGCCGTGCCGACCCTGGTGCTCGCCGGCGATCGCGACACGGTGCGCCCGCTGCACACGCTGCGCATCGCGGCGGCACTGCCGAACGCGCGTCTGGGTCTCGTGCCCGGCACCACGCACGGCCTCGTCGACGAGAAGCCGGAGCTCGTGACGGCGCTGGTGCGCGACTTCCTGGCGGAGGTCGCGCGGCGGTGACCGCCGGGTGCGTCGACGGCGGCGCCAGTGCACCCCGTGCGCGCCGATGCACATGCGAATACCGGGTGCGTCGGCGAGGATGACGTGCACCGGCGGCGGGGCGGCCGCGCGCGATCGCCGGTGGCGGGCACGCCGACCGTGCGCGAGAATCGAGGCGTGGACGGCGAGACGATGCAGCGGCGAGCGGCGCTGCGCGCGGACGAGCTGCCGGGCGCCTCGCTCGAGCACCCGTTCGGCCCCGATTTCGACGTCTTCAAGGTTTGCGGCAAGGTCTTCATGCTGATGTCGGATCTGCGCGGCACCCCGATCGTGACCGTGAAGTCGGCGCCCGCCGACGGGAGCGTGCTGCGGGAGGCCTACCCCGAGATCACGCCGGGCTATCACATGAACAAGCGCCACTGGATCACCATCACGGGAGGCGGCGCACTCGCACCCGGGCTGCTCGACGATCTCGTGACGGAGTCGTACCTGCTCGTCGTCGAGACACTGCCGCGGCGGCTGCGGCCCGTGGACCCCGCGACCTTCGGGCGCCGCGCATAGCGCTGCCCCGCGACTCGGCGGAGTCGCGGGGCAGTCGCCGGGCGGGTGGCCGCGCTCAGCGCGCGGAGCGACGCGCCGCGCGCCCGCCGAGCACGAGCGCGCCGGTCAGCAGGAGCGCGGTGGCGACGCCCGCCCATGGCCCGACGGGGGCGCCCGTCGCGGCGAGCTCGGCCGAGCTCGCCGATGCGGGAGCGGGCGCCGCGGCGGAAGCGGGAGCCGAGTCGCCGCTCCCGGCGGTGCCGTGCGCACCGGTGGCAGCGTCGGAGCCATCCGCGCCCGAGCCGGCAGCTCCCGAACCGGCAGCTCCCGAACCGTCGGCCGCACCATCGGCGCCGCCCACTGCCGTACCATCGGCTGCTCCGTCGGTGCCGTCGGCAGCCCCGTCGGCAGCTCCGTCAACACCACCGTCGGCAGCGCCGCCGTCAGCCCCGCCATCGGCGGCCTCCCCGGCGTCGGCCGGGACCGTCGCCGTCACCGAGAACGGCAGGGGCACCTTCTCGGCGTCCATGGCCGCCCCGGTCGTCAACCACCACGGGCGCAGCTGCGGATCGAGCCACTGCACGAAGTCGGCGGGGTAGGAGTCGGGGTACGTGCGCCCGTCCAGTTCGAGGGCGCGCCCGGCGAACTCGGGCGTCGCGGTCATGGTGAGCCGGTCCCCGTCGCGCGAGACCTCGGCGTTCGAGAACGTCGCGAGGGTCACGCGCCGGTAGCCGTCGCTCGCGAGCGAGCCGGTGACGCGCCATGCGACGTCGAACGACAGCGATCCGGTGCCGTCGGCGGCGATCTGCAGGCGCGGGTTGCCGAGGATCGTGCTGACCTCGGGTGCGAGGCCCGGGTAGTGCTGCACGAAGATGCCGTCGCGCCACACGAGGTCCGCGGCCCCCGTCGCCGGGTCGACCCATCCGGCGCCGTCGGCGAAGGCGAACTCCGCGTTCTCGCGGGTGGTCGCGCCGAGCGGGCGCGGCGACCACGCCAGCATGTAGTCGTTGACCGCCCAGGCGAGCCCGCCGTCGTCGACCGATGTCGCCCCGGCGGGCGCGTCGCCCGGCTCGGGTGCGGCCGGGCCCTCCCAGGGGCTGTTCTCCGCCGGCGGCTCGGGCTCCGCCTCCTGCCCGGGCGTGACGGCGCGCCGCGTCGGCTCCACGATGTCGCCCGACCGCACGAGCTCGCTCAGCCGGTCGGTGTAGGGGTGGGTGACGAAGATGCGCGATCCTCCGGCCCCGACGCCGAGCCCCCAGGTGTCGGCATTGCCCGACCCGGTGCCGCCGGTGACGCCCGCCGCGGTGAAGTCGACGGCCTGCTGCGCCGTCCAGGTGTCGGGGCTGATGACGGAGACCGCGTTCGAGAAGCCGTCGGTGGTGAAGACCTCGTGCGTGGTCGGGTCGACCTCCATCTCGTAGACGTTCTCGCCGACCTCGATCGGCGATCCGACGAAACGGCCGTCGGCGACGCGCAGGCTCACGACCTTGGAGCGGTCCCACGAGTCGGTCAGCGTGGGCGACACCGCGATGTGCAGCTCGCCGAGCTCCTCGTCCATCGCGAGGGCCGCCGCGCGGCCGCCCACCGGCGCCCCGTCGACGACGAGGGCGGAGACGGGGAACGCCAGGGAGTCGACCCAGGTGCTCGTGATGGTGCTGTACCCGGTGATCACCTTCGCGCGGCCCTCGGCGATCCAGATCATGTGATTCGTCGCGTCGTAGACCGCGTCCTTGATGAGCGGGTAGCGCTCCGTGCTGATCGCGACCGGCGCGGAGACCTCGCCCGTGGCGGGGTTCACGCGCGTGAGCGCGCTCGAATCGTAGACGTACAGCAGACCCGTGTCGCGATCCTCGACCATGCCGCTCGGGAGCGCGGGCACGCCGGCGATCTCGCGCACGTCGTGCCCGGCGGAGTCGAGGTCGACGACGCTGATCGTTCCGGTGCGGGAATGGGAGACGTAGAGGCTGCGGCCGTCGGCGCTCAGCACGATGTCGGAGGGTGCGGCCTTCGGCAGGTCGATGACCTCCGCCGAGGGTGCGCCCGTCTGCATGTCGAACCAGGCGATCTGCCCGCGGGGGGTGCCGTCCGCGCTGCTGTCGACGGTGACGTAGACGCGCTGCCGGGCGTCGTCGACGACGGCGGTGCGGCTGACTTCGCCGACGCCGTGCGTGCCGGCGAGGGTGAACTGCGATGCTGCCGCGCGGGCGGGCTGCGGCATGAGCATGAGGGCGAGCCCGCCGAGCAGGAGCGCGGTGAGCGCGACGGCGAGGGCTCGGAGTGGGATGGGGGCGTGGGTTCGCATGCGGCGATCTCTCTGATGGTGACGGGTGGACAGACCACTCATCATACGAAAGTAAGGGTACCCTTCACAACGTCCGACCATCTCTCGGGAGTTTCGCGTCGCGAGGGCGCGGGATCCGCGGCACCCAGCACGCGACCTCGCGCGCATAGGCATCGAACTCCCCGCCGAACCGCGCGCGCAGATCCGCCTCCTCGTGCGGCCTGATCACCCGGTTCCAGAAGAGCGACCCTGCGAGCGCGTACGCGACAACGAGCCACGAGCCCAGCAGGAGCCCCACGCCGACGCCCTGCGCGATGCCCGCCACCGCCATCGGATTGCGCACCCAGCGGTACGGGCCGGCCACCACGAGGCGCCGCGCCGCAGCCGAGGGCAGCGGCGTCCCCTCCCCGCGCGTCGACATGGCGAGCGCAGACCAGATGCCGAGGGCGCTCGCCGCCGTGAAGCAGACGCCGCCGATCGCGCCCCACGCGAGGGGCGCCGGAGGGGAGACCCGCACCCCCCAGCGCGCCTCCAGCATCGCGATGCCGAGCGGCAGCACGCCGAGGAAGACGACCCAGAACACGACCAGCTGCCGGGCCGTGCGCGCGACATTGCGGCGCTCGGGTGCCCGCTCCGCCTCGCGGAAGGCGAACGGGCCGACGAGCAGCCGCTCGGTCGGGAGGCGGCCGCAGCGCAGCAGCACGGCCGCCCCGATGCTGCCGACCGCCGCCGCCAGCATCGCGATCGCGCCCCACCCCGCGAGCCCGGTGAGGGTCGCGTACCCGGTCATGCCGACAGCGACGAGCAGCGTCCAGGGCACCGCGATCCAGGCCGCCCAGCGGCCGCCGAGCGCGACGATCAGCGATGCCGCCACGAAGAGGGGCAGATCGAACGCGGCCACGGTCACGGGGTCGAGGTCGCCCAGTGTGGCCAGCCGCACCGCGGGTGCCGTGAAGACGCCCACCCACCAGAGCGCACCGGCCGCCGCCTGCACCGCGAAGTACGCGCGGGCCGCGGCACCGCTCCGAATGCTCAGACCAGGCCCATCTGGCGGGCGCGCGCGAGCGCCTCCGTGCGGCTCGAGACCTTGAGCTTCTTGTAGATGCTGCGGGTCTGCGTCTTGATCGTGTTCGACGACACGTGCAGGTCGCCCGCGATCTCGTCGATCGATCCGCCCCGGGCCAGTTCGAGCAGCACGAGCGCCTCGCGCTTCGAGAGCTGCTCGAGCACGACGTCGTCGCCGGCGAACGGGCTTCCCGGGGGCATGCGCCAGACGTCCGGCGGCACCAGGGAGCGGATGAGGGCGAGCTCCGCCGCCGGGATCCAGAGGAGCGGCAGCAGGTTGTCGAGGCGATCGAGGGCGAGGAAGGCCTGGGTGGCGAGCGAGGTGGCGCACTCGGTGTCGCCCCGACGCGCCAGTGCGCCCGCGCGGAGCAGCTGCAGCTGGGCGAGCTGCGCGGGGAAGAGCCCCGCATCGGGGGTGCGGGGGTCGCGCGCCTCGGCATCGAGCGCGTCGAGGAGCGCCAGGGCTTCGTCCGGCCGGGAGGCGAGGATCGCGAGACGCGCGCGGGCGAGGCGCGACGAGGCCGCATTCCCGTCGTGGGCGAGCGCGGCGCGCGCGCCGACCAGATCGCCCGTCGCGAGCAGGAACTCCCCGCGCAGCGTGCGCAGCTCCTCCGTCCAGCCCGCGCTGACCGGCAGGTGCTCGCGTTCGGCGAGCGCCGCCTCGAGCTCCTGATGCCCGAGCGCGGCCTGATCGGCGACCAGGCGCGCCTTGCCCCGCGTCCACACGATCGCCGGCCACAGTTCCGAGTCGTCCATGCGCGGAGCGACGGCCGCGAGCGCCGCGAACGCATCGTCGTGCCGTCCGAGGCTCGCCGTGCGCAGCGCGGTCGCGAGATGCCAGCCGATGCTGTGCGTCGTCTCCAGCCATCCCGCCTGGGAGGGATCGACGGCCGCGAGCTCTCGCTTCGACGCCCGCAGGTCGCCCATGCGGGCGTGCGCGAAGGCGAGTATGGCGTGGAGGTGGGCCTGGCGGCCCGGATGCGCGTCGTCGGCGAGCCCCTCGGCGAGGTCGAGCACGCGCTGCGCGCGCCCCGCGAGCAGCTCCGTGAGGATGATCTGCAGGCGGGCGGCGCTCATGCCCGACCGCCAACTCGGGGAGGCGAGCGCGCTCTGCCGCAGGAACTGCTCGCCCACCTCCGCCGCCTCATCGTACGCGCGGCTCACCCGGAGGCCGGCGAAGCGGGCGAGCAGGAGGAGGCTGCCCGCCGCGCCCCTCGCCTCGGCGGCCCGATGCTCGAGCGACGGCATGCCGATCTCGAGCAGTTCGCGCATGCGCGGCGTCGGAACGAGGGCGTCCTCGCTGAGCGCCACAGCGATCATGATCGGAATGGTGCCCTCGCGCAGCTGCCGTTCGGGGGAGATGCTCCCCGCGATCGCGACGAGTTCGCGCGAGCGCTTCAGGCTGATCTCCGTGAAGTTGCGCACGAAGTGCGGGAAGATGGCGCGGTCCATGTTCCCGTCGATGAGCAGTTCGAGGATGTCGATCGGGTCTGCGTGCTCGTACAGGTGGGCGAAGGCGAGACGTCGCACCTCGGCGATGCGCTCGGCGGGGAGCTCGGCGAGCGCCCGCGGGCGGAGCGCTCCCGCGATGAGCGTCTGGAGGCGGAACACCGTGCGCCCGTGCCGCGATGCGAGGCGCCCGTACCCGAGGGTGTCGAAGCGCTCGAAGTCGGCCCATGACGCCGCGCCGCCGAGCTGCTCGGCGAACGCTCCGTCGATCTCGGGCACGAGGGAGGCGATGAGCGCGAGCTCGTGGTCGCGCGGCGACGGGAACTCGGGGACGAAGCCGGCGAGCATGCTCTCGACGCCGCGCTGCACCTCGTCCGCGGACGGGCGGCGGGTGCCGCCGCGCGACAGGTTCGCCATCACCGACAGCGCGAGCCGCACCGCGAGCGGGTGGCCCCGGGTGGTGCGGCGCAGACCGGCGATCTCGGGTTCCGACAGCTGGTAGGGGAGCACGGCCGCTGCCTGCGCGATCTCGTTCGCGGTGAACGCGAGCGCGTCGGCGTGCAGCGCGGTCACGGCGAGACCGGCCGCGGTGACGGGAACCTCGAACCGCGTGCGCGTGCGCGAGGCCGCGAGCAGCTGCAGGTTCGGCGACCGGCGCAGCAGCGACACCAGTTGATCCTGCACCGCGTCGGCGGCGAAGTGCAGGTCGTCGATCACGAGCACCATCGGCTCCGGGTCGCGCATCGAGGCCGACGTGATGCGGGGGAGCGCCTCCTCGGGTGGGATGCGGCCGTGCGCGTAGTCGTGCTCGAGTGCGGCGAACGCCTCGGGCCGTGCTGCGCTCATCGCCTGCATGACGCGCGACCAGAACGTGCGCGGGTCGCCCGCTCCGGCGTCGAGCGCGATCCAGGCGAACGCGCTCGATCGCTGCTGCGACAGCCACTGCGACATGAGGTCGGTCTTTCCCGCGCCCTGCTCCGCGGTGATGACGACGACGCGCCCACCGTGGGCGAGGCGGTGCACGAGGTGGTCGCGCCGTACGTGACCGTGCGTCGCGATCGCGCCGATCTTCTCGGCCACCATCTCCCCCGGCACTGAGATTCCCCACTTCTTCAGCCCGGTTCGTTCCCGCGATCACGGGCTGAGGTGCTTCGCGAATCAAGCGGCTCCTGGTCGAGCCGGTCACAGCTTAACCGGAATGTTACCTCACCCGGCGGGCCCGGGAAGCTGCGGATTGCTGCGGCGATCCGGCCGCGGCGACAGCCGCTGTCTGGACCGGGGGAGAGACTCTGTCACAGATCCGTTACGCGAGCGCAGTAGGCTCGGGGGCGAGATTCAGACCGGACTCCCAGTCCCTTCCGAAACATGGAGACATCAATGAAGATTCGTTTCGCACTTCCCGCCTTCGCCGCGGCGGCCGTGCTCGCACTCACCGGTTGCGTGAACAACGCCGAGTCCGAGGGAGGCGCGGGATCCGGCGACGCCGCTCCGGCGACCGAGATCACGGCCGACGACGCCGCGGTCGCGCTGCTGCCCCAGGAGCTCAAGGACTCGGGCGAACTGCGCATCGGCACCGACGCGGAGTACCCGCCGAACGAGTACAAGGACGCCGACGGCAACCCGGTCGGCTGGGGCGTCACGCTCGCCGAGGCGATCGCCGCGAAGCTCGGGCTCGAGCCGAAGTGGGAGATCCTCGGCTTCGACAGCATCATCCCCCGCATCCAGGAGGGCGCGCTCGACATGGGCTCCTCGTCCTTCACCGACAACGTCGAGCGCCAGCAGTCGGTCGACTTCGTCGACTTCCTGAACGCGGGCACGCAGTGGGCCGCCGCCAGCGGGTCCGACGTCGACCCCGACGACGCCTGCGGGCTGACGGTCGCCGTGCAGGCGACCACGGTGCAGGACACCGATGAGCTGCCGGCGAAGTCGAAGGCCTGCACCGACGCCGGCAAGGAGGCCATCGAGATCCTGCGCTTCGACGGTCAGCCCGAGGTCACGCAGGCCGTGGTCGACGGCCGCGCCGACGCATTCTCGGCCGACCTCCCCGTCACCGGCGACGCGGTCGCGAAGCTGGGCGATCAGCTCGAGACCGTGGGCGACGTGTTCGACGCCGCCCCGTACGGCTTCGCGACGCAGAAGGACGGCGAGACCACGAAGGCCGTGCAGGCGGCGCTGCAGTCGCTCATCGACGACGGCACGTACCTCGACATCCTCACCGAGGCGGGCATCGAGGACGGCGCGGTCGAGCAGGCCGAGATCAACGCCGGCACGGAGTAGTCGCGCACATCATGACGCATACGCACTCCTCGGGTGCGGGGCCGGACGCCTCGCACCCGGAGTCGGCGCCGATCGAGGCGATCCGGCTCCGCCACCCCTGGCGCACCGTGTTCGCCGTGGTGCTTCTGCTCCTCGTCGCACTCTTCATCTACGACGCCGCCTTCAACCGCCCGGTGTTCAACTGGGGCGAGGTCGGCAAGTACCTCTTCGACGTGCGCATCGTCTCCGGCGCGGGCTACGCGCTGCAGCTCACCGTCTACTCGATGATCATCGCCGTGGTGCTCGGCGTCGCGATCGCGGTGATGCGCCAGTCGCCGAACCCCGTCGTGAAGTCGATCGCCTGGGTCTTCCTGTGGCTCTTCCGCGGCACGCCGGTCTACGTGCAGCTCGTCTTCTGGGGCCTGGTGCCCACGATCTACAAGTCGATCAGTCTGGGCGTGCCCTTCACCGAGGCCGCCTTCACCCTCAACACCAAGGACCTGCTGAGCTACTTCACGCTCGCCGTCATCGGCCTGGCCCTCAACGAGGCCGCGTACATGGCGGAGATCGTGCGGGCGGGTCTCCTGTCGGTCGACAAGGGGCAGAACGAGGCGGCCACCGCGCTCGGGCTCGGCTGGTGGCACACGATGAGCCGCGTGATCCTGCCCCAGGCGATGCGCGTCATCATCCCGCCCACAGGCAACGAGGTCATCTCGATGCTGAAGACGACCTCGCTCGTCACGGCGGTGCCCTTCACGCTCGACCTCTACGGCCGCGCGCGCGACATCTCGGCGGTGACGTACCAGCCGGTGCCGATGCTGATCGTGGCGTCCATCTGGTACCTGGCCGTCACCTCGATCCTCATGGTCGGCCAGTACTTCCTCGAACGGCACTTCGCGCGCGGCGTGCTCCAGCGGCCCGACGTCATGAAGCCGACGGTCGAGACCCAGTCGGTGGGCGTCGTCGGCGTGGAGGATCCGGCGCACCCGACCTACCCCGGTGCCGGCGGCGGCGAGAGCATCGTGCCACCGCACCATCGACCCGGAGGGGGAGGCGCATGAACGTCCACGCGACCGATACGCCCATGGTGCGGGCGGAGGGCGTCTCCAAGGCCTTCGGCTCGAACCTCGTGCTCAAGTCGATCTCGCTCGAGGTGCAGCGCGGCGAGGTGCTCTGCCTCGTCGGCCCCTCGGGCTCGGGCAAATCGACCTTCCTGCGGTGCATCAACCACCTCGAGACCGTCAACGCCGGCCGGCTCTCCGTCGACGGCGAGCTCGTCGGCTACCGTCAGAAGGGCGACAAGCTCTACGAGATGCATCCGCGCGAGGCCGCGGAGCAGCGCCGCGACATCGGCATGGTGTTCCAGCGGTTCAACCTCTTCCCGCACATGACCGCGCTCGAGAACGTGATGGTCGCCCCGACGCTGCTGAAGAAGGGCGACAAGGCGAAGCTGAAGTCGCGCGCGATGGAGCTGCTCGCCCGCGTCGGCCTGGCCGAGCGGCACGACTACTACCCGGCGCACCTCTCCGGCGGGCAGCAGCAGCGCGTCGCGATCGCGCGTGCGCTCGCCATGGAGCCGAAGCTGATGCTGTTCGACGAGCCGACCTCGGCGCTCGACCCCGAGCTCGTGGGCGAGGTGCTCGACGTGATGAAGGGGCTCGCCGAGAGCGGCATGACGATGATCGTGGTGACGCACGAGATGGGCTTCGCGCGCGAGGTCGCCGACAAGCTCGTCTTCATGGACGGCGGCGTCGTCGTGGAATCGGGGGACCCGGCAGAGGTGCTGTCGAACCCGCAGCGCGAGCGCACCAAGGCCTTCCTGTCGAAGGTGCTGTGAACGTCTGAACCTCTCCGCCACGACGGCGGAGGATCGTGGCGAGGGCCCGAGCGGGCTCTCGCCACGTGTGCAATACCCGGCGGTGCGGGGTGCGAACCCGGTGCGGCCGGAGTCAATGAGGACTGAGAGAAAGGCAACGATGGTTACGAAACGGTCATCAACGGCCATGATCGGTGCGGGGGCACTGGTCGCGGCGTTGTTCGCGGGGGCGATGCCCACCGCGGCGACTGCGGCACCGGGCGACGCGCCCACCCCCATCACCTACGAGATCTCCGACCGCGTGCAGGGGCCGGCGAGCTACCCGGTGCAGACCCCGCTCCCCGAGTCGCCGGATGACGCGAACGATCAGTCGCTCGTCCGCGGCGCCGTGCCCTACGCGGAGGTGGCGCGCACGGTGAACGGTCTGATGGCCGAGAGCGACCGCGTGTCGGCCCAGGTGGTGGGCAGCTCCGTGCAGGGGCGCGACATCCAGCTCGTCACGGTCACCGCCCCCGAGACGGCGGAGCAGACCGCGCAGCAGCGCGCCTGGAAGGAGCGCATCAAGCAGGATCCGGCGGGCGCCGCCGCCGACACCGCCCTCACCGAGGGCTACAAGGTGCCGATCTGGTTCAACGGCAACATCCACGGCAACGAGTGGGAGGGCGCCGACATCATTCTCGAGTACATCGAGAAGCTCGCCACCTCCGATGATCCGGCGATCGTCGACATGCTCGAGCAGTACCGGTTCTACTTCACGGTGACCAACAACCCCGACGGCCGCGTCAACGGCACGCGCGCCAACGCCGAGGGGTTCGACGCGAACCGCGACATGATCACGGGCGCGACGCCGGAGTCGCGCGTGATCCGCGACCTCGCGGGCGTCATCCAGCCGACCTTCTACGTCGACCTGCACGGCTACACCGACGTGCTGCAGATCGAGCCCTGCGGCCCGCCGCACGGCGAGAACTACGAGTACGACCTCTTCCTGCCGCACGCCTACTCGGCGGCGCTCGCCATCGAGGAGGCCGTGGTCGGCGCGAACATCGAGGGCAACACCTACGCCGACGCCCAGGGCAACGCGACGACGGAGAACACGGGCAAGATCCTGATCCCCTACCGCGACATCCGCTCGGGGTGGGATGACTGGCCCCCGCTGTTCACGCCGCAGTTCCTCGCCTACCAGGGCGCCGTCACCAACACGGTGGAGCTGCCCCTGGGCCGCGGCGGCAACCCCGACCAGGCGGAGCGCGAGCGCCGCACGGGCGTCAACGTCGAGGTCGGCATGGTGACGGTCGAGTCCGCGACCGCCTACTTCGCCGAGAACTCGGGGGCCCTGCTGCAGAACCAGATGGAGATCTTCCGTCGCGGCGACGCGGGCGAGCCCCTCAAGACCATCCCCGCCGATCCGAACCCCGCCGACTACCCGGGCATTCCGCACGAGTGGATCGACGTCTGGGACGAGACGGACGTGTACGGGGCGGAGTTCCCCCGCGCCTACGTGATCCCGGAGAACACGGAGCAGCAGCGCTCCGTGACCGACGCCGCGCGGCTGGTCGACCAGCTGATCGCGAACGGGGTCGAGGTCTCGCGCGCGACCACGCCGCTGACCGTGGGCGACACGACGTACCCGGCCGGAAGCTACGTGGTCGACATGCACCAGCCGCTCCGCGGCATGGCGAACGTGCTGCTCGCCGACGGCTCCGACATCTCGGAACGCGTGCCCGACATGTACGACATGTCGGCGTGGAGCCTCGCACTGCTGTGGGGCGCCGACGTCTTCGCCGTGGGCGCATCGCAGGATGCGTCGCTCGACGGCGTCGGCCTCGAACTCCTCGCCGAGGCGGCGCCGACCGGCGTGCTGCCGGAGGAGGCCGGCTACCTCGAGCTCGAGACGCCGGGCGCGGCCGAGTACCAGGCGATCAACGTGCTGCTCGCGCAGGGCGTCGCCGTCTCGTCGTTCGCCGACGGCTCGGTCATCATCGGGGCCGACGAGGCATCGCGCGCGGCCGCCCAGGCCGTCGCGGAGACGTACGGCGTGCAGTTCACCGCGACCACGGGCGTGCGCCTGCTCACCGAGCCGAGCACGCCGCTCAAGGCGCTGCGCGTCGCCTACTCGGGCGCGCAGGACGACCGGGTGACGCTGAGCCGTCTCGGCTTCACCGATCAGGTGCGCGTCGACGCGGCGTCGCTCACGGCCGATCCGACGCTGCTCGACGGCGTCGACGTGCTGTGGGTCGGCGGCAACCTCGCGTTCACGCCGGCGCAGACCGCCGGATCCGATGCCGTGGCAGCCTTCATCGCCGCCGGCAACGGCGTCGCGGGCCGGGGCACCGCCGTCGCGAACTTCGCGAACGCCTTCGGGCTGACCCAGGTCACCGCGAAGACGGGGACCAGCGGCTCCAACGGCATCGTCCGTGTGGAGAACGCCGAGGGCGGCCTGCTCTCGACGTACCCGCAGGACACCGCGTTCGTCACGCCCGCGGTGTGGTACACCGCTCTCGGCGAGAACGCCGAGGTCGAGCAGAGCTACGCTGCGGAAAACCTGTTCGTCTCGGGGCACTGGCGCGATGTCGGCAGCAACGGGGCGGCGGGCACCGCGCGCGCCGATGCCGCGGGCCAGGCGTCCGCGGTGTCCGCCGTCGCGGAGTCGGGGAGCGAGCTCGTCATGCTCGGCACCTCGGTGAACTTCCGCACCCACCCCGTGGGCAGCTACCCGTGGATCGCGCGGGCGCTGTTCGAGGTGAATGCGAACCCGGGCACGGCCGTGCCGGTGGAGCTCGGCGAGGAGCACCTCACCGACGACACCCGGGGCGGCGTGCAGGTGCCCGCCGAGATCGAGATCGGCGCGTCGTTCGACGTGACCTTCTCCGATGTCGCGGACGGCACCGAGGTGGCGCTCAGCTACTTCGGCGAGGGCGTTCCCGCCTCGTCGGGCGGAGCCGCCGCGGAGTCGCTCGTCGCGATGGGCACGGTGACCGGCAACACGCTCACGGTCGATGCGCTCCCCGAGGGCATCGAGCCCGGCGAGCTGCGCATCGCCGCGACGCAGGCCGAGGGCACGGTGCTCATCGGCTGGGACGACACGGTCGCCGTGGCGGCCGAGGTTCCCGGCGGCGACCCCGGTGCGAACGCGGCCGGCGCCGCTGACGGCACGGCGGCCGGTGCCGCCGACGGCACCGCGAGCGGGTCGGCCGCGGGCGCGGCCGACGGCACCTCCTCGGCCGCGGGCGGATCGGCCTCGGCCGACGGCGCTGCGGCGAACGGGGGCGCCGATGGGCGTCAGGGCGAGCTCAGCAACACGGGCGGCATGGAGCTCACCGCGGGCATCGCGCTCGCGCTGCTGCTCGCGCTCGGCGGAGGCGCCGTGCTGATGGCGCGTCGCAAGCGTCTCGCATCGGAGAGCGCGCAGGAGACTGCCGCGTAATCGGTTCGCAGGATCAGAGCGGGGGTGGAAGCCGGGCTTCCACCCCCGCTCGTCGTGTTACGCGCCCTCGCCGAGGTCGTTCTTGATCTTGGTCGTCGAGACGCCCTCGGTGCGATCGAGGTAGACGACCTCGCAGTAGTCGCGAAGAATCTCGAAGCGCGGGTCGCCCTCCCAGTCGCCGCCCATCACCACGGTGTCGATCTCGTACTTCTGCACGTCGCGGATCTTCTGATCCCAGGCATCTTCGGGGATCACGAGGTCGACGTAGCGCACCGCCTCGAGCATGTTCTTGCGCGTCTCGAAGTCGTGATACGTCTGCTTGCCCTTGCCGGCGTTGAACGCCTCCGTCGATGCCGCGACGACGAGATAGTCGCCGAGCGCGCGGGCGCGTCGCAGGAGTCGAATGTGGCCCCAGTGCAGCAGGTCGAACGTGCCGTAGGTCAGGATCCGCTTCATCCTCCCAGTGTACGGTTCGCGTCGAGGCGGAATCCGCGACCGCCCCTCCCGGCCCGTTTCAGGCGCCGGGCGCGCGGCGCCGGGCGTCAGGCGACCAGCACCCACACGCCCGCGATCGCCGAGACGATCGCGATGAGCAGGGCGAGGCCGATCAGCACGGCGTGCATCGTGAGGAAGGTGGTGGCGCGCCCCTGCTCGTCGCGCGCACGCGGATCCTTCGAGATGCGCGACCAGAAGCGCGGCCAGACGACCACGTTGTAGAAGGCGTTGACGAGCAGCAGGATTCCGGCGAAGACGACCATCATCTGTTCAGTGTAGATGCGCCCGGGCGCCGCCGCAGCGGTGCGCCCGCGAACCGCGATCACGCCGCGGCGGGCCGGGAGGCGCGCAGGCTCGCGAGGCCGAACGCGAGCTCGCAGACGGCGACGGCGGAGAGCATGAGGAGCACCGCGGGCCACCCCGCCCCGGCCTCGACGAGGAGGCCCGGGGCGAGCGGACCGACCGCGGCGGCGGCGTAGCCGAAGCCCTGGCTGATCGCCGAGAACGCCGCGGTCTGCGCCACGTTCGGGGAGGTGAACACGATGAGCGCGATCGACAGGCCGAAGGCGGCGCTCAGCGCGACGCCGAGGATGGCGACCGCCGCGGGCATCAGCGCGGCCGGGGCGAAGCCGAGACCGACGAGGCCCGTGACCGCGAGGGAGGCCGCGCCGATGATGAGGCCGGCGCGCCAGCGCGGGCGGGAGGCGAGACTGGGGGCGAGGAGCGACGCGGGAAGGCCGGCGATGCTCATCCAGGCGAGCAGGAGCCCCGCTTCCGTCGGGTCTGCGCCCCGGTCGATGGCGATGGTCGGCAGCCATGCGGTGAGCGAGAAGTAGATGAGTGCCTGGCATCCGAAGAACCCGGTGACGGGCCAGAGGCCGCGCGCCCGGAAGACGGACTCGCGCGGGCGGTCCGAGTGGATCGTTCCGGCCCCGTCGCCGCCCTCGATGCGCGGCCCGAACACGAGGGAGAGCGCGCAGGCGATGAGGAGCGGCACGGTCCACGCGGCGAGCGCCGCGCCGACGCGCTCGCCGAGGGCGTGGAAGAGGGGAACGGCGAGCGCGGCGCCGGCCGCGGCGCTGATGCCGAACGAGGTCGTGTAGACGCCGGTCCAGAAGCCGCCCCGCGCGGAGAGCGCGAGTCGGATGATCTGCGGCGCCAGGATCCCGAGCAGTGCGATGGCGGCGCCGACCGCGACGGTGCCGGCGAAGAGCGGGGCGGGGGCCAGCGGGCGCAGCAGGGTCGCGCCTGCGAGCACGGCGAGCAGCACGGCGATCGCCCGCGAGAGGCCGAGGCGTCGCACCAGGGCCGGTGCGAGCGGCGCGGCGAGGCCGAAGAGCAGCACGGGGATCGCGGCGAGCACCGCGATCGCGGTGTGCGGGAGCCGGTAGGCGTCGCCGATCTCGTCGAGCAGGGGCGACACGCTCGTGATCGGGTAGCGCACGCTCAGCCCGACGGCGACGATGAGTACTCCTGCGGCGATCCCGGGTCTGCGGCTACGGCCGCTCATCGAGCAGACGCTCCTGCTCGGCGAGCACGCCGAGTGCTGCGTCGCGCGCGCGCTCGGCGTCGCCGTCGGCGATGGCGCGCAGCAGCGTCTCGTGCTGGTCGGTGGGGTCGGGATCCCCGCCGGCTGCCAGGCACGACGCGTCGGAGATCGACTCCCGCAGGGAGGTGTCGAAGCTCGCGTAGATGTCGGAGAGCAGGCGGTTGCCCGAGGCTGCGGCGATGCCGAGGTGGTACGCGACATCGGCCTCGGTGAACGCCTGCGAGTCGCGCACCCGGACGGCGGCCTGGCGCTGCTCGAGCAGCGCGGTGAGGTGCGCGACGTCCTCCTCCGTGCGCGAGGTCGCCGCCTCCGCCGCGGCGAGGGCGTCGAGGGCGCGCCGCACGCGGATGACCTCTCGGCTGTCGGCGAAGTGGAGGGCGCGCCGCAGCGCGACCTGGGTGGGGTCGGTCGCGATGACATACGTGCCGTCGCCCTGCCGGGTCTCGAGGAGTCCGAGCTGCACGAGAGCGCGCACGCCCTCGCGCACCGAGGGGCGACTGACGCCGAGCACGACGGTGAGCTCGGCCTCCGAGGGGATGCGGGTGCCGAGCACCCATCTGCCCTCGCTGATCTCGCGCTTCAACTCGTCGACCACCGTGTCGACGAGTGAGCGCCGCTGAATTTGTCGCACGTCACCATCCTTGCAGATTCGAGTACTTGTATGGTTATCATATGTCTTACGTTTAACCGGCGCCATCCCGTACCCGTACGGACGCACGAAAGGTTCTCCAATGACGGCGACCCCCGACACCCCGCGACTCCGCACCCCCGGCCTCGTCGACGGCCACATCCACCCAGACAAGACCTCGTGGGGCGGGCCGTGGATGTCGCGGCGCCCCGCGAGCACGCTCGCCGAGCTCATCGAGAACGACCGGGCCGCGCAGTTCTCGTACGCGACCGGGGTCGAGGATCGCGCCCACGCGCTGCTCGCGCACGCGCTCGCCAACGGCACGCTCGCAATGCGGGCCCACGTCGACGTCTCCTCCGAACTCGGCGTCGCGAACGTCGCGGGCGTGCGGGCCGCGGCCGAGCGCCTCCCCGGCCTCACCGTGCAGATCGTCGCGTTCCCCCAGTTCGGGCTGCTCACGAACCCCGGCACCCTCGACGTGATGGCCGCCGCGCTCACCGAGGGAGCCGACCTCGTCGGGGGCATCGACCCGGGCGGCATCGAGGGCGACCTGCACGGGCACCTCGACGCCGTGTTCGGCCTCGCCGATCGGGCGGGCCGCGACATCGACATCCACCTGCACGACGGCGGCGAGGACGGGCTCGCGCAGATTCGCGAGATCGCCCGCCGCACCATCGCGGCGGGGCGGCAGGGGCGCGTCACCATCGGCCACGCCTTCGCCCTCTGCGACACCGGCCTGCCGAGCCTCGGTCAGACCCTCGACCTCGTCGCCGAAGCGGGCATCTGGATCGCCACCTGCGCGCTCGGGCCCGATCCCGTCCCCGACCTCGACCGCTTCGAGCGCCACGGCGTGCGCCTCGTCGCCGGCTCCGACGGCGTGCGCGACTCGTGGAGCCCCTTCGGCACGGGCAGCATGGTCGACCGGGCGCACCTGCTCGCGTACCGCACCGGCGCGATCACCGACGCGGAGCTCGAACGCGCGTTCACCATCGCCTCGACCGCGGGCGGCGCGATGCTCGGCCTC
>NZ_LDRK01000100.1 GCF_001477055.1 Leucobacter chromiiresistens
ACGAGGATCAGCACGATCGAGAAGAGGAAGGGGATGCGCCAGCCCCACTCGAGGAAGGCGTCGCCCGGGAAGATGATGTTCATGATCGCGAGCATCGCGCTGGCGAGCAGGAGGCCGATCGGCACGCCGATCTGCGGCATCGCCCCGTAGAGCCCGCGACGGTCGCGCGGTGCGTGCTCGACGGCCATGAGCACGGCGCCGCCCCATTCGCCGCCGGCGGAGACGCCCTGCAGGATGCGGAGGAGGATGAGCAGGATCGGCGCGGCGACGCCGATCTGGCCGTACGTGGGGAGGAGCCCGATGAGCACGGTCGCCGCGCCCATGAGGATGAGGGTCACGACGAGGACGATGCGACGGCCGAAGCGGTCGCCGAAGTGGCCGGCCAGGAATGCGCCGAGCGGGCGGAACAGGAAGCTGATGCCCACGGTGAGGAAGGAGAGGATCGTGCCGACTGCGGAGCCCGCGGGCTCGAAGAAGAGCTGGCTGAAGACGAGTCCCGCCGCGGAGGCGTAGATGAAGTAGTCGTACCACTCCACGGTCGTGCCGACGACGGTGGCGATGGCGACGCGGCGGCGGTCGCTCGTCGTGGCGATCGTACCGGTCGGGGTCAGCGATCCTGGTGCGGATGCTGGAGACATAGGAGCACTCCTTTGTGACGGGGTTACGGCTGTGTGACGAGCCGGATCGGTTATAATATACGATTTAAGATACGCTGCCGCAACTCGGGTCCCGGTGCCTGGTCACGGCCTCGATTTCGCGGTTGGGCCGCATTGACTTAACATTTGCAGGTTGTTTCCGGCTGGTTTCCAGCCGGCACCCGCATCTGAACCAGTGAGGCCCCCAGCACGACATGAACTCCGAATCACGCCCCGCGCCCGGGCACTCGAAGCCGGTATCGCCCGAGACGTCGGCCGGAACGGTGCCGCTCGCGCACAAGAAGCTCCGCCCGCGCCACGTCACCATGATCACGCTCGGCGGCATCATCGGCGCGAGCCTCTTCGTCGGGTCGGGCAACGTGATCCGCACCGTCGGCCCCGCCGCCGTGCTCTCGTACCTCATCGGCGGCCTGCTCGTGTTCCTCGCGATGCGCATGCTCGGGGAGATGGCGGCGGCGCGCCCCGCGATCGGCTCGTTCATGGAGTACGCCCGCGTCGGCCTCGGCGACTGGGCCGCGTACCTCGTCGGCTGGCTCTACTGGTACTTCTGGGTCGGCGTGCTCGCCTACGAGGCGGTGCTCGGCGGGGAGACGCTGCACGGCTGGTTCCCCGCGCTGCCCTCGTGGGTCGGCTCGCTGCTGCTGCTCGCCATCTTCGTCGGCACCAACCTGATCTCCGTGCGCACCTTCGGCGAGGTCGAGTTCTGGCTCGCGAGCGTCAAGGTGCTCGCCATCGTCGTCTTCCTCGGCGCCGGCGTGCTGTTCGCCTTCGGCCTCTGGCCGAACGCGAGCTACTCGATTCCCAACCTCTGGGAGCACGGCGGCTTCGCGCCGAATGGCTTCGGCGTCGCGTTCACCGGCGTCGCGCTCGTCATCTTCTCCTACTTCGGCACCGAGATCGCCGTCATGGCCTCCGCCGAGTCGGAGGATCCGGCGAAGGGCATCCGACAGGCGACCAGCACCGTGATCTGGCGCATCCTGCTCTTCTTCGTGGGGGCGGTGCTGGTCATCACGACGATCGTGCCGTGGGACGAGCTGCCCGAGCCGGTGGACGTCGCATCGGCGCCGTTCACCTACGTCTTCGAGCTCTTCGGGCTCCCGGGCGCCGCGATCGTCATGCAGCTCGTCATCTTCACCGCGGTCATCTCCGTGCTCAACTCCGGGCTGTACTCGGCCTCGCGCATGTTCTCGTCGCTCGCCGAGCAGGGCTTCGCGCCGAGGTTCGTCGCGAAGAAGGCGAAGAACGGCGTGCCCGTGGCCGCGCTCCTCGCCTCGACGATCGGCGGCGTCGTCGCGACCATCGTGAACTTCGCCGCCCCCGACTCCGGAGTGTTCTCGTTCATCATGAACTCCGCGGGCCTCGTCGCCCTCTTCGTGTACGTCTTCATCGCGCTCACGCAGATGCGCATGCGCTCGCGCATGACGCCGGAGGAGGTGGCCGGGCTCAAGCTCAAGATGTGGCTGCACCCGTGGCTGAACCTGCTGCTCATCGCGGCCATCATCGCGGTGCTCGTGATCATGCTCACGACTGAGACGGGCCGCACCCAGGTGTGGACGAGCCTCATCGCAACCGGCGCGCTGGTCGTGTGCTGGCCGCTCGTACGGCGCGCACGGGCGAAGCGCGCGCGGGCGGAGGCATCGGCGGCGCTCGAGGCGTGAGCGCGCCCCGCTCCGGCGGCGCTCGAGGCGTGAGCGCGCCCCACGCCAACGGCGTGCGCGCGCCGCACGCCGTTGGCGTGTCCGCCGTTCGATGACACACTTGAGAGATGGCGGATACACAGAACGGCCGGGTCGCGGTCTACCTCGACTTCGATAACATCGTGCTCTCCTGGTACGACCGGGTGCACGGGCGCAACTCGTTCGCGCGGGATCGGCAGCGCATCGCCGAGAACCCCTCCGAGCCCGAGATCGCCGAGCGCCTCCGTGCTGCAGTGGTGGACGTCGGCGCGATCATCGATTACGCGTCGTCGTTCGGCACCCTCGTGCTCACCCGCGCCTACGCCGACTGGTCGGCGCCGATGAACGCCGAGTACCGGTCGCAGCTCGTCTCGCGAGCGGTCGACCTCGTGCAGCTCTTCCCGGCCGCCGCGTACGCGAAGAACGGCGCCGACATCCGCCTCGCCGTCGATGCGGTGGAGGACATGTTCCGCCTCGACGATCTGACGCACGTCGTCATCGTCGCCGGCGACTCCGACTACGTGCCCCTCGCGCAGCGGTGCAAGCGGCTGGGCCGGTACGTCGTCGGCGTCGGCGTCGCCGGTTCCACGGCGAAGGCGCTCACGGCGGCGTGCGACGAGTTCGCCTCGTACGACGCGCTCCCCGGCATCGAATCGGTGCCGCGCACCGCGGCGCGTGCGGCGCAGCGCGACGAGCAGCCGAAGCGCTCGCGCGGCCGCGGCGGCCGCGGGGGAGGCGCGGAGCAGCCGAACGCCGACGCCGGCGCAGGCGACGACGCCGGGGGCGCCGCCGATCAGCGGCTCGCGGATGCGCTCGACGCGGCGCAGGACGCGGCGAACGCGGTCGAGCCGGGCGACACCATCGAGTCGGGGGAGGACGCGGAGATCGCGGTCACCGGCCTGCTGATCCGGGCGCTCTGGCTGAGCCAGGACAAGGACGACTCGGGCTGGCTCTACAGCTCGGCGGTCAAGCAGCAGATGCGCCGCATGGATCCGTCGTTCAACGAGAAGGCGCTCGGATTCCGATCCTTCTCCGACTTCCTGAAGTCGCGCTCCGACGTCGCGGAGCTCGAGGAGACCGGGCACGAGCGGCTCGTGCGTCTGCGCGACCAGAGCGTCTGACGGGGCTGGGGCCGCAACTGCCCGCGGCCCCCGGCGCGATCCTCGGCGCGATCCGCCGGCGGGCGGGTGCGCGTCACGCCGCCCGAGCGCTGCGCTGCAGGTACCGGCGCACCCCCGAGGCGGCGGTGCGCCCGGCGCGGTTGGCTCCGATCGTGCTCGCGGAGGGCCCGTACCCGACGAGCTGCACCCGTGCATCGGCCGCAGCTGTGGTACCGCGCCCGCCGCGGTCGAGCTGAATGCCCCCGGCGGCGCTCCGCAGACGCAGCGGCGCGAGGTGCGCGATCGCCGGGCGGAACCCGGTGGCCCAGAGGATCACGTCGACCGGCTCGAACGAGCCGTCGGCCCATCGCACCCCATCGGGCTCGATCCGGGCGAACATCGGGCGCCGTGCGCGATAGACGCCGAGCCGCTCCGCCTCCCGCTCCTGCTCGCGCAGCACGAGGCCGGTGACGCTGACCACGCTCTGCGGAGGCAGGCCCGCCGCGACGCGCTGCTCCACGAGCGCCACCGACGCGGCGCCGGCCTCGGGGGTGAACTCGTCGGTGCGCCACACGGGCTCGCTCCGGGTCGCCCAGACGACGTCGGTGAGCGGGGCGATCGCACCGAGGAACTGCACGGCCGAAGCCCCGCCGCCCACGACGAGCGTGCGCTTCCCGATGAAGTGCTCGGGGCCCGGGTAGGCCACCGTGTGCAGCTGCTCGCCGGCGAACGTCTCCATGCCGGGGAATCGCGGCACGAACGGCTGCGACCAGGTGCCGGTCGCGTTCACGAGGGTGCGCGAGCGCCAGCTCCGCTCGCCGGCCGAGACGACGAGCAGTTCGGGATCCCGGTCGTCGTTCTGCACCCGGTCGACGTGCACGGGCCGGATCACCGGGAGTTCGTGCTCCCGCTCGTACGCGGTGAAGTACTGCGGGATCGCGGTGTTCGCCCGCTCGCGGCTGCGTGCGGGCGGGAGGGAGCCGGGAAGTTCGGCGACGCCGTGGACGTCGCGCATCGTGAGAGCGTCCCAGCGGTGCTGCCAGGCACCGCCGGGCGCCGCATCCGCGTCGAGTACGACGTGCGGGATGTCGAGGCGCCGCAGATGGAAGGAGGCCGACAGCCCGGCCTGGCCGGCGCCGATCACGACGCTGTCGAGAATGCCGGGGTCGCTCACACGTGGTGCAACGGCGGCCGCGGTTCGCCCATTCCCGGCAGGAGTAGCCTGGATGCGGCCGCCGCACCCCGACGCGCCGTACGCCCCGCGCGACATCGCGCACGTACCGGGCCACGAGCCCGGAGGAAGCAGGTGCACCATGCAGGCACTGCAATACCGTGAGATCGGAAGCCGCCCCGAGCTGGTCGAGGTGGAGAAGCCCGCGCCCGGGCCGGGAGAGATTCTGCTGCGCGTGACCGCGGCGGGCGCGTGCCACTCCGACGAGTTCATCATGGGCACGAGCGCCGAGGACTACTACTTCAAGCCGCTGCCGCTGACGCTCGGGCACGAGGTCGCGGGCACCGTCGCCGAGCTGGGCGCCGGCGTGACCGGGCTCGAGGTCGGCGAGAGCGTCATCGTCTACGGCCCGTGGGGCTGCGGGCGCTGCTACCCGTGCGCGAGCGGCGAGGAGCAGAACTGCGAGCACGGCATGCGCGCGCCCGGCATCTTCAGCGACGGCGGCATGGCCGAGTACATGCTCGTGGACGACGCCCGCCACCTCGTGCCGATCGGCGATCTCGACCCCGTGCAGAACGTCTCCCTCACCGACGCGGCGCTCACGCCGTACCGCGCGATCAAGTCGGCGCTGCCGAAGCTGACGCCGGGCAGCACGGCGGTCGTCATCGGCTCGGGCGGCCTCGGGCACGTCGCGATCCAGCTGCTGAAGGCGCTGACGCAGACGAACGTCGTGGTGCTCGACGTGGCGCAGGATCGCCTCGACTTCGCGCGCGAGGTGGGCGCCGATGCGGCGTTCCTGTCGAACCCCGACGCGATCGACTCGGTGAAGGAGCTCACGCGCGGTCTCGGCGCCGAGGCGGTCTTCGACTTCGTCGGGATCCAGCCGACGGCGGATCTCGCGGCCGGCATGATCCGCACCGGCGGCCAGATCGTGGTGGTCGGCGTGGCGTCGGGGTCGGTGCCGATCGGCCAGACCACGGTGCCGCTCGACGTGACCGGCCGCGCGATCAACTGGGGCTCGCGCACGGAGCTCATGGAGGTCGTGGAACTCGCCAAGCGCGGAGCGATCAGCATCCACGTCGAGCAGTACTCGCTCGCGGACGCTCCCCGCGCCTACGACAATCTGCACGCGGGCAAGGTGCGCGGCCGCGCCGTGATCGTTCCGTAGCGGCCCTCGGTCGGGTCGCCGCGGGCGGCCGAACCCGTTGCGGCCCGGCACCCCGGGGCCGCCGAGCGTGCGGTGGTGCGCCGAGCCCCTGCTGGTGCGCCGAGCCCCTGCGGGCCC
>NZ_LDRK01000101.1 GCF_001477055.1 Leucobacter chromiiresistens
GTGCCGCGGGGCGCCCCGTCGGGCCGGGGGTCGTCGATGGCGAGCGCGATCACCTCGACGCGATCGGTCGTCGTGCCCGTCGTTCCGCCCGCATCGAGCAGGCGTCGGGCGACGTTCTCGGGGACGGCGAGCACAACGCCGTCGGCCTCGGCGAGCGGTGCGCCGTCGTCGGCGAGCACGCGCCACCGGCCGCCGCCCGAGGAGCCCTGCTCGTCGTGCTGCTGCTCCAGCCGCCGCGCCTTCACGCCGCGGCGGGATGACGCAGCTGATCGCCGGGCTCGAAGCGGAGCTCGCCCGGCTCGGCGTCGCGGTGCACCGCGGCGTGAAGGCGCGGCGGCTGGAGCAGCAGCACGACGAGCAGGGCTCCTCGGGCGGCGGCCGGTGGCGCGTGCTCGCCGACGACGGCGCACCGCTCGCCGAGGCCGACGGCGTTGTGCTCGCCGTCCCCGAGAACGTCGCCCGACGCCTGCTCGATGCGGGCGGAACGACGGGCACGACGACCGATCGCGTCGAGGTGATCGCGCTCGCCATCGACGACCCCCGGCTCGACGGGGCGCCCCGCGGCACCGGCGCCCTCGTCGCACGCGACGCGGTCGGCTCGGGATCTCGCCGTGACGGCGCGGCGGCGCCGATCCTCGCGAAGGCGCTCACCCATGTGACCGCGAAGTGGCCGGAGCGCGCCCGCGAGGCGGGGCCCGGCCGGCACATCGTGCGCCTCTCCTACGGGCGGGCGGGATCGGCCCCCGAGACGATCGGACTGGACGACGCGGAGGTGCGCGGGATCGCCCGGTACGACGCCTCGCGCATTCTCGGTGTCGACCTCCGTGCCGACACCGTCGTCGATCTGGCCCGCTGCACCTGGCGCATGGGCCGCCCGCCGGGTTCGCGCGACGCCCGCCCGCCGGCCGCTCCCGAGGGGATCGCCCTCGCAGGCGATTGGGTGAGCGGCACCGGCCTCGCCGCGATCGTGCAGGGCGCCCGTGGGGCCGCGACCGCTGCCCTGAGTGCGGCCTCCCACCGATGATCCGACCCGAAAGACCTCTCGCCATGAACGCTTCGCTCCCCACTCCGTCCGGCCGCGTCTTCCGCTCCGACGCGCCGCTCGCGGCCGCGCCGGGAATGCTGCGCATCGGAACCCGTGGAAGCGCGCTCGCCGTGTCGCAGACGACCATGGTCGCCGAGCAGATCGCCGCCGCGACCGGGCTCGATGTGGGCCTGGTCATCGTCACGACGCACGGCGATGTGACGCGCGCACCGCTGTCGCAGCTCGGCGGCACGGGCGTGTTCGTGAGCGCGCTCCGGGATGCGCTCCTCGCCGGCGAGTGCGATCTGGCGGTGCACTCGCTCAAGGATCTGCCCACCGGCGCGTGCCCCGGCATCGTGCTCGGCGCGGTGCCCGCACGCGCCGACGCGCGCGACGCGCTGTGCGCGCGCGATGCGCTGACCCTCGCCGATCTCCCCGAGGGCGCCCGCGTCGGCACCGGTTCGCCGCGCCGCGCCGCGCAGCTCCGGTCGCGGCGCCCCGATCTCGACGTGCACGATCTGCGCGGCAACGTCGACACTCGTCTCGGCCGCGTCGGGGTCGACCTCGATGCCGTGGTGCTCGCCGCGGCCGGCCTCGACCGTCTCGGTCGCGCGACGGCCATCACCGAGCGCTTCCCGCTGACCGACGTTCCGGCCGCTCCGGGCCAGGGTGCGCTCGCGATCGAGGTGCGCGAGGCCGACGCCGCGGCGGAGCCGTTCGCCCGCGCGCTCGCGGCTCTCGACGACGCCGAGGCCCGTGCGACCGCGCTGGCCGAGCGCGCCCTGCTCGCCGCACTGGAGGCGGGGTGCGCCGCCCCGATCGGCGCCTGCGCCGAGGTCGCGGGCGACGCGCTGCGACTGCGGGCGGTTGTCTACCGGGTCGACGGCTCCGCGCAGCTGAGCGCGGAGTGCGAGGTGCCGTGGTTCGCCGACGACGCCGAATCCGAATCCGGGGCCGACGCCGAATCCGTCTCCGACGCCGACCGCGAGGCCGCTGCCCGTGAGCGGGCGGAGCGCATGCCCGAGGAGCTCGGACGGCGGGTCGCCGCGACGCTGCTCGCCGAGGGGGCGGCCGATCTCGCGCCGCTCGGGGCCGCATGAGCGACGAGGATCGGGCGCCCTCGGAGGGGCTGCGCGACGCGCGCGTGCTCGTCACGCGCGGGGGTGCCGCCGGTGAGCGCGACACCGAGGCGGTGCGCGTGCGCGGCGGCCTGCCCGTGCGGTCGCCGCTCACCGTGATCACGCCGCCGGCCGACCCCGAGCCGCTCGCCGCTGCCGCGGAGGCCTGGAACCGGGGCGAGTACGATTGGCTGCTCGTCACGAGCGCGAACGCGGCCGATGCGTTCGCCGCGGCCGGCGCCCGACCGCCGCAAGGGTCGGAGCCGGGCGCGCCGCGGGTCGCCGCGGTGGGGCCCGCGA
This sequence comes from Leucobacter chromiiresistens, assembly GCF_001477055.1. Lineage (GTDB taxonomy): Bacteria > Actinomycetota > Actinomycetes > Actinomycetales > Microbacteriaceae > Leucobacter > Leucobacter chromiiresistens_A. The sequence goes on from NZ_LDRK01000101.1 coordinate 2,443, forward strand.
CGGCCGACGCGCTGCGCGCGCACGGCTTCGATCCCGATCTCGCGCCCGCCGCCGACTACTCGGCGGTGGGGCTCGCCGAGGCGCTCCTCGCGCACCCGGGTGACGCCGCGCTGCGCTTCCTGCTGCCCGTGTCGGAGATCGCCGATCGCACGCTCGAGTCGGCGCTCGAACGCGCCGGCCACCGCATCGACCGCGTGACCGCCTACCGCACGCAGCCGGCACCGCGCGACGCGGCGATCGAGTCGAGTGTGCGCTCGGGCGACGTCGACGTGATCCTCGTGCTGAGCGCCTCCGGCGCCCGCGAAGTCGCACGCCGCTTCACGCCCCTGCCCGCGGGGGTGCGGCTCGCGGCGATCGGCGCCCCGACCGCCCGCGCTCTCGCTGAGCAGGGCCTCGCCGCCGACGTCACCGCTGATCCGCACACCGTCGCGAACCTGCTCGACCGGGTCGCCCGCGCCCGCTTCACGAACCCCTCAGGAGGAAGCCCCCGATGATCCCCACCGTTCGCCCCCGCCGCCTGCGCACGAGCCGAGCCATGCGCCGCCTGACGGCAGAGACCCGGCTGCACGCGGCCGACCTCGTGCTGCCGCTCTTCGTGCGCGAGGGCATCTCGGAACCGCAGGCGATCTCCTCGATGCCCGGCGTCTTCCAGCACACGATCGACTCGCTGCGCCGCGCCGCCGTCGAGGCCGCGACCGCCGGCGTCGGGGGCGTCATGCTCTTCGGCGTGCCCGAGGTGCGCGACGCCGTGGGCAGTGCCGCCGACGACCCGAACGGCATCCTCAACGTGGCGACCCGCGCGATCGCGGACGAGGTGGGCGACGCCTTGGTCGTGCAGACCGACCTCTGCCTCGACGAGTTCACCGATCACGGCCACTGCGGGGTGCTGCAGGTCGCCTCGGCCGACAGCGATCGCATCGTCGTCGACAACGACGCGACCCTCGAACGCTACCGGGCCATGGCGCTCGCCCAGGCGGAGGCGGGCTCCGCACTCCTCGGACTCTCGGGCATGATGGACGGCCAGGTCGCCTCCGTGCGCGACGCCCTCGACGCGGCCGGGTTCCAGGACACGGCGATCCTCGCCTACTCGGCCAAGTACGCGTCGGCATTCTACGGGCCGTTCCGCGAAGCGGTCGACTCGCAGCTCGTGGGGGATCGGCGCACCTACCAGCAGGATCCCGCCAACCGTCGGGAGGGGCTCCGCGAGGCCGAGCTCGACCTCGCCGAGGGAGCCGACATCGTGATGGTGAAGCCCGCGATGAGCTATCTCGACGTGCTCGCCGACGTCGCCGCCGTGAGCCCCGTGCCCGTCTGGGCCTACCAGGTGTCGGGGGAGGCTGCGATGATCGAAGCGGCTGCGGCGAACGGCTGGATCGATCGGGATCGCGCCATCGAGGAATCGGTGGTGAGCATCAAGCGCGCCGGAGCCGACACCGTGCTCACCTACTTCGCCACCGAGCTCGCCCGAGGGCTCTGAGCCGACCCGCCGACCCGTTCGACCGCACCCGACCCGCAGGATGGAACCGATGCACGCACACCAGATCCCCCACCCCGAGGCCGCCGCGAGCGCGGCGCTCTCCGAACGCGCCGCGCGCGTCATCCCCGGCGGCGTGAACTCGCCGGTGCGCGCCTACGGCTCCGTCGGCGGCACCCCCCGCTTCCTCGTCTCCGGCTCGGGCCCGTACGTCACCGACGTCGACGGCAACGAGTACGTGGACCTCGTCGCGTCGTGGGGCCCGGCGCTGCTGGGGCACGCCCACCCCGCCGTCGTCGACGCCGTGCAGCAGACGGCCGCGCGCGGGCTCGGCTTCGGTGCCTCGGTGCCGCAGGAGGCGGAGCTCGCCGAGGAGATCATCGCGCGCATGCCGGTCGTCGAGCGGGTGCGCCTCGTCTCGACGGGCACCGAGGCCACCATGACGGCGATCCGCATCGCCCGCGGCGCGACCGGGAGGCCGCTCGTCATCAAGTTCGCGGGGCACTACCACGGCCACTCCGACGGCCTCCTCGCGGAGGCGGGATCCGGGCTCGCGACGCTCGCGATGCCGGGCTCCGCGGGCGTGACGGCTGAGACCGCCGCGCAGACCCTCGTGCTGCCCTACAACGACCTCGACGCGCTCGAGGCCGCGTTCGCGGAGCACGGCGATCGCATCGCCGCCGTCATCGCCGAGTCCGCCGCCGCCAACATGGGCGTGCTGCCGCCGATGCCCGGCTTCACCGAGGCGATGATCCGGCTCGCCCACGCGCACGGCGCACTCGTGATCCTCGACGAGGTGCTCACCGGCTTCCGCGCCGGCCCCTCGGGGTTCTGGGGCATCGAGCAGGACCGCGTCGCCGCGGGCGTCACGCCCGATCTGCTCACCTTCGGCAAGGTCGTCGGCGGAGGACTGCCGCTCGCCGCGCTCGGCGGTCGCGCCGAGCTGATGGAGCTGCTCGCGCCGCTCGGGCCCGTCTACCAGGCCGGCACCCTCTCGGGCAATCCGCTCGCCGTCGCCGCGGGCCTCACGACGCTGCAGCACGCCGACGCTGCGGCCTACGCGCGACTGTCGCACGCCGCGGACGTGCTCACCGGCGCCGTGACGGCGGCGCTCGCGGATGCCGGAGTGCCGCATCGGGTGCAGCGCGCCGGAACGCTGTTCAGCGTGCTGTTCGGCGAGTTCCCCGATGCTCCGCGCGGGTACGCTGAGGTCCAGGGCCAGAACGTCGCGGCGCACCGCGCGTTCTTCCACGCGATGCTCGAGCAGGGGGTCAACCTGCCGCCGAGCGCCTTCGAAGCGTGGTTCGTCACCGCCGCGCACGACGACGCGGCGCTCGCCCGCGTCGTCGACGCGCTGCCCGGGGCGGCTCGGGCGGCGGCCGGCGCGGCGGCCTGAGCGGAGGCCGACGCGGCGGCCTGAGCGGCGCGGTCGGCGGCCTGAGCGGTGGCCTGTGCTGCCTGCTCGGCGGTCGCCCCCGCGGTGCGCTCGGCTGCCTAGGGGAGTAGGCTTCCGGGGTGCGAGAAACGATGCAGATCCGCCGCGTGCGGCCCGAGGAGTACGACGCCGTCGGGGCCATGGTGCGCGCCGCCTACGCGGGCGACTACACCCTGAACGACGAGTACCTCGCCGAGATCGAGGACGTCGCGGGGCGCGACGAGGTCTCCGAGGTGCTCGTGGCCGTCGACCCCGTCACCGGCGACCTGCTCGGCACGATCACCGTTCCCCGGGCGGGGGAGCGGCTGATCGACGACACCGCCGAGAACGAGTTCGATGTGCGCCTGCTCGGCGTCTCCCGCGCGGCCCGCGGGCGTGGCGTCGGCCAGGCGATCATGCGCCACGCGGCCGATATGGCGCGATCGCGCGGGCTCGACCGGCTCGTGCTGCACACGGGCGAGCAGATGCTCCCGGCGCAGCGCCTCTACGAGCGGATGGGGTTCGTGCAGATTCCCGAGCGCGAGTTCACCATCGAGCGCGACATCGGCCCGCTGCGCATCCTGTCGTACGGTCTCGACGTCGGCCGGGTCACGGCCTAGCGGCACCGCGACGGAGTCGCCCGGGGCGGCCCGCACGACGCCGCGCGCCGCGCCGGGGTCGCCCGCCGGCTGAGCCGCTCAGGCGGCGCGGGCGACGAGCGCTTCGACGGCGCTCTCGAAGAACCGCAGGCCGTCGGTGCCGGAGCGCATCGCGTCGGGCATGTCGGGCCCGAAGCCCGCCTCGACCGCGTGCTCGGGGTGCGGCATCAGGCCGACCACGTTGCCGCGCTCGTTGGTGAGCCCGGCGATGTCGCGCAGCGATCCGTTCGGGTTCACGCCCGCGTAGCGGAAGGCGACGAGCCCCTCGCCCTCGAGGTACTCCAGGGTCTCCTCGTTGGCGATGTAGCCGCCGTCGCCGTTCTTGAGGGGGATGACGATCTCCTCGCCCGGCTGGAAGCGGTGCGTCCACGCCGTATCGGCGTTCTCGACGATGAGCCGCTGGTCGCGGCGGATGAACTGCTGGTGGGCGTTGCGGATGAGCCCGCCGGGCAGCAGGTGCGACTCGACGAGCACCTGGAAGCCGTTGCAGATGCCGAGCACCGGCATCCCGCGATTGGCGGCGGCGACGACCTCGGTCATGATCGGCGAGACCGCGGCGATTGCTCCGGGACGCAGGTAGTCGCCGTAGCTGAAGCCGCCGGGCAGCACGATCGCCTCGACGTCCTGCAGATCGTGGTCCGCGTGCCAGAGGGCCACCGGCTCGCCGTCGGCGCGGCGGATCGCGCGCTGCGCGTCGCGATCGTCGAGGGAACCGGGAAAGGTGACGACCCCGATCCGCGGCATCAGCGAGCCTCGCCGGCGAGCGCGTCGGCGACGGGAGCGCCGTCGACGCTGATCGCGACGACGTCTTCGATGACCCCGTTCGAGAGAATGTCGTCGGCGACCTGGCGCACCTCGTCGAGCACCGCGTCGGTCACCTCGCCGGCGACCTGGAACTCGAAGCGCTTGCCGATGCGCACGTTCTCGAACTTCTCGTGGCCGAGACGAGCGAGCGCCCCCGTGGTGGCCTTACCCTGCGGGTCGAGCAGCTCGGCCTTGGGCATGACATCAACGACAATCGTGGGCACCCGGGATCTCCATTTCTCGTGGTGAAGCTACTGCATATTCTCGCACGGATCGCGCGGCGGGGGATCGCGGGGCCGCTCAGACGGCGACGGGAGCGTACGGCGGTTCTCCACCGGTCAGCCGCACGTACAGCTCGCGGTACCGCTCGTACGTCTGCGCGACGATCCGCTCGGGCAGCGCGGGCGGCTCGCCGGTGCGGTCCCAGTGCTCCGAGAGCCAGTTGCGCACGATCTGCTTGTCGAAGGAGGCGAGGCGATCCTGCCGGGGGAGCGCGGTGTCGTGATACGCCGATGCGTCCCAGTACCGGGAGGAGTCGCTCGTGAGCACCTCGTCGGCGAGCACGAGCTCACCGGTCAGCGGGTCGCGGCCGAACTCGAACTTGGTGTCCGCGAGCACCACGCCGCGGGTGGCAGCGAGATCCCGAGCGGCGGTGAAGAGGCGCAGGGACGCGTCGCGCAGCGCGGTCGCGACGTCTTCGCCCACCAGCTCGACGCTGCGTGCGAAGGTGATGTTCTCGTCGTGCTCCCCGAGCGGGGCCTTGTAGGCGGGCGTGTAGATGGGGGTGTCGAGCAGGTCGCCGTCGCGCAGCCCCGCGGGCAGTTCGATGCCGCACACCGCCCCGGTGCGCTCGTACTCGGCGTAGCCCGATCCGGTCAGTGCGCCGCGCACGACGCACTCGATCGGGTGCATCTCGAGCCGGCGCGTGAGCATCGCGCGATCGGCGACCTCCGCCGGCACCTCAGGAGCGGCCGCGCGGTCGTCGACGAGATGGTTCGGGAGGTCGATGCGGGCGAACCACCAGTTCGACAGCGCGGTGAGCAGGGCGCCCTTGCCCGGAATGGGCGGTTCGAGCACGTGGTCGAACGCGCTCACGCGATTGCTCGCGACGACGAGCAGGTGCGCGTCCGAGCCATCGGCGGGCGTGTAGAGGTCGCGGACCTTGCCCGAGTAGATGTGGCGCCAACCGGCGAGCTGCATGGGTGCGGGGAGTGTGGTCACCCCTCCATTCTCGCACTGCGCCTCGCGCCGGGTGCGGGGGCGGGATCGCGCGACGGGTGCCACTGCCGCGTTCTCGACGGCAAAACCCCGACAGGCGGCCGATTGGAACCCGGTTGTCAGGGGGTGCCGTTACGCTCGGTACCAAGTCGGGAACTCGCGCCTGGGCCGAGCTCCCGGAAGCCGGTCGCCGAGACCGGTGCGAGAGACCTGAGGAGAAGTATGATCCCGCTGGGGCCTGTGGTGGCGCGGAGTCGAGTGGGCGTCGCGCGAGCCGCTGCCTGGACCTATCTCGTGGAGCCGGATCGCCGCGCGGAGTGGTGGCCCGAGCTGCAGCTCGACGCGCGCGTGGGCGGCGCGGTCGCCGAGCAGTGGTCCGAGGGCGAGGGCGACGCGATGGTCAGTCGCGATGCGTCGGGAACGGTCGACGTGTGGGTCGAGGGGCACGCGGTGGGCTTCACCTGGCGGGAGTCCGGCGACGAGCGCGACACCGCGGTGCTGATCACGCTGCGCACCCAGGGGGTCGATACGGGCATCACCGTAACGGAGACGGGCTTCGACGCACTCCCAGCGGCCGGCGAGCGGGCGGCGGCGTCGCAGGAGGGGTGGCAGGTGCTGCTGCGCGACCTGAAGTCCGCGCTCGAGGCGGCGCAGGCCGCGGGTGCCTTCGGCGAGCGGGAGCAGTGGGGTGCGGGCGCCGCGTCGGCCGCCGCGGCCGGGGCGGGCGCGGCCATCGCCGCTGATGCTGCCACCGGCGCGGACGCGTCTGCCGATGCCGATGCCGATGCGAGCGCCGATGCCGATGCCGATGCCGATGCCGGTGCTGATGCCGATACCGACGCGAGCGCTGGTGCCGACGCGAGCGCCGGCTCCGGCGGCGAGCTCGAAGTGCGCGAACCCGAGGTCGACGGGGAGATCGACGAGGTCGATGACGCGCTTGCTGCGGCGGGACCGTCAGAAGATGCCGCGGCGATCGAGGTCGACGCCGAGCCCGCGGTCGGCGACCACCCCGAGCTCGAGACGAACCCGGTCACCGTGATCGCAGACGACGAGTCCGATGCGGCGCGCGGAGGAGCGGGCGCGGAGCCCGATTCGGGGCGCGGTCACGATCTCGACGAGACCATCCGGATCGACCGCTCCGAGTTGCCGACGGGGAAGTGCCCCGATGCCCGGCCGCAGCCAGACGCGGAGCCCGACGAGACCGAAGCCCCGAACCACCCTGAGGAACCCGACTTCGACACGCTGATCCGCGGCGAGTAGCGGCGTTCGCGGCGGTGCACCGGTGCGGTGCGGCGGAGCGTCAGGCGACGCGCGCAGCGATATCCGTGCGAGACTGGCCGCCCTCGAGCGAGATCTCAGCGACGCCCGCGTAGGCGCGCTCGCGCGCCTCGGCGAAATCGGCACCGCGCGCGACGACGCCGAGCACGCGACCGCCCGTCGCGATCCACCCGCCATCCGCTGTGCGCGCCGTCGCGGCGTGCACCACGTGCACACCGGGAAGCGCCGCGGCAGCCTCGATGCCGCCGATCTCCCGACCGGTCGCCGCATCGCCCGGGTAGCCCTCGCTCGCGACCACCACGATCACGGCCGGGTCCGCGGAGAACTCCGGCTCGGGCTCCGCAGCGAGCGCGCCGTTCGCGGCGGCCAGCAGGTACCGGCTGAGCGGCGACTCGAGCCGCGCCAGCACCACCTGCGTCTCGGGGTCGCCGAAGCGCGCGTTGAACTCGATGACGCGCACGCCCTGAGCCGTCACGATGAGGCCGCAGTACAGCAGACCGACGAACGGGGTGCCCTCGGCTTCGAGCCGGCGCACCGTCGGCAGCGCCACCGTGCGGGTGATCTCGTCGACGAAGCCCTCGTCGACCCAGGGGAGCGGGGAGTACGCGCCCATGCCGCCCGTGTTCGGCCCCTGGTCGCCGTCGAAGATGCGCTTGTAGTCCTGCGCCGGGCTCAGCGGCAGCACGTCGTGCCCGTCGGCGAAGAAGAAGAGCGACACCTCCTGCCCGTCCAGGAACTCCTCGATGAGCACCTCCCCGTGCGGGGCCCACGTGGCGACGTGCGCCAGCGCGGCGTCGCGGTCCTCGGTCACGAGCACGCCCTTCCCGGCGGCGAGGCCGTCGGCCTTCACCACGTACGGTGCGCCGAACTCGTCGAGCACCGCGCCCGCCGCCTCCGCCGAGGCGACGCGGGTGGCCCGGCCGGTGGGCACCTGCGCCTCGTCCATGATGCGCTTCGCGAACGCCTTCGAGCCCTCCAGCTGTGCTGCCGCGCGATCCGGCCCGAACACCGGTACGCCGGCGGCGCGCAGCGGATCCGCCACCCCCGCGACGAGCGGCGCCTCGGGGCCGATCACGACGAGATCGAAACCGCGATCCTCCACGAACGCGGCGACCGCCTGCGGGTCGGTGTACGCGAGCTCCGGGGTCTCGACTCCGCTCGCCGCGATGCCCGCGTTGCCCGGCGCGCAGACGATCTCGTGATCGGCGCCCTCCGCGAGGAGGGCGAGGACGATGGCGTGTTCGCGGGCGCCGGGGCCCAGGACGAGGATCTTCACGCCCTCCAGACTACCGAAGCGCGGATAGGCTGGAACCGTGGCGAAGCGCAGGATATCGATCGACGACGGACGAGCGGCCCTCGCAGCGGTGCGCGCCGGCAGCACCGCGCGCGGCGAGGTGGCGACCGCCGTGCGCTACCTGCTCGAGGAGCTCGCCGAGCGCGCGCCCGGCAACACCGTCGAGGTGCGGGTGCCGCCCTACGGGGCGACGCAGTGCGTGAGCGGACCGAGGCACACTCGCGGCACGCCTCCCAACGTGATCGAGACCGACCCCGAGACCTGGATCGCGCTCGCGTGCGGCGACCTCGACTGGAGCACCGCGATCGGCGACTCCCGGGTCGTCGCCTCGGGATCGCGCGCCGCGCTGACCGGGCTGCTGCCGCTCGTGCGCGAGTACCCAGTCGAAGCTGCGACACTAGAGGTATGAGTCAGTCCGATCTTCCGACGGGCCTCCCTGCGCGGGAGCCCGCCGACGCCGCGCCCGCAGCGGGTGCGCCCGCACCGGGAGCGCCAGCATCCGGAGCGCCCGCGGCGCCCACTCCCGAATCGACCGCGTCGGCGCCCGGCGATGCGCCGGTCGAGCGCGAGCCGATCGTCGAGGTCTCCCAGCGAGAGGTGACCATCGAGCGCTCGGTGCGGGTCGGCCGCATCGTGATCGGCGGCATCGTCGCGGGGGCAGTCATCGCGATGCTCGCGTGCCTCTTCTTCCCGATCGAGGAGGGTGCCGAGTACACGCTCGGCCAGATCGTCGGATTCATGGCGCTCATCGGAGCGGCCATCGGTGCGGGCCTCGCCGGGCTCGTCGCGATCCTGCTCGGGGCAGCGGTGCGGCGGCAGCGCGGCACCGGTATCGCCATACAGTCCGACGTGCGATAATCCCCTCAACAACGATTCGGAGAAACTGCCATGCTCGGTAACCTCACAGGGATGCACCTCGTCGCCATCCTCTTCATCATCCTGCTGATGTTCGGCGCTCCGAAGCTCCCCGCGCTGGCGAAGAGCCTCGGCCAGTCGATGAAGATCCTCCGGAAGGAGGTCGGCAGCGACGGCGACACGACCGCGGAGACGACCCCCTCCAACACCAAGACGGACGCCTCCTAACCGTCCCGTCGCAACGATCGGAGCCTGCTTTCCATGATCGGTAACCTCTCAGGGCCGACGTTGATCGTCATCCTGTTCATCGTGCTGCTGCTGTTCGGTGCGCCGAAGCTCCCCGCACTGGCGAAGAGCCTCGGGCAGTCGATGAAGATCCTGCGCAAGGAGGTCAGCTCGGATCGCGACGGCTCCGGCAGCGACGCCGCGCCCGCCGACTCGGCGACGCCGCCCGCGGCCCCGCCCGCTATACCTCCGGTGCCGCCGGCCGCGTCGTCCGCCCCGAGCGATCCCGCGGCTCCGCCCGCGACCGCTGCCGGTCAGGATCCGACCGACTCGCCGCAGGCGCCCCAGAGCCCGGCCGATCCCGAAGACCCGAAGCGCTAGACCGCTCGACGAACGACGAACCCCTCCCGCCGCATCCGGCCGGAGGGGTTCGTCGTATGCGCGGGAGCGCGCGGTCAGCTCTCCTGCGTCGCCTCGACCCAGGAGAGGTACTCCTCGTCGACGCTGCCCGTGATGTACTCGCCCGTGAAGCAGCTCTGCTCGAGCTCGGTGACGCGATCCTGACCCGCGAGAATCGCGCGGTTCATGCCCTCGACGCTCATGTACACGAGGTGATCGGCGTTCAGCTCCGAGGCGATCTCCGCCGGGGTGCGCTCGTGCGCGATCAGCTCGCTGCGCGACGGCATGTTGATGCCGTAGACGTGCGGGAAGATGACGGGCGGCGCGGCCGACGCGAAGATGACCGACTTCGCACCCGCGGCGCGCGCCATCTCGACGATCTCGCGCGAGGTGGTGCCGCGCACGATCGAGTCGTCGACGAGCAGCACGTTCTTGCCGGCGAACTCCGAGCTCATCGCGTTGAGCTTCTGGCGCACGCTGCGCTTGCGCACGGCCTGGCCCGGCATGATGAACGTGCGGCCGACGTAGTGGTTCTTGAAGAATCCCTCGCGGTAGGGGACGCCGAGGCGCTGCGCGAGCTGCATCGCGCTCGGCCGGCCCGAATCGGGGATCGGCATGACGACGTCGATGTCGACGCCGGGCAGCTCCGCCTGCACCTGTTCGGCGAGCACGTCGCCGAGCCGCAGGCGCGCCTCGTACACCGAGATCCCGCTGAGCACCGAGTCGGGGCGGGCGAGGTAGATGTACTCGAACGCGCAGGGCACCAGCCGGGTCTCGGCCGCGCACTGCTGCGAGGTCATCTTGCCGTCGGGGGAGATGAGGATCGCCTCGCCGGGCTCCACGTCGCGCACGTGCTCGTATCCGCCCGACTCGAGCACCAGCGACTCCGAGGCGACGACCCATTCGTCGCTGCCGTTCGCCCCCGTGCGACGTCCCAGCACGAGCGGCCGGATCCCGAACGGATCGCGGAAGGCGAGCAGGCCGTAGCCGGCGATGAGCGCGATCGCGGCGTACGACCCGTCCACGCGCTCGTGCACGCGCGAGACCGCCGCGAACACCTGCTCGGCGTCGAGCGAGAGGCCGCTGATGGTCGACTGCAGCTCGTTGGCGAGCACGTTGAGCAGCAGCTCGGTGTCGGAGTGGGTGTTGAGGTGGCGGCGGTCGACGTTGTAGAGGTCGGCGGTGAGCTCGCGGGTGTTGGTGAGGTTGCCGTTGTGCACGAGGATGATGCCGTACGGGGCGCCCACGTAGAACGGCTGCGCCTCGTCCTCGGCGGCCGCGGAGCCGCGCGTCGCATACCGCACGTGGCCGAGACCCACGTTGCCGGTGAGGCTCCGCATGTCGCGGGTGCGGTAGGCCTCGCGCACCTGTCCCTTGGCCTTCACCATGTGGAAGAAATCGCCGTCGAGCGTGGCGATGCCCGTCGAGTCCTGGCCGCGGTGCTGCAGCAGCAGGAGGCTGTCGTAGATCTGCTGGTTGACGGGTTCGGGTGAAACGATACCGACGATGCCGCACATGCTGTTGTGGATGCTCCCTGCGAGGTGGGTGATGCGTCGAGTCGAGGTGACGCACCGCCTAGTCTCCCACACGCAGCCGGGCGAACGGTCGGGGCCGTCCATCGCAGGTCGGTGCACCGCAGGGTACGCTGTTCGGGTGAGCGAAAACGCGTCGATCTATGCCCAGTCCGGAGTCGATACCGCTGCCGGTGATCTGGCCGTCGAGCTGATGAAATCCGCAGTGGCGCGCACGCACGGCCCCGAGGTGGTTGGCGGCGTCGGCGGATTCGCCGGGCTCTTCGACGCATCCGCGCTGAAGGAGTACCGCCGCCCGCTGCTCGCGAGCGCCACGGACGGCGTGGGCACGAAGGTTGCGATCGCTCAGGCCATGGACATCCACGACACCATCGGTCAGGATCTCGTCGCGATGATCGTCGACGACATCGTCGTGGTGGGCGCGAAGCCGCTCGCGATGACCGACTACATCGCCTGCGGCAAGGTCGTGCCGCAGCGCATCGCCGACATCGTGCGCGGGATCGCGCAGGCCTGCGAGGCCACGGGCACGGCGCTCGTCGGCGGAGAGACCGCGGAGCACCCCGGGCTCCTCGGCGTCGACGACTACGACGTCGCCGGCGCCGCGGTCGGCGTCGTCGAGGCGGACCGCGTGCTCGGGCCGGAGCGCGTCGCCGACGGCGACGTGATCCTCGCCCTCGGCGCCTCGGGGCTGCACTCGAACGGGTTCTCGCTCGTGCGGCACATCCTGGCCGAGCGGGGCGTCTCCTACACCGACCGCAGCGCCGAGCTCGGCGCGAGCTACGGCGAGGCGCTGCTCGTGCCGACCGCGCTCTACACGTCGCCGCTGCTGCGCGTGCTCGACGACCCGGCGCTCGACGGCGCCGTCCACGCCCTCTCCCACGTCACCGGCGGCGGGATCGCGGCGAACCTCGCCCGCGTGCTGCCGGTCGGCACCTGGACGGAGCTCGACCGCGGCGCCTGGTCCCCGCTCCCCGTCTTCCGCCACCTCGCCGATCTCGGCGGGCACACGCTCGAGTCGGTCGAGGGCGCGTGGAACCTGGGCGTCGGCATGTTCGCCGTCGTGGACGCCGCCTCCGCGCAGCACGTCGCGGCCGCGTTGACGGCCGAGGGGCTCGACGTGTGGGTCGCGGGCGAGGTCTCGGCCTCGACGCGTGACCTCGACGGGTTCGAGCAGGGCGCGAAGGGCGTGCAGGGCGGCGCGGTGCGCCTCGTCGGGTCGTACGCGGCCTGATCAGCCCGCGGGCTCGCTCCCGGATCCTGCTCGCGCGGATCCTGCTCGCGCGGGTCCTGCTCACGCGGATCCTGCTCGCGCGGGTCCTGCTCGCTCGAGAGCCCGCGAAAGCTCAGTTCGTGCTCGCGCGAGGGCCTGCCCGGTGCGGAATCGCGCTCTCGGCAACTCTGCAGCCTGACGGCGCGGAGTGCTCGCGGCGCCAGTGCTCGCGGCGCGAGAGCCTCGCGACGCCAGAGCCGCCCGGGCGGATCAGGCGTCGGCGCGCTCGATGAGCGCCGTCGCGATCACGGCGAGACCCTCTCCGCGTCCGGTGAACCCGAGGTGGTCCGTGGTCGTCGCGGCGAGTGAGACGGGGGCCCCGACGAGCGCCGACATCACGCGCTGAGCTTCCGTGCGGCGGGCCGCGAATCGCGGACGTTCGCCTACGATCTGCACCGCCACGTTGACGGGCGTCCAGCCGTGCGCGGCGAGCCGTGCGAGCGCCTCCGTGACGAAACCGGTGCTCGCGGCTCCGGCCGCGGCCGGATCGTCGACCCCGACGAGCTCTCCGATATCGCCGAGACCCGCAGCCGAGAGCAGCGCGTCGACCACCGCGTGGCACACCGCGTCGCCATCGCTGTGCCCGGCGAGCGCGGGCTCGCCCGCCCAGTCGAGCCCGGCCAGTCGCAGGCCGCCGCTTTCGGCGGGGGCGCCACCAACGCTCCCGCGAACCGCGTAGGCGTGCACGTCGACGCCGGTGCCGACGCGGATCACTGCTCGAGCTCCAGCCCGGCCGCGTTCGCGGCGAGGAAGTGCTTGAGGATCGCGATGTCGTCGGGCGTCGTCAGCTTGTGGGCGCGCATCTCGCCGGGCACGGTGCGCACACGCCCGCCGCCGCGCTGCACCACGTCGGCGTCATCGGTCGGGGCCGCGCTCTGCAGCTCGGCGTCGGCGTACGCCGCGGCGAGGAGTTCGCGCGGAAACCCCTGCGGGGTCTGCACGCCGACGAGCGCGTCGCGATCGACGGTCTCGTGCACGAGTCCGTCGGCGTCCACACGCTTCAGGGTGTCGGTGACGCGCAGCGCGGGCACGACGCCGTCGCCCGTCGCCCGCACCTCGGCGATCACCCGCTCGAAGAGCGCGGCGCTCGCGAAGGGGCGTGCGGCGTCGTGCACGAGCACGGTGTCGATCGAATCGGGCAGCGCGTCGAGGCCGAATCGCACGGACTCGTAGCGCTCCCGTCCGCCGGGCACGATGGAGACCTCCCAGCGGGTGCGGTCGGGCAGCACCTGCTCGACGAGCTCGAGCGCGCGCGCCGCGTGCGACTCGGGCACGACCACGACGAGGTGGCCCGAATGGGGGAGCGAGGTGACGACGCCGACGCCGAACTCGATGAGCGGGCGTCCGTGCAGCTCGGTGAACGCTTTCGGCTGCGCGGCGCCGAGGCGTCGTCCGCTGCCGGCGCCGACGAGCACGACGCCGAGCGTGGCGAGCGGGTGCGGAACGGCGTCGTCCGCTTCGGTGAGGAAGGCTGAGCTGCTCATGCGCCCAGGGTACTCGGTGCGGTGCGGTGCGGTGCGGTGCGGTGGGGCGCTGCGGGGCGCCGCCGGGCCGGATCGGCGATCCGCGATCCGGCGCTCGTCAGGAGGCCAGCACGTCGTCGACGAGCGAACCGGCGCTCGCCTCATCGGTCTGCTCGGCGAGGGCGACCTCCGAGACGAGGATCTGCCGGGCCTTGGCGAGCATGCGCTTCTCGCCGGCGGAGAGCGCGCGGATGTCGCGATCGCGGCGCCACAGGTCGCGCACCACCTCGGAGACCTTGAACACGTCGCCCGAGGCGAGCTTCTCGAGATTGGCCTTGTAGCGCCGCGACCAGTTCGCCGGCTCCTCGGTGAAGGGGGCGCGCAGCACATCGAAGACGCGCGCGAGGCCCTGCTGATCGATCACGTCGCGCACGCCGACGAGCTCGCAGTTCTCTGCCGGAACCTCGATCGTCAGGTTGTCCTCGTCGACCTGCAGCGTGAGGAAGGTCTGCTCGCGGCCGCCGAGCCTGCGCTGCTTGACCGCCACGATCTGCGCTGCGCCATGGTGGGGATACACCACCGTCTCTCCGACCTCGAATTGCATCGAACGGCTCCTTCACGATCCGCGCCCAGAATACCATAGCGACGTGTGAAGTTAGGAGAGCCTAAGCTGCACCTGGCGGGCGCCACCGATAAGATGATCTCAACTGTGCGCTCATGTTTCGGTGCGCAATTCGCGGATCACCATACGGCTCGGAGGACCACCTTGAAGACTCGGATCGCCTCGACCGTCGCTGTTGCGGCGGCCATCGTGCTCGGCGCGACCGGCTGCAGCCTCGTCGCTCCGATCGCCACCGCCACCCCGTACGGCCCGAGCGATGGAGTCAATGTCGACGTCGGAGCGGTCGACGTGCGCAACATCATGCTCGTGGCCGACGAGTCGGGAGAGAACTTCAACGTCGTGTTCGGCGCGGTCAACCAGTCGGGCGAGCCGCAGGATCTCACGATCACGTTCATCGGATCGGGGTCGCAGCAGGCGAGCGCCGAGTTCGAGGTGCCCACGGGCAACACGCTCTTCGGCGATCCCGAGGGCGAGCAGACCCCCGTGCTCGTGACGCTCGACGGGCTCGAGGTCGGGTCGACGATCGAGGCGTACTTCCAGATCGCCGGATCGCCGGAGGTGCCCTACCAGGTGCCCGTGCTCGACGGCACGCTCGAGGAGTACCGCCAGTACGTGCTCCCGGAGAACTTCAGCGCGGAGGAGAACAGCGACAGCACGGTCGGCGACGAGATCACCGAGGCCGACGAGGTCGCGGATCAGTCGAAGGTCGGCGACGATGTGACCGACGAAGAGGCGGCGCAGGCCGAGTAGGCTCGCTTGAAGGCCCCCGGATCCGACAGGATCGCGGGGGCTTTCTCGTGCGCGGCCCGCGCCGCCCCGCGTCGCCCCGCGCCGCCCGCGCCGCCCGCGCCGCCCGCACCGCGGGGCGGCTGCACCGTATGCGCTGCTCAGGCTGCCGACCAACCGCTTCCGTGAGAGATTCGGCGTCGGTGAGACGCGCGCCCAGGAAGGGAGCTCACGGAAGCCGAATCTCTCACCGACGCCGGGGCGACGCCGCCCGTCACAGCGCTACGCCGCGCGCCGCTATCCGAAGCGGTAGCCCACCCCGCGCACCGTCGAGATCAGCTTCGGCTTCGACGGCTCCTCCTCGATGCGCGCCCGGATGCGCTTGATGTGCACGTCGAGGGTCTTCGTGTCTCCGTAGTAGTTGCTGCCCCAGACGCGGTCGATGAGCTGGCCCCGGGTCAGCACGCGCCCCGCGTGCCGCATCAGCATCTCGAGCAGCTCGAACTCGCGCAGCGGCATGGAGATCTCCTCGCCGCGCACGGCGACCGCGTGCCGCTCGGAGTCGAGGCGGATCCCGAGCTCGTCGAGCACCAGCGCGTCGAAGTCGTCGGCCCGATCCTCCTCGACGGATCCCGACCTCCGCAGCGCGGCGCGCACCCGGGCGAGCAGCTCGCGCGTGGAGTAGGGCTTCGTGATGTAGTCGTCCGCCCCGAGTTCGAGGCCCACGACGATGTCGATCTCGCTGTCCTTCGCGGTGAGCATGATGACCGGCACCTGCGAGGTCTGGCGGATCGCGCGGCAGACCTCCGTGCCGGGCAGACTCGGCAGCATCAGGTCGAGCAGCACCAGGTCGGGCTGCGCGGCCGCGAAGGCGGTCACCGCCTCCGCGCCGTCATCGACGACGGTGACCCGGTAGCCCTCGCGCTCGAGCAGGAACGAGAGCGGCCGGGAGATCGACTCCTCGTCTTCGACGAGCAGGATGTGCTGTGCCACTACTGTGGTCCTTTCTCATGACCCGACTCCGCCGGAGCCGGGGCGTTCGTGCGTGCCGCCTGGTTCGCGAGCCCCGCGGACTTCATCGCGCGCTTCGCCTTCTTCACGCGCTTCGCGCTCTTCGACGAATCGTTCTCCACGTGGAGCGGGAAGGTGAGCGTGAAGCTCGATCCCACGCCCTGCTGCGACCACACGTCGACGTCGCCGCCGTGCGCGCGCATCGTGTGCCGGGCGATGCTCAGCCCGAGCCCGGTGCCGCCGTCGACCCGTGTGCGGGCGCCGTCCACCCGGTAGAAGCGCTCGAAGATGCGCGGCAGATGCTCGGAGGGGATGCCCTCGCCCTGGTCGGTGACGGTCACCACGAACCGGTTCTTCTCCCGTGCCATGCCCACGCCCACGCGCCCGCCCTCCGGCGAATGGCGGATCGCATTGCTGAGCAGGTTGGCCACCGCCGAGCTCAGCGAGGTGGGGCGGCCCAGAATCACGGCGTCGCGCTCCCGCGCATCGTCGGCCGTCACGACCAGATCGACGTGATGCTGCTCGGCGAAGGCGCGATGCGTCTCGACCTCGGCGCGCACGAGGTCGATCAGCGACACCGATTCGCGATCCTCCGGCCGCAGCGTCGACTGCGCCTCCGACAGCTGGATGATGTCGCGGGAGAGCTCGCCGAGGCGACGCGACTCCTTGACGAGACTCTTCGCGAAGTCGCGCACGAGCACCGGGTCGGAGGCGGCCTCCTGCACCGCCTCCGCGAGGAGCCCGATCGCCGCGATCGGCGTCTTCAGCTCGTGGCTCACGTTCGCGATGAAATCGCGGCGCATCGCGTTCACGCGTTGCTCCTCGCCCATGTCCTCCGCCAGAATCACGACGAACCGCTGCTGCAGGCGCACGATGTGGATGCGCACCGTGTCGGACGGGTTGGTCGGGTCGGGATCGTGGGTGTCCGGGATGCCCGTCGTCATCACCCGTCGCACGCGACTGAGGAACTCGGTGTCCAGCAACTCCTCGTCGCTCAGATGCCGCTCCTGGCGGGCCACCGGATTGACGTACACCGGCGCGAGCGACGAATCGAGCACCACGGCGAACGTGTCGACCTCGTCGAGGATCGCGGTGGCCACCTCGGGCAGCTCGGGACGCATCTCCTTCGACCGCCGAACGCCTGCCGCGCGGGCGCCCACGATTGCTAGGGTGGTGCCTGCGCCCACGACGATGCCCAGTGCCGTCGCCGCGAGTACGAGCAGGGTCGGGTCCATGTCTCTCATCGTAGATGTGCGCACAGACCCGAGACCCCAGAGTTCAACTGTTGTTTACCTGTTCGTGCGCCGCGGTTCATCGGTCCCGCCCAAACTGGTTGAGGTTGCGCGTCTGCGCAGACAGAGAGGAAACCCCATGCGTGAGGTCTTTCAGCAGTCGCTCCGCGATGTGCAGGATCGCCTGGTACTGATCGCCGAGCTCGTCGAGCAGGCCATCACCGAGGCCACCACCGCCTTCGGCAGCTCCGACGTCGGGATCGCCGAGAAGGTGATCGACCGCGTCGAGGAGATCGAGATCCTGGCCGCCGAGCTCGACCAGCTGACCATCGACATCCTGGCGCGCCAGCAGCCCGTCGCCTCCGACCTGCGCCTCATGGTCGGGGCGCTGCGGATGAGCGCATCGCTCGAGCGCATGGCCGACCTGGCCCAGCACATCGCCCAGCTCGCCCGCTACCGCTACCCCGAGAGCGCGATCCCGGCCGGGCTCACCAAGACGTTCGCCCGCATGGGCGCGCTCGACGTCGAGATGGCGCGCAAGATCGTCGATCTGCTGCGCACGCAGGACCCGCGGCTCATCGCCGAGGTGCGCGACCTCGACGACGACCTCGACGAGCTGCACGCCAAGGTGTTCGAGAAGGTGCTCAGCGACAACCTCGCCGAGACGCCCGCCAACGTGGTCGACTCGACCCTCGCCAGCCGGTACCACGAGCGCTTCGGCGATCACGCGGTCGGCATCGCGCGCCAGATCCAGTACTTCATCAGCGGCTCGCTCGACTGAGAGCGCTCGCGGCTCGCTGCTTCGCGCCCCGTTCGGCTCCGCGCCGGGCGGGGCGCTGCCGTGTGCGGGCGGAGCGCTGCGGGGCGCTGCGGGGCGCTGCCGGGCGCTGCCGTGTGCGGGCGGGGCGCGGCCGCGTGCGGCGCTCCGGCCCGCGGCGCTCCGAGAGCGCGCCGTGCCGCCGGCGGTAGGCTGATACGCGTGAATCAACGCATCTACGACTCGCGCGCCCAGGCGGTCGTCGACTTCTCCCCGCTCGAAGCGGGCAGGGTCGGCCTCTACGTGTGCGGCCCGACCGTGCAGTCGGCACCCCACATCGGCCACCTGCGGAGCGCCCTCGTCTACGACCAGATGCGCCGGTGGTTCGCCGCGACGGGGCACGACGTCACGTTGATCCGCAACGTGACCGACATCGACGACAAGATCCTCGACAACGCGCGCATCGCTCAGGCGGAGCGCGGCTCCCGCGAGGAGTGGTGGGCGCTCGCGTACCGCGTCGAGCGCGTGTTCTCCGCCGCGTACGACGCGATCGGCGTGCTCGCCCCCACGTACGAGCCGCGCGCGACGGCGAACATCCGCGAGATGATCGAGCTCATCGAGCTGCTGATCGAGCGGGGGCACGCCTACCCGGCCGCTGACGGATCGGCGAGCGTCTACTTCGACACCGCCAGCTGGCCCGAGTACGGCGCCCTCACCCGGCAGCAGCGCGACCAGATGGAGGACGCGGCGGATTCGGAACCGGTCGGCAAGCGCGACCCCCGCGACTTCGCGCTCTGGAAGGCGCACCGCGACGGCGAGCCCGTCAGCGCCGCGTGGCCGTCGCCGTGGGGGCCCGGCCGCCCCGGATGGCACATCGAGTGCTCGGCGATGGCGACCCGGTACCTCGGCGAGGAGTTCGACATCCACGGCGGCGGGCTCGACCTCCGCTTCCCGCACCACGAGAACGAGCTCGCGCAGTCGCAGGCGGCGGGCCACGCGTTCGCGCGGCACTGGATCCACAACGGGCTCGTGAACACCGGCGGGCAGAAGATGTCGAAGTCGCTCGGCAACTCGCTGTTCGCCGAGGATCTGCTGGCACAGGCGCGGCCGATCGTGCTGCGCTACTTCCTCGGATCGGCGCACTACCGCTCCGTGCTCGAGTATTCCGAGACCTCGCTCGCCGAGGCCGAGGCCGCGTTCTCGAGGATCGAGGGGTTCCTGGCGCGCGCCGCCGAGCTGCCGGGCTTCGCCGAGGAACTCGCCGCACCGCTCGCCGCTCCTGCCGCCGACCGGCTGCCCGAGGCGTTCGTCGCTGCGATGCTCGACGACTTCGCGATCCCGCAGGCCCTCGCCGCACTGCACGACGCGGTGCGGGCGGGCAACTCGGCACTGGCCGACGGGGATGCGCAGCTCGCCGCCCGGCACGGTGTCGCAGTGTCGCGTATGCTTGACGTTCTCGGCTTGAATCCGCGCGACTCGCACTGGGTCGCGGGCAGCGCCGATACGAGCACCGCCGAGTCCGCACTCGGCGCCCTGGTCGATGACCTCCTCGCACAGCGCATCCGGGCGCGCGCAGACAAAGACTTCGCCACGAGCGACGCGATCCGCGACCGCCTGCTGTCGGCCGGCATCGCGCTCGAAGACACCCCGAACGGACCCCGCTGGAGCCTGACATGAGTAATAAGAAGAGCCGTACCGGCGCTGTCCGCAAGAAGGGCCTCGGCAAGGCCGTCGGATCGGGCGGGCAGGGGCGCCAGGCGCTCGAGGGCCGCGGCCCCACGCCCCGCGCCGAGGATCGCGAGTACCACGCGAAGTACAAGGAGAAGAAGGCGCGCGAGCGCTACGAGGCGGCGAAGGCGCGCTACACCGAGCGCACGGGCCGCCCCGCCGAGCGCGGCGGACGCTCCAAGAAGGACGAGAGCGAACTCGTCACGGGCCGCAATGCGGTGCTCGAGGCGCTGCGCGCGAAGATTCCGGCGACCACGCTGTACATCGCGGCCCGCGTCGAGATGGACGATCGCATGCGCGAGATCCTCCGCATCGCGACCAATCGGGGGCTCGCCGTGCTCGAGATCATGCGGCCCGAGATGGATCGCATGGTCGAGCGCGACACCGTGCATCAGGGCGTCGTGCTGAAGGTGCCGCCGCTCGAGCACGCGCACCCCATGGAGGTGCTCGACGACGTGCTCGGCCGCGGCGAGACGCCGCTGTTCGTCGCCCTCGACGGCGTGACCGACCCGCGCAACCTCGGGGCGATCATCCGCTCGGTCGCCGCGTTCGGCGGGCAGGCGGTCATCGTGCCGCAGCGCCGCTCGGCCAGCCTGAACTCGGCCGCGTGGAAGACGTCGGCGGGGGCGGCCGCCCGGGTGCCGGTCGCGATGGCGTCGAACCTGACGCAGACGCTCAAGGAGTTCAAGAAGCAGGGCGTCTTCGTGGTCGGGCTCGACGGCGACGGCGAGGTCTCGCTGCCGGGTCTCGAGCTGGCGGACCGTCCGGTCGTCGTGGTGGTCGGCAGCGAGGGCAAGGGGCTCTCCCGTCTCGTCACCGAGACCTGCGACGCGGTGGTGTCGATTCCGATCTCGTCGGCGACCGAGTCGCTGAACGCGGGCATCGCGGCGAGCG
>NZ_LDRK01000102.1 GCF_001477055.1 Leucobacter chromiiresistens
CTCGTCGACAACCAGGCGAGGATCGGGGCGGTGACCCCTCCGTCTCGCAGCGCGATGGCCTCGGGGATCGTCGCGACCCCCAGCGAGCCGGCGCCCGCGGCGACGGCGGCGTGCGCGACGGGCACGGCGCCGTGCCCGTATCCGTCGGCCTTCACGACCGCCATGAGCTCGGACTGCGGCGCGAGCGCGGAGAGCACCCGGATGTTGGACGCGATGGCGTCGAGGTCGACCTCGGCTACGGGTTCGGTGATCATCTGAGCGGCAACCACCCTTCCTTCGTCCACCGCTGCGCGCGCAACGCAGCGTACGGAACAGTCTAGGCGGCGTGCCGCACGGCTCCTGTCAGCCTCCCCGCGCGGCCGCAGCGCGACGGCCGCAGCGCGCACGCCGCTCACGCCACGCGCACGCCGCTCTCGATGCGCACCACGCGGTCGGCGCGCGCGATGGCGTCGTCGTCGTGGGTGACGCAGGCGACCACGGCCCCGCGGCCGGCCTCAGCGGCGAGGATCGCGTGCGTGCGCTCCCGGCTCGCGGCGTCGAGGCCGGAGGCGGGCTCGTCGAGGAGGAAGATCTGCGCGCGGCGGGCGATGCCCTGGGCGAGCAGCACGCGCTGGCGCTGCCCGCCCGAGAGCGCGGCGAACGGCCGGTCGGCGAGTTCGTGCAGTGCGACGCGTTCGAGCGCTTCGGTCACCCGCCGCTTCGCCTCGGCGCGGCTCGCGCTGCGCCGCTCCCACGTCCCCATCGCGACGACCTCGCGAACGGTGACGGGCAGGGCGTCGGGTGCCGCGATGCGCTGCACGACGAGTGCGAGCGATCCCGATCGCTCGACACTCCCCGCCGTCGGCCGCCGCACGCCGGCGAGCACTTCGAGCAGCGTCGACTTGCCCGCCCCGTTCGGGCCCGCGATCACCGTGACGACGCCCGGGTCGAGCGTGATGTCGACGCCGTGGAGCACCGGAGCGCCGTCGAAGGCGAAGCCGAGGCCGCTGCCGCGCAGCCGGGGGCGCGCCCGCCCGGCGGGTGCATGACCGATGACGTCGGCGGCTGCCGAGCCGCCGACAGCGGCACCGGCAGCGGCACCGGCAGCAGCACCGGCAGCGGCACTGGCGCCGCGCGAGGGATCGGAAGTACCGGAGGGAGACGGGTGAGCGTGCGGGCTCGAACCCGCGGATGGGAGGGACATGCCGCAAGCTTATCTGATTTTGATAATGATTCTCGTTTATGTCTAGGATGGCCGAGTGCCGATCCTCCTCGAACCCTTCACCGCCGACTTCGTGCTGCGCGCCCTCATCGGGGGCGCGCTCGTCGCCCTCGTCTGCGGCGTCGTCGGCACCTGGGTGGTGATCCGCGGCATGGCGTTCCTCGGCGAGGCCCTCGGGCACGGCATGCTGCCGGGCGTCGCCCTCGCAACCGTGATCGGCCTGCCGACGACGTTCGGCGCTGCGGCGAGCGCGATCGCGATGAGCGTGCTCATCGGCTGGGTGCAGCGTCGCGGGCGTCTCTCGTACGACACCAGCATCGGCCTGCTCTTCGTCGCGATGCTCTCGCTGGGCGTGATCATCGTGTCGCACTCCCGCAGCTTCGCGACCGACGCGACCGTCATGCTCTTCGGCGACATCCTCGCGATCACCCCCGCCGACCTCTGGCTGCTGGCGGGGGCGGCCGCGATCACCATCGGCGTCGCCGCGGGCTTCCACCGCCGTTTCGTGGCCGCGGCGTTCGACCAGCGCATCGCCGCCACCCTCTGCCTGAAGCCGCAGTTCGCGCAGGTGGCGCTCGTCGGCCTCGTCACCCTGGCGGTCGTCAGCTCGTACCAGGCCGTCGGCTCCCTGCTCGTCGTCGGCCTGCTGCTCGCCCCCGCCGTGGCGGCAGCGCCGTGGACGCGCAGCATCGCGACGCGCATGGTGCTCGCGAGCGCGGTCGGCGCGCTCGCGGTCGGCATCGGCCTGCTGGCCTCCTGGCATCTCGGCACTGCGGCAGGCGCATCGATCGCGGCCAGCGCCATCGCGCTCGCCGCACTCTCGGGCCTGCTCGTGCGCGCCACGACCCGCTTCCGGCGCGCACGAGCAGGCCCG
>NZ_LDRK01000103.1 GCF_001477055.1 Leucobacter chromiiresistens
TTGTTCCGTGTTCACCTCGGTGTTCACGTCCGTGTTCAGGGCCGTGTTGTCCTCGGTATTCACCTCGGAGTTCTCGGCCGTGTTCACCGTCGTGTTGTTCGCCGTATTGACCTGTGAATTGTCGTCGGTGTTGTCGGCCGAGTTATCCGCGGTGTTCGACGTCGTGTTCAGCGACGTGTTCAACGTGGTGTTCGCACCGGTGTTGTTGGTGGTGTTCGCCGCCGTGTTGTCGTCGGTGTTCTCGACCGAGTTATCGAACGTGTTGTCCTCGGTATTCACCTCGGTGTTCACCGCCGTGTTCACCGCCGTATTCACGGCCGTGTTCACCGCCGTATTGTTCGCGGTGTTGACCTGCGAATTGTCGTCGGTGTTGTCGGCCGAGTTATCCGCCGTGTTGGTCGTCGTGTTCAGCGACGTGTTCAACGTGGTGTTCGCACCCGTGTTGTTCGTGGTGTTCGTCGCCGTGTTGTCGTCGGTGTTCCACTCCGTGTTGTCGGCCCAGTTGGCGTCCGTGTTCCACTCGGTGTTATCCATCCAGTTGTCCCACGTATTGATATACGAGTTGTCGGAGGTGTTCGCCGAGGTGTTCGCCGAGGTGTTCGTCGACGTGTTGTTGAGGGTGTTGTTGAGGGTGTTGTTCGTGGTGTTCTGCGCGGTGTTCTGCGACGTGTTCGCCGACGTGTTGTCCGCAGTGCTCGCCCCGGTGTTATCGGAGGCGTTGGTGCCCGTGTTGTCGGTCGTGCTCTGGTCGGCCACCACCCGGAACGAGATCGTCTGCTGGTTGTTCGCCTGGTACGGGTCCGCGCTATCCGGGAGACTGATCGTCATCGTCTCCGTCGTCTCGTACGACGGAGCCTGCAGGGTGATGGTGCCCCACACGGTGCGATCGATGCCCGACGTTCCGATGTCCTTGCCGATCATCTGCGGAATCGAGAAGAAGGTCCGCGTGGTCTCCACCGGGGCAAGGGTCTGATTCGCACCGTTCATCTGCACTTGCGTGAGTTTCGTGCTCTCCGTCACCTTCAGCTGGCCGGTGGACGCGGGATACGTCGTGCCGGTCGTGTTGTTCCATGCGGCGATGTTGCAGGTGAATATCTCACCCACTTTCACCTCGGCAGGGCAGGTCTCGAAGCTGATGCCGACCTCGGTCGCCTGCGCGGCCGCCGGTGCGTCGATCGTCGAGCCCGGCGCCGGCCCGCTCGTGACGGTGAGCGGGCCGTACAGGGTCTGCGTGCCCACGCTGTTGAAGCTGACCATCTTGTAGCCACCCTCTTTGATCTGCGTCGGCAGCGCGCCCCCGCTGGGGGCATTGGCCGCGACGCGCAGCGGCACCGTCATGGTGTACGTGAAGGTCTGATAGATGCTCGTGGACGCTCGCCCCGACATTCCCGTCGGCGACGGATCGGGTGCTTCGGCGGAACAGTACATCTGACCGCTGCTGACCGTGCAGGAACGCTGCGTGTAGAACTGGGAGTTCGTCCCCGAGATCGACGGTGTTCCTGCAACCTCGAGCCAGCTCGGCATCGTCTGAATCCAGGCGTGGATGCCTCCCCAGGCGTACGTCTGAGCCGAGATGATGGTGCCGGGAGCCGGCGGAGTGATGGTGAAGCTCCAATTGAACGTGTCGCCGGGCTTCAACCCGGACGACGCCGCCTCTGCGGGTCGCGTGTCCTGCGCCATCATGAAGACGCCGAGGAGGAGCGCCATGCTCACGCTCAGCAATCGGAACGCGACGGTTCTCGCGCGATGCCTCGGTCTCTCGGAACTCTGTACTTCCTCGGAAATCTGCATACCTCTTCCAATCGAGATTGGTGCTGGGTGTGCCGCTAGACAGTGCGGCCCAGTGAACACAGAACCAAATGCAGAGACACCGTCATCGGTGCTTCGAGGAAATGCGGTAGAGAAAGAGTGAAATGCAGTAGTGAAAAGTGATCTTTAGGTACCCGAATGGCGTGTCGCGCTCACATGCGCCGAGCCCGCTGCAGCACTACAGCGGGAGACCGGGCGCCTCGGCCCGGTCGGTGAAGAGGCGCTCGACGCGCGTCGCGTGCGCGTAGTTGCGCTCGACGAGCTCCTGCAGCGCATCGGCTGCCGCAGACACCCCGGGCACGTCGGGAATCGTCGTGCGCTCGGCGCCGATGAACAGGTCGATATCGCCGGAGCCGAACAGGCGCTGCACGAGCGTGCGCCGTGTGCGCACCTCGCGGGTGCGCACGAAGGAGACCTCGCTGCGGTGGCGCGAGAACACGCCCTGACGCTGGATCACCCGCCGCGTCGTCACGGTGGTGCGCCAGGTCAGCCAGCGCAGCAGGGGGAAGACGCCGAGCAGCAGCGCGAGCAGGATCGCGCCGCACGCTGCGAGCGCGTTCATCCAGCCCTCGGCGAACGTGCCGATCCAGTAGCCTCCCGCGGCCGCGACCGCCACGAGCACCAGCACCGGCAGCACGAGCCTGCGCCCGTGCCGCCGGAACCGGAGCACCACCACCTCGGGCTGCCCGTACTCCGCCGGCGCCGGCCCGAGCACGGAGTCGACCTCCGAGGTCAGCGACTGCGGGTTGCGTGAGGGCATGCCCCTATTCTGCACCGTTCACGAGAGAGGCCTCGGAAGGCCTACTGCGAGCCCGCTGCGAAGCCCCGCGCCCGATCGGCCAGAGCCGCCGCCGCGCGTTCGGCGGCGTCCTCCGCCGACTGCGCAGCGTCGCCGGCCGCGTTCGCAGCGCCGTCAGCCGCGTCAGCGGCGGCGGACGCAGCGGTCGCCGCGCTGCTCGCGGCTCGGCGCGCGCTCTCGGACAGGGCTTCGCGATCCGACTCGGCGTCGGAATCGAACCGATCGGCGGATCCGCTGTCGCCGTAACCGGCTCCGTGGTCTCCGGCGGTGCGCTCCCGGCGCGACGCGCTCTCCTCGCGATCGTCGGCGCGGCGCTCGGCACGACGGCCCTCGGAGACATCGCGCGATGCGCGGCCCGCGGCGGCGCCCGCCGCGCCGCCCGACACCGCGCCGTTGAGCATCCCGGCGAGGTCGATGCCGACCGTGTCCTTCGCCATCTCCAGCAGACCCTTGATGTTGCCCATCGCCTCCCCGGCGACCTTCGACGTGCCGTCCGCCGACACGACCGTCATGTGCTCGATCGCGCCGATGGCGCGCGCGTACTCCGTCGCGATCTCGGGGAGCAGGTGGATGAGCTCCTGGGCGAGCACCGCCTGCGACTGGGTCTCGAGCGCACGGGCGCGCGCATCGATGGCCGTGGCCTCGGCCGTACCCTTCGCCTCGAGGGCCGCCGCCTCGGCGCGGCCCTCGGCCTCGAGCGCCTCGGCCGCGGCGATACGCGCGACGCGGCTCGCGACGCCCTCGCGCTCCACCGCCTTCGCGCGGCCCTCGGCCGCCGACACCGATGCCGCCGCCTCCGCCTTCGCGAGCGCCTCGACCCGGTAGGCCTCCGCCTCGGCGACGGCGCGCACGTCGGCGTTCAGCCGCTCCGTCTTCAGCGCGACCTCCTTCTGGGCGGTGATCTGCTGCTGCTCGACGATCGCCTGCTGCTGGATCGCCTGCTCGAGCGGCTGAGCGGCCGATGCCTGGGCCGTCGCCTTGTCCGTCTCCACCTGCACCGCCGCCTGGCGCAGCTTCAGCTCGCGGTTGCGGTCGACGAGCACCTGCTCGGCCGCGATCTTCGCCTCCTGCGACGCCTGGTACGCGTTCGTCTCGGCGATGTCGGCCGCCTGGCGCACCTTCGCCGCCTCGGGGCGCCCGATGTTCGCGATGTAGTCGGCGCCGTCGCGGATCTCCTGGATCTGCAGGGTATCGACGACGAGGCCCTGCTTCGTGAGCGCCTCCTCGGCGGCTTCGAGCACGCTCTGCGCGACGACCGCGCGGTCGCGAATGATCTGCAGCACGGTCAACCCGCCGATGATCGAACGCAGGGAGCCCGAGAGCACCTCCTGCGTCGACTCGTCGATCTCATCCGAGTTCGAGAGGAAGCGCTGCGCGGCCGCGCGGATCATCTCCTGCGTGCCGCCGACCTTGACGACGGCGACCGCCTGGGCCTGCATCGTGATGCCGTCGGTCGTCTGCGCCTCGGTCGTGATCGAGAGACGGCGCGAGCGCAGCGAGATCGTGAACGACTTCTGCACGAACGGAACGACGAATACGCCGCCGCCCGTCACGACCTTCTGCCCCGACAGGTCGCGGCCGCGGTTGCCCGCGGCGTCGACGACCTCCTTGCCCTTGCCGCCGGTCACGATGATCGCCTCATCCGGCTTCGCGATCCGATACCGCTTGATGATGACGAGAGCGATCAGCACGAGGGCGATCACCGCGCCGAAGATGCCGACGATCGCCGGGCTTGCGAGGAACATTACGTCTCCGTTCGGTCTGACGGTTGGGCGTGGGTTTCGGGGAGTACGGGTTCGACGCGCACGGAGGTCGAGGTGACGACCTGCACGATGCGGACGAGGGCGCCGCGCGGCACGGGCGCGGTTGCGGTGGCCGAGAGCGAGATCCGCTCGCCGTGCCGCGTCACCGCCACCTCGCCGAGGCCGTTCGCGGGAATGGCGAGCACCACGGCGCCCGTCGAGCCGACGAGATCGGAGCCGCTGACGGCGGTGTTCGACTCCGCCCCGCGGATCGCGCGGGAGAGCCACCAGGCGGCCGCGGCGCCGAGCAGACCGGAGAGGGCGCCGACGATCGTCGCGACCGGAGTCGACATGCCGGCTCCGACGCTCGCGAACGACGCGAACCCGAAGATCGCGGTGAACGCGGCGATCGTCGTCAGGCTCAACGGGCCGTCTCCGAAGTCGAACGCGTCGAAGATGCCGTCGAGCAGCAGCGATACCAGCAGCAGCACACCGCCGACGATGCCGATGATCAAGAAGATTCCGCCATCGAACAGCGAGCCGTCGAGCAGGCGCTCGATCCAGTTCATGAGGCCGTCCATGGCGCCGTCCTTCCGATGGCTGTCCCTTGCAGAGTACCAAGCGCTCGCCCTGACCGCGCAATGATCGCGCGCACCCCGCATGGCGGCGGGCCGCCGGGACGCGCGCCGATACCCTGCCGAGCCGGCAGCTCGACGCGCAGCTAGAGGCGCACGATCGAGGAGAGCAGCTCGCGCCCGTACTGCGAGCGCGGCGCCGTGAAGAACGCGCGGTCGCCCGACTCCACCACCGAGCCGCCGCGCATCAGCAGCACCCGGTCGCACAGCTCGTGCACGACGCCGAGGTCATGGGAGACCACGATGATGCCGAGCCCGAGGCCGTCGCGGAGGTCTCGCAGCAGATCGATGATGCGCGCGCGAGCGGTCGTGTCGAGCGCCGAGGTGGGCTCGTCGGCCACGAGCACCCGCGGATCGGCGGCGAGCGCCCGCGCGAGCGCCACCCGCTGCCGCTGACCGCCCGACAGGCGATCCGGCGCGGCGCCCGCGATGTCGGCGTCGAGGCCCACGCGCTGCAGCAACTCGCACACCCGCGCGGCGCGACCGGCCGCTGCGGAGCCCGCACCGCCGCCAGCGGAACCGACGGCGCCCCGGGCGCGCAGCACCTCGTCGAGCACCCCGCCCACGCTGCGACGGGGCGTCAGCGACGAGAAGGGATCCTGCGGCACGAGCTGGATCCGCCGCAGCTGCGCCCGGCTGCGGCGCGCCCCGAGCACGGCGCCGTCGAGCAGCACGTCTCCCTCGGAGAGGCGCACCTGGCCGGCGATGGCGCGAGCGAGCGTGGTCTTGCCCGATCCCGACTCACCCACGATGCCGAGCGCAGACCCGGCCCCGAGCCGCAGCGACACCCCGCCGACGGCGGCGAAGTCTCCGTACTGCACCCGGGCGTCGCGCACCTCGAGCAGCGCGGGGGCGGCAGCTCGCTCGCGCGCGAAGCACCCGGTTCGGCTGTGCGCCGACGCCGGCGCCGCGACCGCAGAACCCGCGAGTTCGGGCAGCGTCGGCGCCGCCGCCAGCAGCGCGCGCGTCTCGGCCGTCGCGGGAGACGCGAGCACGTCGGCCACCGCCCCCGTCTCCACCACGTCGCCGTGCGCCATCACGGCCAGGCGATCGCACATCTCAGCCACCACGGCGAGGTCGTGCGAGACGAACACGAGCGTCAGCCCGCGCTCCGCCCGCAGGCGCTGCAGCAGGTCGAGCACCTCGCGCTGCACGGTCACGTCGAGCGCCGTCGTCGGCTCGTCGCAGAGCAGCACGGCGGGCGAGCCGGCGAGCGCGAGCGCGATCACCACCCGCTGCCGCTGACCGCCCGAGAGCTCGTGCGGGTAGGAGCGCGAGATGCGCGGCGGATCGGGCAGACGCACCTGCGCCAGCAGATCGAGCACCCGGCGCGCCGCATCCCCTCCCAACCGCACAC
>NZ_LDRK01000104.1 GCF_001477055.1 Leucobacter chromiiresistens
GGCGCGGCCGATCCCGGAGCCGGCCCCGGTGATCACGGCGACGCGGGCGGGCGGGCTCGCGGATGGGTTCGGTGCGGGAGGGGCGGAGTGCGTGCGGCTCATGGGCGCTCCTGCTGGGGATCGGGGCGGAGCCGAGCGCGCGGAGGAGATGGCCCTTGTGCGCACCCGGTGAGGTGTGGTTACCTACATTATCAACAAGTGAAATACTTATTCCGAATTACGGAATTAACGAGGGAGCAGAGTTGCTTTCACAGTTCAACGCGATGCCGGCCGATCAGGCGGCGGATCTCATCCGCCCGTGCGTCGACAACGAGCGCTGGATCACCGCGGTCGTCGCGGGCCGGCCGTACGACACGGTGGACGCGGCACTGGAGGTCGCCGACCGCGCGGCGGCGACCTGGAGCGCCGCCGACGTCGATCGGGCGCTCGCGCAGCACCCCCGCATCGGTGAGCGCGCAGACGGCGACACGGCGGAGGCCGAGCTCTCCCGCCGCGAGCAGGCGGCCACCGGCATCGATGACACGACGGAGGCGCAGCTGCTGACGGGCAACCGAGCGTACGAGGCGCGCTTCGGCCGCGTCTTCCTCATCCGTGCGGCGGGCCGCTCGGCGACCCAGATCCTCGCCGAACTCACCCGACGACTCGACAACACCGCGGAGGACGAGGCCGCCGAGGCGTCTCGGGAACTCGCGCAGATCGCCGCACTGCGGCTGGAAGGGCTACTCGCACCATGAGCCGCATCTCTACCCACGTACTCGACGCCTCGCGGGGCCGACCGGCCGAGAACGTCGTCGTGCACCTGCAGACCGCCGACGGCGGCACCCTCGACTCCGGCACGACCGACGCCGACGGCCGCATCTCCGACCTCGGGCCCGACGCGCTCGCCGCCGGGCACTACCGGCTGCGCTTCGAGGTCGCGGAGTACTTCGCCGCCACCGGAACGCCCGCGTTCTACCCGGTGATCACCATCGACTTCACCGTCGAGGCGGGGGAGGGGCACTACCACGTCCCGATCCTGCTCAGCCCGTTCGCATATTCCACCTACCGAGGGAGTTAAGCAGATATGTCCAGCAACCGCATCGTGCTCGGCGACAACCAGTTCGGCAAGGCCGAGAACCATCTGGTCAAGGTCACGAAGCACGGCTCGCGCCACAGCATCGAAGACCTGACCGTGGTCTCGCAGCTGCACGGCGACTTCGCCGCCGCGTACTACGACGGCGACAACGCGCACGTCGTGCCCACCGACACGCAGAAGAACACCGTGTTCGCGTTCGCTCAGGCGGGCGTCGGATCGCCGGAGGACTTCCTCCTGCGCCTCGGCCAGCACTTCGTCGACGATTTCGACTGGGTGACCGGCGGCCGCTGGGCGGCCCGTCAGGTGACGTGGGATCGCATCGAGGTCGACGGGGTCGAGCACGACCACTCGTTCTTCCGCGGCGGATCGGGCGGAGAGACCCGCACCGCGGTGGTGAAGCTCGTCGGCGACGAGCAGCACGTCATCGCCGGGCTCGAGGATCTCTCCGTGCTGAAGACCACGGAGTCGGGCTTCGTGGGCTACCCGGTCGACCAGTACACGACGCTGGCCGAGACGACCGACCGCATCCTCGCGACGAGCGTCACCGGGCGGTGGCTCTACAACACGACCGACCTCGACTTCAACGCGACCTACGCGTCGGTGAAGCGCATCATGCTCGAGGTCTTCACGAACCACTACTCGCGCGCGCTGCAGGAGACCCAGTACCTCATGGGCAAGGCGGTGCTCGAGGCGCACCCCGAGATCGACGAGATCAAGTTCTCGATGCCCAACCTGCACCACTTCGCCGTCGACCTGTCGTACTGCGATGTCGAGAACGACAACGAGGTGTTCTGGGCCGCGCACAGCCCCTACGGGCTCATCGAGGGCACGCTCCGCCGCGAGGATCTGGGCGACACCGACAAGATCTGGAAGGGCGTTCCCGCGTTCGCGTGATCGCCCCGGGGATCCGGACGGAGGACGGGGCCGTGCGGATTCCGCTCCCTGAGGAACACACATCATGCCGACGAGGAGGTCAGCAATGACGAGCAAGACCAGGAAACCCTTCCCCGGAACGATCGACGTGCAGGGCGAGCCGGAGAACGACCGGCCATCGCTGCCGCGCACCATCATGTACGGGCTGCAGCACGTGCTCACCATGTACGGCGGGATCATCGCCCCGCCGCTCATCATCGGCAGCGCCGTGGGGGCGACACCCGACCAGATCGGGATCCTCATCGCGTGCTGCCTGTTCATCGGCGGGCTCGCGACCATTCTGCAGAGCGTCGGCATCCCGTTCTTCGGGTCGAAGCTCCCGCTCGTGCAGGGCGTCTCGTTCGCGTCGGTGTCGACGATGACCGCGATCGTCGCCGGCGGCGGCAGCATCAACGAGATCTTCGGCGCGGTGCTGCTCGCGTCGGTGTTCGGCTTCATCATCACGCCGTTCTTCGCGCAGATCATCCGCTTCTTCCCGCCGGTCGTCACCGGCGTCGTCATCACCTCGATCGGGCTCACGCTGATGCCGGTTGCGGGCAACTGGATCATGGGCGGCAACGCCGCCGCCGATGATTACGGCTCGGTCGCGGGCATCGGCCTCGCCGCCGTCACGCTGCTCGTGGTGATCGTCTGCTCGAAGGTGGGCAAGGGCACGCTCTCGCGCCTCGCGGTGCTGGTCGGCCTCGTCGTCGGCACCATCGTCGCGATCCCGATGGGCATCGCCGACTTCTCGAACGTGCTCGAGGGCGACATCTTCGCGCTGCCGGTGCCGTTCGCGTTCGGGTGGCCCGAGTTCCACGTCGCCTCCACGGTGTCGATGTTCATCGTCGTGCTCGTGATCCTCACCGAGACCGCCGCCGACATCCTCGCGGTCGGCGAGATCACGGGTTCGAAGGTGAACTCGAAGCGGATCGCGAACGGGCTGCGCGCCGACATGATCTCCAGCATCGTCTCGCCGATCTTCAACTCGTTCACGCAGTCCGCGTTCGCGCAGAACGTGGGGCTCGTGGCGATCACCGGGGTGCGCAGCCGGTTCGTCGTCACCGCGGGCGGGTGCATCCTGCTCATCCTCGGCGTGCTGCCGATCATGGGCCGCGTGGCCGGCGCGATCCCGATGCAGGTGCTCGGCGGTGCGGGCATCGTGCTGTTCGGCTCGGTCGCCGCCTCGGGCATCCGCACCCTGTCGAAGGTCTCCTACCAGGACAACATGAACCTCGTCATCGTGGCGACGAGCCTGGCCTTCGGCATGCTGCCGATCGTCAAGCCCGACATCTACAGCCAGTTCCCGAACTGGTTCGAGGTGATCTTCCACTCCGGCATCTCGTCGGCGGCGCTCATGGCGATCATTCTGAACATCGTCTTCAACGAGCTCCACTTCGGCAAGAAGTCGCGCAACAAGAACGCGTTCGCCGCGAGCCCGCCGCGCATGGTGCGGGAGGACGAGATCCGCGCCCTCGAGGAGGGCGACACGTTCATCGGCGGCAAGCTCTACTCGAAGAACGGCGAGGAGATCCCGGTGCAGCGCATCGATGAAACCGGCGACGTGACGCATTCGCTGCACATCCCGACGGTCGACCGGGTGCGCGCCGATACGGGCAACGTCAGAACCGGCAAGAACCAGTAGTCATCCGAAGACCGTTCGCCGCGGTGCCGGGCCGGGAGGCCCGCGCCGAGGCTGCGATGAAAGCGAGCATCCGTGCACTCCACGTTCGACACCCCGCCGCAGCGCTTCCGCGCACGCACCCGGCGCACGCTGACCGACGACGCCTCGGGCGGGCTGCCCGCGGGCGGCTCGGCCGGGCAGCGCGCCGACATCGATCCGGAGGAGACCGCCGAGTGGGTCGAGTCGTTCGACGGCCTCCTCAGCACCGGGGGAGCGGATCGCGCCGCCCACATCCTGTCCGTGCTGGAGGCGCGGCATCCGCGGGGCGCCGAGGCGCGGGAGGCGTCCGTGACCGAGCCGGCGAACCCGGGCGCCTCGTTCACGACCGACTACGTGAACACGATCCCGGCGTCGGCCGACGCCGCCTACCCGGGCGACGAGGCCGCCGAGCGCCGGTACCGCGCCTGGATCCGCTGGAACGCCGCCGTCATGGTGCACCGCGCGCAGCGGCCCGAGATCGGCGCGGGCGGCCACATCGCCACTTATGCGGGGGCCGCGACGATCTACGAGACGGGGTTCAACCACTTCTTCCGCGGCAAGGATCACCCGTCGGGCGGCGACCAGGTCTTCTTCCAGGGGCACGCGTCGCCCGGGGTGTACGCGCGATCCTTCGTCGAGGGCCGGCTCAGCGAGGCGCAGCTCGACGCCTTCCGCCAGGAGCGCTCGCGCCCGGGCGGCGGCCTGCCGAGCTACCCGCACCCGCGGCTGCTGCCCGAGTACTGGGAGTACCCGACCGTGTCGATGGGCATCGGGCCGATGAACGCGATCTCCCAGGCGCAGGCGAACCGGTACCTCGCGGCGCGGGGCATCGCCGACACGGCCGAGCAGCGCGTGTGGGCCTTCCTCGGCGACGGCGAGATGGATGAGCCCGAGTCGCGCGGCATGCTGCAGCTCGCCGCGAACGACGGCCTCGACAACCTGACGTTCGTGATCAACTGCAACCTGCAGCGGCTCGACGGCCCGGTGCGCGGCAACGGCAAGATCGTGCAGGAGCTCGAGGCCTGGTTCCGGGGCGCCGGGTGGAACGTGATCAAGG
Source organism: Leucobacter chromiiresistens (assembly GCF_001477055.1). Lineage (GTDB taxonomy): Bacteria > Actinomycetota > Actinomycetes > Actinomycetales > Microbacteriaceae > Leucobacter > Leucobacter chromiiresistens_A. Next base: position 4,708 of record NZ_LDRK01000104.1, read on the forward strand.
TGCTCTGGGGCCGCGAGTGGGACGAGCTGCTCGCCCGCGATCACGACCGGGCGCTGGTCGACCTCATGAACGCCACCCCCGACGGCGACTTCCAGACGTACAAGGCCGAATCGGGCGGGTTCGTGCGCGACCACTTCTTCGGGCGCGACCCGCGGGCGGCGAGGCTCGTCGAGTCGTACAGCGACGACGACATCTGGAATCTGCGGCGCGGCGGTCACGACTACCGCAAGCTCTACTCGGCGTTCACGGCCGCGAGCGAGCACCGGGGCCAGCCGACCGTGATCCTCGTGAAGACGGTGAAGGGCTACAAGCTCGGCCCGAGCTTCGAGGGCCGCATGGCGTCGCACCAGATGAAGAAGATGGCGGTGCAAGACCTGAAGGACTTCCGCGATCTCCTGCGCATCCCCATCCCCGATCGCGATCTCGAGGGCGACATCTACGCGCCGCCCTACTACCGGCCCGACCCGGGGGCGCCCGAGCTCGACTACCTGCTCGAGCGGCGGCGCGCCCTCGGCGGCGCCGTTCCCGAGCGGCGGTCGAGGTGCACGCAGATCCCGCTGCCGCAGCCGAAGGCCTACGAGCAGGCGCGCAAGGGGTCGGGGCAGCAGCAGGCCGCCACCACCATGGCGTTCGCCCGCATTCTGCGGGAGCTGCTGCGAGACACGGGCATGGGGCACCGGGTCGTGCCGATCATCCCCGACGAGGCGCGCACGTTCGGCATGGACGCGTACTTCCCGACCGCGAAGATCTACAACCCGCAGGGGCACTCCTACATGTCGGTCGACCGCGAGCTGCTGCTGGCGTACAAGGAATCGGAGTCGGGGCAGATCCTGCACGTCGGCATCAACGAGGCGGGCGCGGTGGCGGCGTTCACCGCGGCGGGCACGTCGTACGCCACGCACGGCGAGCCGCTCATCCCGGTCTACGTGTTCTACTCGATGTTCGGGTTCCAGCGCACGGGCGACGCGTTCTGGGCCGCGGGCGACCAGATGGCCCGGGGCTTCGTGATCGGGGCGACGGCGGGCCGCACGACGCTGCAGGGCGAGGGGCTGCAGCACGGCGACGGGCACTCGCACCTGCTCGCCTCGACGAACCCCGCGGTGGTGGGCTACGACCCGGCGTTCGGCTACGAGCTCGCGCACATCGTGCGCGCCGGGTTCGAGCGGATGTACGGGGGCGAGCACCCCGATCCCGACGTGATGTACTACCTGACCGTCTACAACGAGCCCATCGCGCAGCCCGCGGAGCCGGAGGGCGTCGACGTGGAGGGCATCCTCGCCGGCATGCACCGCATCAGCACGGCCGCCTCGGGCGGGGCGCCGGCGCAGATTCTCGCGTCGGGGGTCGCGGTGCCGTGGGCGCTGCGCGCGCAGGAGATGCTCGCCGCGGAGTGGGGGGTGGCCGCGGATGTCTGGTCGGTGACGAGCTGGACGGAGCTGCGCCGCGAGGCGATGCGGGCCGACGAGGGGGTGCTGCGGGGCGAGGCCCGGCGCACGCCGTACGTCACGCGGCGGCTGGCCGAGAGCAGCGGCGGCCCGGTGATCGCGGTGAGCGACTTCATGCGGCAGGTGCAGGATCAGATCGCCCCGTACAGCCCGCACCGGTTCCTCTCGCTCGGCACCGACGGGTTCGGGTTCTCGGATACGCGGGCGGCGGCGCGGCGCTTCTACCGGGTCGACGTCGAGTCGATCGTGGTGCGCACCCTGGAGGCGCTGGCGCTCGACGGCGCGGTCGATCCGGCCGTCCCGGCGCGCGCGGCCGAGCAGTACCGCCTCGGCGATCTGACCGCGGGGTCGACGGGCCGCGCGGGCGGCGACGCCTGAGGGTCGCCGGGTGGGGTCAGCGGGCGCTGCCGGGGTCGGTGAACGAGGCGCCGATCACGGCGGCGGCCTGCTGCAGCAGGGGGACGGCGCGCATGCCGAACGCCTCGTCGACGCGCGACGTGGGGCCGGAGACGGAGATCGCCATCGGCGACGGGGCGTTCGGCACCGACACCGCGTAGCAGCGCACTCCGGCCTCCTGCTCGTTGTCGTCGACCGAGTAGCCGCGCTGGCGGATCATCTCGAGGTGCTTCAGCAGTTCGTCGATGGTGCCGATCGTCTTCGAGGTCGCCCGCGGCATGCCCGCCTGGTCGACGATGCGGCGCACGGTCTGGTCGTCGAGCTGGGCGAGGATCGCCTTGCCGACGCCGGTGTTGTGCATCGGGGCGCGGCGGCCCACCTCGGTGAACATGCGCACGGAGTGCGGGGAGGGGACCTGCGCGATGTAGAGCACCTGGTCGGCCTCGCGCACGGCCATGTTGGCCGATTCCTGCAGCTCGGCGACGAGCCAGGCGAGCTGGGGTCGCGCGAAGACGCCGAGCTGGGTGCTCGCCCCGTCGCCGAGTCGCATGAGGCGGCTGCCGAGGGAGTACCGCCGATCCTCGCGCTGCCGCACGTAGCCGTGGTCGGAGAGGGTGCGGATGAGGCGGTGCACGGTCGGCAGGGAGAGCTTCGACTGGTCGGCGAGCTCGCTCAGCGTGAGGGTGCCGCCGCCGTCGGCCAGCGCCTCCAGGAGTTCGAATGCGCGCTCGACGGACTGCACCCGCCCCGTCGGCTTCGAGGCTGCTTCCTCGGATTGCGCCATGGCGCACCTCCCTCTTCCATGTCGAACCGCGTGACGTTCACCCTACCGGCAGGGCGCCCGCACGGTCTCGGCCCATTCCGCGTGCGCCGCAGGGGGCGGGGCGATGCTTGCGCACCGCTGTCCGCGCCCCTACTATTATTCCACACTCCAAAAGAACTTATCCGCATCGTGAAAGTTTGGGAGTGCCAATGCTGCACACGTTCCGATCGAGGAGGATCAACATGGCTGCTCCGAGCCCCGGGTATTCCGTCACCTTCCGGCTGTCCGCCCCATCGGGCTACAGCATCACCAGCGAGATCGTCTCCCAAGCCGGCGGCGCGGGCGCGCAGATCACGGCCGTCGACGTCGTCGAGTCGCACCACGACCGCATGGTCATCGACCTCACCGCCAACACGTCGTCGCCCGAGCACGCCGAGGAGGTGGGCCGGGCGCTCGAGACGATCGACGGCGTCGCCGTCGAGCACGCGAGCGACCGCACCTTCCTGATCCACCTCGGCGGCAAGCTCGAGGTCGTGCCGAAGCTCGAACTGCGCAACCGCGACGACCTCTCGCGCGCCTACACTCCAGGCGTCGCCCGCGTCTCGAAGGCGATCGCCGAAGACCGCTCGCTGGCGCGCAACCTCACCGTCAAGCGCAACACGATCGCGGTCGTCTCCGACGGCTCCGCCGTGCTCGGCCTCGGCAACATCGGGCCGGAGGGCGCGCTGCCGGTGATGGAGGGCAAGGCCGCCCTGTTCAAGCAGTTCGCCGACGTCGACGCGTGGCCCGTGTGCCTCGACACGCAGGACAGCGACGAGATCGTGCGCATCGTCAAGGCGATCGCCCCCGTCTACGGCGGCGTGAACCTCGAAGACATCGCGGCCCCGCGGTGCTTCGAGATCGAGGCCCGCCTGCGCGAGGAGCTCGACATCCCCGTCTTCCACGACGACCAGCACGGCACCGCGATCGTCGTGCTCGCCGCCCTCACCAATGCGCTGCGCCTCGTCGGCAAGCGGATCGGCGACATCAGGGTGGCCATCAGCGGCGTCGGCGCCGCGGGCAACGCGATCATCCAGCTGCTGCAGGCCTCGGGGGTCACCCACATCGTCGCGGCGGGCCGCGGCGGCATCGTCGCCCGCGACCACGAGCACACCGACGCGCACCGCAAGCAGATCGCCGAGGGCACGAACCCCGACAACATCACCGGCACGCTCTCCGACGCGGTACGCGGCGCCGACGTCTTCATCGGCGTCTCCGCGCCCGACGTGCTGACGGAGGAGGACGTCGCGCAGATGGCGGATCGGGCCATCGTGTTCGCCCTCGCGAACCCCGACCCCGAGATCGACCCCGCGCTCGCCGCGCGGCACGCCGCGGTCGTCGCGACCGGGCGCAGCGACTACCCGAACCAGATCAACAACGTGCTCGCCTTCCCGGGCGTCTTCCGCGGCCTGCTCGACGCGGGGGTCTCGGACGTGACGAACGAGATGCTCGTCGCCGCGGCGCGCGCGATCAGCGAGAACGTCTCCGACGAGCAGCTGAACTCGAGCTACATCATCCCCAGCGTGTTCGACGGCGATGTCGCCCGAGACGTCGCCGACGCGATCGTCGAGGTCGCCGGTCGAGCCGCGCGCACGCACGAACCCGCCACGGTATAAGGAGGCATCCCCATGTCGATCACGGTCACCGACCTCACTCCCACGGCGCGCGCCGGCGAGATCCTCACGCCCGACGCGCTCGCCTTCGTCGAGGCGCTGCACGAGCGCTTCGCCGAGCGCGTTCCGGTGCTCCTCGAGGAGCGGCGGGCGCGGCAGGCCGGCCTCGCGGAGCGCCCGGTGCTCGATTTCCTGCCCGAGACGCGGTCGGTGCGGGAGGGCACGTGGAAGGTGCCGGCCCCGCCGCAGGCGCTCGCGGATCGCCGGGTCGAGATCACGGGGCCCGCGTCGCCCGCGAAGATGGCGATCAACGCCCTGAACTCGGGGGCGAAGGTGTGGCTCGCCGACCTCGAGGACGCGTCGACGCCGACCTGGCACAACGTGATCGACGCGATCACGAACCTCGCCGACGCGGCGCGCGGCACCCTCGCGCACACGTCGCCCGACGGCAGGGAGTACCGCCTCCGCGACGACGCGCCGCTCGCGGTGGTCGTCGCCCGCCCGCGCGGCTGGCACTTGCCCGAGGTGCACGTGCGGGTGAACGGCGCACCGGCCGTCGGCGCGCTCGTCGACTTCGGGCTGCACGTCTTCCACACGGCCGACCTGCTCGCCCCGCAGGGCGCGGGCCCCTTCTACTACCTGCCGAAGATGGAGAGCCACCGCGAGGCCCGGCTCTGGCACGAGGTGTTCGCATTCGCCGAATCGCACCTCGGCATCCCGGCGGGCACGATCCGCGCGACCATGCTGATCGAGACCATCACCGCCGCCTACGAGATGGACGAGATGCTCTACGAGCTCGGCGAGCACGCCGTCGGCCTGAACGCCGGGCGCTGGGACTACCTGTTCAGCATCATCAAGAACTTCCGCGACTCGGGCGCCGCGTTCGAGCTGCCCGACCGGGCGCAGGTGGCGATGACCGCGCCGTTCATGCGTGCGTACACCGAGCTGCTCGTGCAGACGTGCCACAAGCGGGGCGCGTTCGCGATGGGCGGCATGGCCGCCGTGATCCCGAACCGCCGCGATCCCGAGGCGACCGCGAGCGCGCTGCAGCAGGTGCGCGACGACAAGACGCGCGAGGCGGGCGACGGCTTCGACGGCTCGTGGGTGGCCCACCCCGACCTCGTGCCGGTGTGCCGGGAGGTGTTCGACGACGTGCTCGGCGACCGGCCGAACCAGATCGATCGCCTGCGCCCCGACGTCGAGGTGGCGGCGGCCGACCTGATCGACATCCGGTCGCTGCAGGGCACGGCCACGCTCGACGGCCTGCGCACCAACCTGTACGTGTCGGTGGCGTACACGGCCGTGTGGCTGAGCGGGAACGGGGCCGTGCAGATCCACGGCCTCATGGAGGATGCGGCCACGGCCGAGATCTCGCGCTCCCAGGTGTGGCAGCAGCTGCGCAACCGCACCCGGCTCGACAGTGGCGAGGAGGTGACCGCGGAGCTCGTGGGGCGCCTGCTCGACGAGGAGCTCGACCGGCTGCGCGGCGAGGTCGACGCCGAGCCGTTCGAGCGGTACTACGCGCCCGCCGCGGAGCTCATCCGCGAGATCGTGCTGAGCTCGGAGTACGTCGACTTCCTCACTCTCCCCGCGTACGAGCTGCTCACGAGCGGCGAGCGCGCATGAGCGGCGCCGAGACGACGGGCACTCTGACGGCCGCCGACCTGAGCGCGGCCGCAGCGCAGCTCGCCCCGACCGACCGGCTGCTCGCGAGCGCCTACCCGGGCGACTCCGGCGAGCGGCAGCCGATCCACACCGTTTACATTCCGGCGCAGCACTACCGGGAGGGCATCGCCGGCGAGTGGGGGCGCCGGGCCGCAGAGCTCGTGGAGCGCCACGGCGGCTACCCGGCCCTCATGGAACTGCTCGGCATCGCCGACGAGGATCGGCCGGTGCTGACCGAGCGGGTGCGCGAGAAGCTCGCGCGCGAGCCGATCGAGGATCTGCGCATCGACTTCGAGGACGGGTTCGGCGACCCGGGCGACGAGGCCGAGGATGCGGCGGCGGTCTCGGCGGCGGAGACGCTCGCGCGGGATGCCGCCGCGGGCACCGCGCCGCCGTTCGTCGGCATCCGCTTCAAGTGCTTCGAGGCGGCCACGCGCGAGCGCGGCATCCGCACCCTCGACCTCTTCGTCACCGCGCTCGTGCGCGCGTGCGGCGTGGCGGGCCTCCCCGAGGGGCTGGTGCTGACGCTGCCGAAGGTGAGCACGGTCGACCAGTGCGTCGTGATGGTGACGCTGCTCGGCCGCCTCGAGGAGCGCCTCGGCCTGCCCGCGGGGCGGCTCGGGTTCGAGGTGCAGGTCGAGACCCCGCAGATCGTGCTCGCGGCCGACGGCACCGTGCCGCTCGCGCGCGTGCTGCACGCCGGCGAGGGGCGCATCACGGGGCTGCACTACGGCACGTACGACTACTCGGCCGCGGTGGGGGTGTCGCCGCAGTTCCAGTCGATGGAGCACCCCGCGGCCGACTTCGCCAAAGCGGTGATGCAGGTCGCCGCCGCGGGCACCGGCGTGCGGCTCTCCGACGGCTCGACGAACGTCATCCCCTCGGGCGATGCGGGCCCGGCCGAGACGTGGCGGCTGCACCACCGCCTCGTCACGCGCTCGCTGGAGCGCGCGTTCTACCAGGGGTGGGACCTGCACCCCGCCCACCTGCCGAGCCGCTTCGTCGCGAGCTACGCGTTTCTGCGCACCGGGGTCGACCAGGCCGCGACGCGGCTGCGCAACTACGTGCAGCAGAACACCGACGGGTTCCTCGACGAGCCCGCGACGGCCCGGCCGCTCGCGGCGTTCCTCGCCCGCGGTGTCCAGTCCGGGGCGATCAGCCCCGACGAGCTCGCCGACCGCGTCGGCATCGACGCGGCCGAACTCATCGCCATCGCTTACCCGGCGCGCGCCCGCGCGCCGCAGCCAGCGCCGGGCGCCGCCCGGCTGGAGAAGGAGAGCCACCAGTGACCACCCCCTCGTACGCGACCATCGATCCGGCACTCCCCGCGCAGACCGACGCGCTCGGGTCGGCGGCGATCGTGAAGCACGGCTACACCGTGATCCCCCGCTCGGTGATGCGCGACATCGTCACCAGCTTCTACCCGGAGTGGGAGGGGACCCGCTCGTGGATTCTGAACCGCCCGGTGGCGGGCGGGGCGACGACGTTCGTGCAGGCGATCCTCGAGGTGCAGCCGGGCGGGGGATCGGACCGCCCCGAGCCGCAGCCCGAGGTCGAGTCGTTCCTCTTCGTGCTCGACGGCGCGTTCACCGTCACGATCGACGGCGCCGAGCACGCGCTCGCCGCAGGGGGGTACGCGTTCGTGCCCGCGGGCACCGCGTGGACGCTGCGCAACACGGGGTCTTCGGCCGGCCAGTTCCACTGGTTCCGCAAGCGCTACGAGCCCGTCGCCGGTCTCGAGCCGCGGCCGCTCGTCGGCAACGAGCAGGACATCGCGCCGGCCCCGATGGCGGGCACGGAGGGCAAGTGGGCGACGACGAGGTTCTTCGACCCGGCCGACCTCGCCTACGACTTCCACGTCACGGTGGTGACGTTCGAGCCGGGGGCGAAGATCCCGTTCCTGGAGACGCACGTCATGGAGCACGGCATCTTCGTGCTCGAGGGCAACGCCGTGTACCGCCTCAATGACGACTGGGTCGAGCTGCAGCCGGGCGACTACTTCTCGCTGCGCGCGTTCTGCCCGCAGGCCTGCTACGCGGGCGGGCCGGGCAAGTTCCGCTACCTGCTGTACAAGGACGTCAATCGTCAGATCGCGCTCTGATTCCCGCGCGCGGGCGGAGGTGCGGCGTGAGCTGCGCCCCGACGGTGCGGGGGCCTTCGGGTGCTTGACAGCCCGGCCCCCGCTCCGTAGTCTTTTTCCACAAGATAGAATTACTTTTCCGTATAGCGAAAAGGTTCGCAGTCGGTCTCAATGAAGAAAGCCGAGGTTGTCCGTTGACGTACACCGTGAACGCTTCGATTCTGCTCACGCACCTGCCGCTCCTCGAGCGCCCCGCCGCGGCCCGCGAGGCCGGGTTCTCGGCGGTCGAATTCTGGTGGCCGTTCGCCGCGGCCGTGCCGGGCGACGCCGAGGTCGACCGCTTCGTCGCCGCCATTCAAGATGCCGGGGTGACGCTCAGCGGCCTCAACTTCTTCGCGGGCGACATGCCGGGCGGCGACCGCGGCCTCGTGTCATGGGTCGGGCGCGAGCAGGAGTTCGCCGACAACATCGACGTCGTCGTCGGAATCGGGGAGCGCCTCGGCACCCGCGCCTTCAACGCCCTCTACGGCAAGCGCCTCGACGGCGTCGCCCCCGAGGCGCAGGACGAGCTGGCCGTGCAGCACCTCACCGCCGCCGCGGCGGGCGTCGCCCGCATCGGGGGAACGGTGCTGCTCGAGCCCGTCTCGGGTGCTCCGGCCTACCCGTTGCAGACCGCGCAGGACGCGCTCGACGTCATCGCGCGCGCCGGTCAGAGCAACATCAAGCTGCTGGCCGACTTCTACCACCTCGCGGCGAACGGCGACGACGTCGCCCGGGTGATCGAGACGCACGCGCACGAGTTCGGGCACATCCAGATCGCCGACCACCCGGGTCGCAACGAGCCCGGCACCGGCACCCTGCCGCTCGCATCGTGGATCGAGCGCAGCCGGCAGCTCGGCTACGACGGCTACATCGGGCTCGAATACCAGGCATCGCAGCCCGACCCGTTCGCGTGGATCGCGAACTTCGGCTGACGCACGCCGCCATCACACCGCATCGCATCGCATCGCACCGCACACTCTGGAGAGAAAGGGGCCGTTCGTGTCGAACATCGCCTTCATCGGACTCGGCATCATGGGCCTGCCCATGGCGAAGAACCTCGTCGCCGCAGGGCACAGCGTCACCGGATACAACCGTTCCCCGCAGAAAGTCGCAGACCTCGTCGCCGCCGGCGGCTCGGGCGCCGAGACCGTCGCAGACGCCGTCGCCGACGCCGACATCGTCGTGACGATGGTGCCCGATTCGCCCGACGTCGAGGCGGTCGTCACCGGCGCCGACGGCGTCTTCGCGAACGCGAAGCCCGGCGCGCTGTGGATCGACTTCTCGTCGATCCGCCCCGACGTCGCCGCGCGACTCGCCGAGGAGGCGCGCACCGCCGGCATCCGCCCGCTCGACGCGCCCGTCTCGGGCGGAGAGCCCGGCGCCGTCGACGGCGTGCTGTCGATCATGGTCGGCGGAGACACCGCCGACTTCGAGGCGGCGGAGTCGGTCTTCGACGCGGTCGGCAAGACCATCGTGCACGTCGGGCCGTCGGGCTCGGGGCAGACGGTGAAGGCCGCCAACCAGCTGATCGTCGCCGTCAACATCCAGGCGCTCGCCGAGGCCGTCGCGTTCCTCGAGGCCTACGGCGTCGACACCGACGCGGCGCTCCGCGTGCTCGGCGGCGGGCTCGCGGGCTCCAAGGTGCTCGACCAGAAGGGGCACAAGATGCTGCACCGCGACTTCGCCCCCGGATTCCGGCTCGCGCTGCACCACAAGGATCTCGGCATCGTCACCTCCGCCGCCCGCGAAGCCGGCGTGGTGGTGCCCCTCGGCGCCGCGGTCGCGCAGCTCGTCGCCGCGCTCGTCGCCCGCGGCGACGGCGGGCTCGACCACTCCGGGCTCTTCAAGCTCACCACCGAGCTGGCAGCCCCGCCCGCCGCGGCCGCTTCCGGCGCGTCCGCTTCCGGCGCTTAGCCCGAAGCCCCCCGACCCCGGGGCCGGTGCGGCAACATTCCCGTGTTCTTGCTCACACAAGTCCTCGCACCGGCCCCGGTCATCCTCCCCGCGCACCCGCGTGCGCACACGCACACGCAATATCCGACTCTTACCATCCCGATGGAGGGAACCACCATGGCTCAGATGCGCGCCGTCGATGCGGCAGTCCTGATTCTCGAGAAGGAAGGCGCGACCCAGGCCTTCGGCCTCCCCGGCGCCGCGATCAACCCGTTCTACTCCGCGATGAAGGCGCACGGCGGCATCTCGCACGTGCTCGCCCGCCACGTCGAGGGCGCCTCGCACATGGCCGAGGGGTACACCCGCGCCGAGGCCGGCAACATCGGCATCTGCATCGGCACCTCGGGGCCCGCCGGCACCGACATGATCACGGGGCTCTACTCGGCCGCGGCCGACTCGATCCCGATCCTCTGCATCACCGGTCAGGCGCCCGTCGCGAAGCTCGACAAGGAGGACTTCCAGGCCGTCGACATCGCCTCGATCGCGAAGCCCGTCACCAAGATGGCGAAGACGGTGCTCGAGGCGGGGCAGGTGCCCGGCGTCTTCCAGCAGGCGTTCTTCCTCATGCGCTCGGGCCGGCCCGGGCCCGTGCTCATCGACCTGCCGATCGACGTGCAGCAGACCGTCATCGAGTTCGACATCGACCTCTACGAGCCCCTGCCCGTCGCGAAGCCCGCCGCGAGCGCCGCGCAGATCGAGCGCGTGCTCGCGATGCTCGACGCCGCCGAGAAGCCCGTCATCGTCGCGGGCGGCGGCATCATCAACGCCGACGCCTCCGACCGGTTCGTCGAGCTGGCCGAGACCCTGAACGTGCCGGTGATCCCCACCCTCATGGGCTGGGGCACGATCCCCGACGACCACCCGCTCATGGCCGGCATGGTGGGCCTGCAGACCCAGCACCGCTACGGCAACGAGAACCTGCTCGCCAGCGACCTCGTGATCGGGCTCGGCAACCGCTGGGCGAACCGCCACACCGGCACCCTCGACGTGTACACGAAGGGCCGCAAGTTCGTGCACATCGACATCGAGCCCACGCAGATCGGCCGCGTCTTCGCCCCCGATCTCGGCATCGTCTCCGACGCGGCCGCCGCGATCGA
>NZ_LDRK01000105.1 GCF_001477055.1 Leucobacter chromiiresistens
CCCTCCCCCTGAATCACGCTTCGCAGCACCTCCCCCAAGGAACCCCATGAGTGAACACCCCAAGCCCGTGCTCTTCTCCGGCATGCAGCCCTCGAGCGACTCGCTGCAGCTCGGCAACTACATCGGCGCGCTCAGCCAGTGGACGCAGATGCAGGAGGACTTCGACGCCTTCTTCTGCGTCGTGAACCTCCATGCCATCACCGTCCCGCAGGATCCGGCCGAGCTGATCGCCCGCACCCGTCGCACCGCGGCCCAGTACATCGCCGCCGGCATCGACCCCGAGAAGTCGACCCTGTTCGTGCAGTCGCAGGTCGCCGCGCACGCCGAACTCGCCTGGGTGCTGAACACCATCACCGGCTTCGGCGAGGCCAGCCGCATGACGCAGTTCAAGGACAAGTCGCAGAAGCAGGGCGCCGATGCGGCGTCGGTGGGCCTCTTCACGTACCCGGTGCTGATGGCCGCCGACATTCTGCTGTACCAGGCGGAGCGCGTGCCGGTGGGTGAGGATCAGCGCCAGCACGTCGAGCTCACGCGCGATCTCGCGACCCGCTTCAACTCGCGCTTCGGCGACACGTTCGTCGTGCCCGAGGCGCAGATTCCGAAGGGCACGGCGAAGATCTACGACCTGCAGGAGCCCACCGCGAAGATGTCGAAGTCGGCCGAGTCGGAGGCCGGGCTCATCAAGGTGCTCGACCCGGCGAACGTCACGAAGAAGAAGATCATGCGCGCCGTGACCGACGCCGACGGCGAGGTGCGCTTCGACCGCGAGGCGAAGCCCGGCGTCGCCAACCTGCTCACCATCTACTCCGTGCTGAGCGGCCGCACCATCGAGTCGATCGAGCAGGAGTACTCGGGGCGCGGCTACGGCGACCTCAAGAAGGGGCTCGTCGAGGTCGTCGAGGAGAGCCTCGCGCCCGTGCGCACCCGCACCGAGGAGCTCCTGGCGGATCCGGCCGAGCTCGACCGGCTGCTCGCCCGCGCCGCGGAGCGCGCCGAAGCGGTGGCGAACCGCACGCTCGATCTCGTGTACGAGCGCATCGGCCTGATCCGCTAGCCGAGCCGGGGCGGGGTGCCTAGACTGAGCGCATGACCGCCCCCGAGGCGCCGGCGCGCGCCGACGAGCGCCTCCAGCGCCGGCGCCTGCGCGCGGATCGGCCGATGCGGGCGTCCCGGCCGCTGCGAGCCCTGCGGGTGCTGCGCCGCGTGCCGTTCACGCTGACGTTCGTGGGGGCGATGCTCGCCGTCGGCGTCGCCACGGGGACACTGTGGCGGCCCGCCTCCGAGCAGAGCTGGTACCCGCAGGTCGCCACCGGCATCCCCTCCTTAGCCGAGGGCCGATGGTGGACCGTGCTCACCTCGCCGTTCTTCGTCGACCACCCGGCCGTACTGATCACCCTGCTCCCGCTCGTGATCGGCGGACTGGGGTGGGCGGAGTGGCGGTTCGGGTCGCTGCGGACCCTGGCGCTGGCCCTCGGCGGGCACATCGTCGGGGTGCTCGGGGCCGCGGGCATCCTGCTGCTCGTCTCGCAGACGGGCTGGCACTGGGCCGTGCGACTCGCCGGAACGCTCGACGTCGGCCCGTCGTGCGCGGCGTTCACCGCCCTCGTGTTCGCAATCGCCGCGCTGCCCGCGCCGTGGCGCCTGCGGGCGCGGATCGCCATCGGGCTGTGGGTCGGCATCTCCGTGCTCTACCTCGGCGAGCTGTACGATCTCGAGCACGCCGTCGCGATGACCGCGGCGCTGATCGCGAGCGGGTGGCTCCCGGCCTTCCGGCACCCCGCAGGGCGCCCGACGCAGCGGGAGTGGCGCCTCATCGCCCTCGCGGGCCTGATCGCCGTCGGCGTCATCCAGCTCCTCGATCTCGTCGTTCCGTTCGACGGCCCGCTCGGTCAGAATCACCCCACCGCCTCACTGGTCGACGTCGCCGTCGACGTCGTCGTGATCGCGCTCATCGCGAACGGCATCCGCTCCGGGTATCGGGTGGCGTGGATCGCCGCCCTCGGCGTCGGGGCGTTCAACCTCGCCACCGCAGCGCTCGGCTTCGCCCTCCTCCCGGCACTCGTCGACGCGGGCGCGGTGGCGTCGCCGAGACAGGTGTTCGCGCTCCTGCTCCCGCCTGCGGTGCTCTGGGCGGCGCTCATCGCGTTCCTCGTCGTGGGCCGGGGGGCCTTCCGCGTGCGGCTCCGCCGATCGCGGCGGGCGCTCGCCGCGGAACCGGTGACGCGCGACGAGCTCGTGCAGCGGCTCGAGCGCTCCGGCGGGGGCACCCTGTCGTGGATGGCGACGTGGGAGCCGAACCAGAGGATCGCGAGCGGCTCCGGCGCCGTCGCGTATCAGGCGCACGCCGGCGTGGCGGTGATGCTGAGCGATCCGATCGTTCCCGAGGGCGAGCAGGGCGCCGCGCTCGATCGGTTCGCGGATGCCGCGCAGCAGGCCGGGCTCATCCCCTGCGTCTTCTCGGCGAGCGAGGCGTCGGCCGCCGCGAGACCCGACGGGTGGCGGTCGGTGATCGTCGCCGAGGACACGATCGTCGACCTCCCCGGTCTCGCCTTCACCGGCAAGGCGTGGGGGCCGGTGCGCACCGCCATCAATCGCGCCGGCCGCGAGGGGATCTCGTTCCGCATGGTGCGGCTCGCCGAAGAGCCGTGGAACGTGCTCGCGCAGGTGCGGGCGATCTCCGAGCAGTGGGCGGGCGACAAGGGGCTGCCCGAGATGCGGTTCACGCTCGGGACGGTCGAGGAGGCGCTGGATCCCGAGGTGTACGTCGGCCTCGCCGTCGACGGGGGCGGCAACCTGCACGGGGTGACATCGTGGCTGCCGGTGTACGGGCCCGCTGCGCCCGCGGGCGACGGGGATCGGGCGGAGCCGCGCATCGTCGGGTGGACCCTCGACCTCATGCGGCGGCGCGATGGCGGCTTCGGCCCCGTCATGGAGTTCCTCATCGCCTCCTCCGCGCTGCACTTCTCGCAGGCGGGCTACGCATTCGTGTCGCTGTCGGGCGCACCGCTCGTGCGACCGGATGGCGCCGACGCGGGCCCCGTCGATCAGGTGCTCGCCCGGCTCGGGGCACTGCTCGAGCCCCTGTACGGGTTCTCATCGCTGCACCGCTTCAAGCAGAAGTTCAATCCGCGCTCGGCGTCCCTGTACCTCCTGTACCGGGATGAGGGCGACCTGCCCCGCATCGGCATCGCCCTCACGCGCGCCTATCTGCCCGACGCGTCGATGCGCGACCTCGTGACCTCCGCCGCCGGCACGGCGAAGCGCTCCGGGCACTGACCGGGGGCGCTCGGCGCCGGGCGGCGGGTCGCGCACGGACTGCGCACCGGCTGCGCGCGGGCTGCGCGGGTTGCGCCGTGTTGCGCCTCCCGCGAAATCATGACGTGCGGGTGCGCGCCGGCCGCGCATTGGGGCTACGATGATGATCGTGTTCCGGGGTCGGTGTGATTCCGAACCGGCGGTCAGAGTCCGCGAGCGTCGCACCTGCGATGCTGAACCGGTGGAATTCCGGTACCGACGGTGATGGACGCCCTGCGCGTTCGAGTCCGGATGAGAGGAACGCGCGAGCTGCGGACGTCCGTGGACCCTTGCGCACCCGGCACGTGAGGGAACGGCGGATCGGGATGCTCGAATCGGGCCTCGTCGAGGACGGGATGCGACGCGGTCTCGCGATCGCGCGCCGAGGCCCGTCGACGACGCCGAACCCGCAGGTGGGCTGCGTGCTGCTCGACCGCGAGGGGCGCATCGTCGCCGAGGGGTGGCATCGCGGCGCGGGCACCCCGCACGCCGAAGTCGACGCGCTCGCGCGCCTCTCCGCGGACTGGCGCGCACGGGCCGGCGAGCTCACCGCCGTCGTCACGCTGGAGCCCTGCAACCACACGGGCCGCACCGGGCCCTGCGCTGCAGCCCTGGTCGACGCAGGTGTCGGCGCCGTGGCCTACGCGCTCTCCGATCCCGGAGACGCGTCGTCGGGCGGCGCCGAGACGCTGCGCGCCGCCGGGGTCGAGGTGCGCGGCGGGGTGCTCGCCGACGAGGCCCGCGAGCTGCTCGGCCCATGGCTCGCGGCGCAGCTCGGGGCGGCGCAGGCCGCGGCGC
>NZ_LDRK01000106.1 GCF_001477055.1 Leucobacter chromiiresistens
CGGCGAGACGGCACCGGCCGAGTCAATCGCAGAAGCTCCCGCCGAGACGCCCCAGCCCGAGGCCCCGGCCGACGCCGAGGAGCCCGAGCCGACCGCCGACGCGGGCGACCCCGCCCCGACGCCGCAGCCCGCCACCGAGACGCCGGAGCCCACCGAGCCGACCGACCCGAGCGCCGAGCCCCCCGCACCCGAGACACCCGATCCGAACGCCAACGGCCCGCCACGGTTCACGGGAGACGCGAGCGCCCAGGCCGCACTCGCCTGCGTCGCGGGCACCTACTACTCGGTCTCGTCGACCGGCCAGCTGCGATCCGTCACCGGCCAGACGGTGACCAACATCAGCCCGCCCGCCACGGGAGTCACGAGCTTCAACGGCCTCGGGGTCGGAACGGGCGGCGAACGGGTCTACGCCTACGAGCGCACCAACACCGGGCGCACCGTCACCATGTGGGCCTTCAACACCACCACGAACGCCTGGTCGAACACGGGCCACACCTACAACACGACCACCGCGGCGAACGGCGCCTTCGCCGGCACGCTCACCGCAGGAGCGGTGAACCAGAGCTCGGGCAACTTCAACTTCGGCGGATTCCAGTCCGTGACCGTCGGCGGCACCGCGACCCTGCAGTTCAAGATCTGGCGCTACGCGCCCGCGACCGGTGCGTTCACCTATCTCGGGTACATCAACGCGGGCGCCGACTCGGGCCAGGGCGCCAACGGCGACCTCGACTTCGACGCCAACGGCAACATGTTCATCGTGCGCGGCACGGGCAACACCGCCACGCTGCACTCCGTCACCGCGGCGAACCTCGCTGCCGCGAACGGCGGCCTGATCCCCTCATCGGCGCTCAGCAGCTTCGCCTCCCAGGCGAACGTCAACGGCGTCGCCTTCGACGCGAGCGGGCGCCTCTTCCTCGGATCGCAGACCACCGTCGAGGCGTACACGATGCCCGGCTTCACGAACCGCCAGGTCGTCAACTCGACGCTCACCGACAGCACCGACCTCGCCTCGTGCTCGTCACCTCCCACCGTCACCGTGGAGAAGCGCGTCAACGCCCGCGCCAAAGCGGAGGATCAGTTCACGCTCAGCCTCACCAACGGCGCGACGACGGTGGGCACCGCCACCACGAGCGGCGACGCCGTCGGCGTGCAGACGCAGCGAGTGGGGCCCGTACCCACCGGTCGCGGGGCGACGCTGACCTTCACCGAGACGGCCGCCGGGCAGACCCGGCTCTCCGACTACACCACGACCTACGAGTGCCGCGTCGACGGCTCCACCACCCCGCTCGTCTCCGGCACCGGCACCTCGGGAACCCTCACCGTGCCCACCACGGGCCAGTCGATCGTGTGCACGTTCACGAACTCGACCCGCCCGGCGACCCTGCGCGTGAACAAGGTCTGGGTGGTCGACGGCCAGCAGTTCGCCCAGGGCAGCCAGTCCGCCGGCATCAACGCGACCCTCGGCCTCTCACCGCAGGGCACCACGACGGGCGCCCCGCAGTGGGGGCAGCAGCGCAGCGGCTTCGCCGTGGGCCAGAACGTCGCCGTCTCCGAGCAGGTGACCCTCGATCCCGCGGTCGTGCCCGGCTGCCGGCTCACCGCCGCGACGATCTCGGGATCCGGGATCACGGGAACGCCGGCGCTCGGCGCCCCCACCACCGTCACCCTCCCCGCCGCCGCGAACGAGCTCACGATCACGAACACCGTCACCTGCGAGCAGACCCTGACGCTCGTCAAGCAGGTGACGAACAGCTTCGGCGGCGCCCTCGCGCCGGCCGCATGGAACGGGCGGCTGCACGCGCAGCAGACCGGATCGCCCCGGCTCGACTTCACGACCGGCCAGACGCGCAGCGTCGGCACCGGCGCCTACGTGATCAGCGAGCGCCAGCTCGACGGCTACGACCTCACCGGCGTGACCTGCCAGGGCGCCGCCTTCTCCGCCGCCACCAGCACGCTCACCATCGCGCGCGGGCAGCAGGCCACGTGCACCCTCACCAACCGCGACCTGCCCGGGGACGTCACCTGGTCGAAGGTCGGACCCGACGGCGACGCACTCGGCGGATCCCGGTGGACCCTCACCGGTCCGGCGGGATCGACCCCGATCGTGATCGACGACTGCACCGCCGCCTCCGCAGCGGCGTGCACCGGCCGCGACGTGAACCCGAGCGCCGGCGGCTTCCGCGTCACCGGCCTCGCCTGGGGCGACTACACGCTCACCGAGACCTCCCCGCCCGCCGGGTTCGTGCGCGACCCCGCCGTCCACCGATTCGCCATCACCGCGACGCAGCGCACGGTCGGCCTCGGCGCCTACGCCAACGCGCAGGCCGCGGGCCCAGAGCTCCCCTTCACCGGAGGCGCGGGATCCGACGCCTTCACGCTCATCGGCGCATCGATCCTCGGCGGCGGCGTCATCGCCGCCATCGCGCTCGGGCTGCGACGAAGGGCGGTGAGCCAGGCACCCCGCGCCGCTCCATGACTCGCAGACGCACGCATCACCGCCGTCACGCACCACGCACTCACCAACTCACGCACTCACGCTGATTCCCTTGCAGGAAAGGACCCACACACCATGAGACGCACCGCCTCCCACCTCTGGGGCTTGCTCGCCGTCGGCGCCATCGCCGCGGCGGCGATCGTCGCCGCACCGGCGGCGCCCGCACTGGCCGACAACATCGACCCCGCGGCGCCGACCTCGCTCACCATCCACAAGTACGCCGGCAGTGAGGGCGCCGAAGGCGACGGCTCGGAGATCGCCGACCCCTCGGGCCTCGGCACCCCCCTCGCCGGCGTCGAGTTCACCATCACCCCCGTCACGGCGAGCGCGTCGGGGCCGATCACGCTCACGACGCCGGCCGGCTGGGAGCGCGCCAGCAACCTGACGCCCGCCGACGTGCGGGGCAGCGGGTTCACGCTCGGCACCCCGACCGTCGTGACGACGGGCGCCGACGGCAGCGTCAGCTCCGCACTGCCCATCGGCCTGTACCTGGTCGAGGAGACCGATCCCGGCGACAACAACGTCGTGTCGCCCGTCGATCCCTTCCTCGTCACGCTGCCCACCCCGGCCGGCGGCGGCGAGTGGACGTACGACGTGCACGTCTACCCGAAGAACCAGCTCAACGCGACCACCCCCCAGAAGACCGTCGCCGCCCCCGACACGCTCGTGCTCGGCGCACCGGTCACTTGGACGATCACGGCGCCCGTGCCCGCCCTCAACCAGGGCGGCACGTACACCGACTTCACCATCATCGACGCGCTCGATCCGCGGCTGTCGTTCGTGAGCGCCACGATCCGCACCCCCGGCTTCGCGCAGGGCACCGACTACACCGTGACGAACACGGGCGGAACGGTGACCATCGCGCTCACCGCCACCGGGCGCGCGCAACTCGTCGCCGGCGCGATCCTCAACATCGGCATCGTCACCGAGGTCGACAGCCTCGGCGGCGACGGCGTCGTGACGAACCAGGCGACCGTGCGCACCAACGGGGCGCCCGCGCTCACCGGCGTCTCCAGCACCAACTGGGGCGCGCTGCAGATCCTCAAGCACGTCGCGGGCGATCAGACCGATCCGCTCGCCGACGCCGAGTTCGCGGTCTTCAGCGACGCCGAGGCGACCGAGCAGATCGCGACCCTCACCACCGATGAGACCGGCACCGCCGACATCTCGCTGTGGGCCGGCAACGATGCGACCTCCGAGCGCTCCTACTGGATCCGCGAGACGGTCGCCCCCGCCGGCTTCATCCTCGACGCGCAGTTGCGCGAGATCGTGGTGCCCGCCAGCGGCTCCGCCGATCCCGTCGTGCTCGCCGTGGCGAACGCCCAGCGCACCGGGCCGGATCTGCCGCTCACCGGCGCGCAGGGGCAGCTGTGGCTCTCCGTCGCAGGCGTCGCCGTGCTCGCCGCGGCCGTCGGTGCGGCTCTCGTGGTCGCGCGCAAGCGTCGGCAGCACCGCTGAAGCTCGACCGCACCCGGCACCGGCATCCGATGACGGCCGGTGACGCCGGGCGGGGGCGCACGACCCCCGCCCGGCGTTGGCGCGCTCCCATCGCGCCGCTGATCATCGCGCTCGTCGCGCTGATCGGGCTCACGATCCTCGTCTACCCGACGGCCGCCGCCTGGTTCGCGCAGCGCGAGCAGTCGCGGCTCCTCGGGGAGGCCGGTGAGGTGACCGACGCCCACGCGGAGCGCAACGCCGCGAGCATCGCCCAGGCCCGCGAGTACAACGACGCCCTGCGGGCCGGCGCCCGCATCGAGGCGAACGAGCGCCTCCCCCTCGGCGGCGGCGAGATCGCCGACGACGCCCTCGACTACCGCGCCGTGCTCGACGACGACGCGACCGGCGTGATGACGCGCGTGCGCATCCCCCGCATCGACGTCGACCTGCCGACCTTCCACGGCACCTCCGACGAGACGCTGCTCCGCGGGCTCGGCCACCTCGAGGGCACCTCGCTCCCCGTCGGCGGCGCGGGCACGCACGCCGTCATCACGGGGCACCGCGGGCTCGCGGACGCCCGCATGTTCACCGACCTCGACCGGGTGCGGGTCGACGACACCCTCACCCTGACGACCTTCGGCGAGGTGCTCGCGTACCGCGTCGTGTCGACGACGGTGGTCGATCCCGATCAGACCGAGTCGCTGCAGGCGCAGGAGGGCCGCGACCTCGTCACCCTGGTGACCTGCACTCCGCTCGGCATCAACTCGCAGCGCATCCTCGTCACCGCGGAGCGCATCTTCCCGACGCCGAAGGCCGACCGCGAGGCGGGCCTCGCCGACCCGAACGCGAGCGACGCGCCCTGGTGGGCGGCGATCCTCGGCGGCGGCGCGCTCATCGCCGGCGTCTACGTGTGGCGCAGCGGAATCGTCTCGGTGCGCTGACGCTAGCGCGGGTCAGCGCACCGAACGGCCGGACCCGAGGTGAACGACGCGCGAACACGACCACCGCGGCACCCTAGGCCGGGCTACGCTGATCCCATGAGCGACCACGTGCTGCCTGCTCCCGCCGCCCCGGGCACGGGCGCCCCCGAATCCGTGCGGAGGCGAACCGTGCTCGCCTGGTCGCTGTGGGATTGGGGCTCCGCCTCGTTCAACGCGGTCGTCACGACGTTCGTCTTCAGCGTCTACATCACGAGCGCCCCGTTCGGCCCGGAGGAGCAGGTCTCGCGCGAGCTCGGCATCGCCCTGCTCGTCGCGGGCATCGTGGTGGCGCTCTTCGCCCCCGTGATCGGCCGGCTCACCGACCAGGCCGGTCGCCGCAAGACGTGGCTCGCGATCAACACCGGCATCGTGGTCGCCGCGACGCTGCTCATGGTCTTCGTCGCGCCCGACGAGCAGTTCCTGATCTTCGGCCTCGTGCTGCTCGCCATCGGCAACGTCGCCTTCGAGTTCGCGAGCGTCAGCTACAACGCGATGCTCGGCCAGATCGCCACCAACCGCAACGTGGGCAAGATCTCCGGAATCGGCTGGGGCATGGGCTACCTCGGCGGCATCGTGCTCCTCGCGCTGATCCTCGTCGGCTTCATCTTCCCCGAGGTGGGCTGGTTCGGCGTCACCTCCGACGGCGCCTGGAACGTGCGCATCGCGATGCTGCTCGCCGCCGTGTGGTTCGCGGTGTTCGCGATCCCCGTGTTCTTCGCGGTCCCCGAGATTCCCGCCGCCGCCCACCCCGAGCACACCGGGCGCTGGTTCCTCCGCGCGTACGCCGACGTGTTCCGCAGCATCGCCGGGCTCTGGCGCGACGCCCGCCAGACCCTGCACTTCCTCATCGCGAGCGCCGTCTTCCGCGACGGGCTCGCCGGAGTGTTCACCTTCGGCGGCGTCATCGCCGCGCGCAGCTTCGGGTTCGACAACACGACCGTGATCCTCTTCGCCATCGCGGCGAACGTGGTCGCCGGGCTCGCGACCATCGTCGTCGGGTTCTTCGAGGATCACCTCGGCGCGAAGCGGGTCATGGTCTCGTCGATCGTGCTCATGGTGATCTGCGCCATGCTCGTCTTCGCGCTGCACGACGCCGGCACCTGGGTGTTCTGGGTGTTCGGGCTCATGCTCTGCATCTTCGTCGGACCCGTGCAGTCCGCGAGCCGATCCTTCCTCGCACGGCTGATCCCCGCCGGGCGGGAGGGCGAGATCTTCGGCCTCTACGCCACCACCGGCCGCGCGGTCTCGTTCCTCGCCCCCGCCGGCTTCACCATCGCGATCGCCATCGGCGGCGAGACCATCTTCGGGATCATCGGCATCGGCGCCGTGCTGCTCATCGGCCTGCTGCTGCTCCTGCCCGTCCGCACGACGCGGTGAGCCGGCACGCCCCGGCGCCGCGCCCAGGGCAGTAGCCTGTTCGGGTGCCCCGTCCCGAACTCTCCGCCGAGCAGCGCGCCGTCTACGAACGCATCGAGCACACCCGCGAGCACCTGTTCATCACCGGTCGCGCCGGCACCGGCAAGTCGACCATCCTGAACCACCTCTCGTGGAACACCAGCAAGATCATCGCCGTGTGCGCCCCGACCGGTGTGGCGGCGCTGAACGTCGGCGGCCAGACCATCCACTCCCTGCTGCGGCTCCCCACCGGCATCATCGCCGACCACGACCTCGACCAGCCGGCGGAGCTCAAGAAGATGCTCGCCGCTATCGACACCCTCGTGATCGACGAGATCTCGATGGTGTCGGCCGACCTCATGGACGCGATCGACCGCTCGCTGCGCCTCGCGCGCGGCAAGCGGCACGACCCCTTCGGCGGGGCGCAGATCATCATGTTCGGCGACCCGTACCAGCTGCCCCCCGTGCCGCCGCGCGACCCGCACGAGCGCGCCTACTTCGCCGACACCTACCGCTCGCTGTGGTTCTTCGACGCGAACGTGTGGAAGTCGGCGCCGCTCTCCACCTTCGAACTGCTCGAAGTGCACCGGCAGCGCGACGACCGGTTCAAGCAGATTCTCGGAGCGGTGCGCCACGGAGTCGTCACCGAGGATCAGGCGAACGAGCTCAACGCGGCCGGCGCCCGCCCCGCGCCCCGCGACGTCATCACCCTGGCGACCACGAACGCGACCGTCAACCGGCTGAACGCGCAGCGCCTCGCCGAGATCAAGGGATCGTCGCTGCGCGCCGTCGCCGAGATCAACGGCGAGTTCCGCGAGAACACCTACCCCGCCGACGAGGTGCTCGAGCTGAAGCCCGGGGCGCAGGTGATGTTCCTGCGCAACGACCCCGACGGCCGGTGGGTGAACGGCACCATCGGCACGGTGTCGCGCGTCTCGGGCACCGTGTGGGTGGAGGTGGATCGCGAGGAGTTCGAGGTCGAACCGATGGTCTGGGAGCGGTACCGCTACCGGTACGACTCGGAGACGAAGAAGCTCGAGAAGGAAGTGGTCGCCGAGTTCGAGCAGTTCCCGCTGCGCCTCGCCTGGGCCGTGACCGTGCATAAGTCGCAGGGCCACACCTACGACGCCGCGATCGTCGACCTCGGGCCGCGCGCCTTCAGCGCCGGGCAGACCTACGTGGCGCTGAGCCGCGTGCGCTCCCTCGACGGGCTCTACCTGCAGCGGCCCCTGCAGCCGCGCGACGTGATCGTCGACCCGAACGTCGTGCGCTTCATGCGCGGCAAGGAGGAGACCGCGTGAGCGGTGCGGGCGTCGCCCGGGCGCTGCTGTCGCGAACGTCGCCCGGGCGCTGCCGCCGCGAGCGTCGCCCGGGCGCTGCCGCCGGGAGCTGCGATCCCGACTACGCCGCCGCGAGCTTCGCCTGGCCGAGGTCGCGGAACACCGCCGTGTTGAACGCGTACGCCGTGCGCACCTCGTCGAGCATGCGAGCCCGCTCGTCGGCGTCGAGCTGCGCACCGAGCACGTCGAGCGCGGCGCGGTAGCGGTTCTTGAACTCGGCGAGATCGCCCAGCTCGGCGAAGTCGTAGAACGCGATGCCCGCGCCCGGCAGCCCGTGCTGCTTCGCCACGCGCTTCGCGATGTACTGGCCGCCCGACAGATCGCCGAGATACCGGGTGTAGTGGTGGGCCACCACGCCGGCGACCCAGCCCTCGGCGGCGACCTCGCGCATGCGCGCCGCGTACTCGAGCGTCGCCGGCACGGCGACGATCCGATCCCGCCAGTCCGCGCCGATCAGGTGCGCGAGATCCGCCTCGAGCGCGGGCAGGCGCACGAGCGAGGGCGTGTGGAAGCCGGCGAACCGGGGGTCGCCCGCGACCCGATCCGCCGCCGCCTCGAGCGCCTCGTACATGAAGTAGTGCTGGGCGACGAGGTCGATGTAGTCCTGCAGCGACCCCTTGCCGCGCATGATGTCTTCCATGAACGTCGCGCCCTCGCTGTCGGAGTGATCCGACCACGAGCTCTCGCGGATGACCACCGAGAACGGGCGATCGGCCGCGTCCGCGCCTTCGGCGGCTTCCTCGCGGTGGGCCGCGCGATCCCCGTGGGTCTCGTCGGCGGCGTCCCCCGCGCCGTGGTGCGAGCTCGCCGGCTCCTCGTGCTCGCCGCGCGCCGGAACCCCGAGCTTCGCGCACGCGGCGGTGTACAGCGCGACCACCTCGCGGCGGATCTCGGGCCGCTCCGAGATCGGGCCGCCCGGCCACGCCACCGACAGCTCGTGCTCCCCGTCGGCGTCGGTCACGCGCCACAGGCCGGCGGCCTCGGTCACGCCGACCATCGCGCTCGCCGTCGCGCCGGGATACCCGAAAGCGCGCGCGATCAGGAGGTTGTCGTCCGTGTGGTCGCCGTTCATGTGCCCGGTCACTCCCGAGATCACGTCATCCGAAAAAATCGTCACCAGGTCAGTCTAGTAAGGGTTGCCTCACTTCACCCCACCCCGCCGCGAACTTCTCAGTCGCACGCACTAGACTCCCGTGTGTTCTGTGTCCAATTCACCCTCGAGATTGGCGGTCGAATTTGATTCCGCGCTTTGCCCCTCGCACTCGCCTGCTGGCCGTCGGTGCCATCATCGTCGCCTCGCTCGGTCTCACGGCGTGCACCGGCGGCGGATCGGTGACGAGTGCGGCCGACGTCAACACCGTCGATGAAGCCCTCGCGACCGGCATCGACGACGCGGTGGCCTCGGCGATGCAGCAGAGCGGATCGACCGAGGCGATCGTCGGGGTGTGGGACAACGCCGGTGGCGAGTATCTGCGCGGCTACGGAGACAGCGGGGTCGACGGCTCCACGCTCATCCGCGGCGCGCAGGCGACCCAGCCGGTCATGTGCGCGCTCATGCTCGATCTCGCCGCCGAGGGCCGGATCGACCTCGACGGGAAGGTCTCCGACGACCTCACCCGCCAGTCGGACATCGAGGACGTCACCTACCGCCAGCTGTGCGACATGCGATCCGGCCTCATCGACTACAAGGGCGCGTTCACCGACATCTTCGCGAACAACCCGACGCGGCCGTGGGCCGAGCAGGAGCTCATCGCGCAGGGGCTCTCGCAGTCGCCCGGCTCGTGGCCCGGCCTCGACTTCCACCAGTCCGACACGAACATCGTGCTGCTGGCGCGCGCCCTCAAGGTGAAGACGGGCGAGGATCTGCCCGACCTGCTGCGCAACCACGTGTACTCGGATGCGGGCATGGGATCGACCTACTTCCCCGACCTCAGCAGCACCACGGTGAACGGCGAGACGCTGCAGGGCCTCACGTACCCGTCGAGCGGCGGCAAGGCGGTCTGCGACGCGGAGCCCGTCGAGGTCTCCGAGGTGTCGCCGTCGATGCTCGCGGGCGCGGGAGCGACCGTCACCACCGCCACCGACCTCAAGAGGTTCTACGACAGCTACCTCGGCGGGGCCTTCGGCGAGGACAGCGCCGGCCTCATCACCGAGGCCTTCCCCACGAAGAACCCGGCGCGCGATGAGAACGGAGAACCGACCGAGGAGATCGCCGCCGAGGGCCGCCTCTGGAGCTTCGGCGTCGAGAAGATCGGCCCGCTCTACGGCCGCACCGGCGCGATGACCGGCACCCTGACCGCCGCCTACACGGATCCCGAGAGCGGCTTCTCCGTGGTCGTCGCGCTGAACAACTCGTCGGCGGGCACCGGCTTCGTGCAGTCGCTCGCCCTCAAGCTCGCCGCGCTCGCGCAGGCGCAGGGCGTGGCCCCCGAGCTCACGTGGACAGTGGAGCAGCAGGACGAGGCGCTGGCGAACACCGCCGTCTGCCAGTAGCGAGCCGCGGCGCCGTGACTTTCTGCTACGGTTGTCGAGTCGGAATCTTCGCGATTCCCACGCGGGGATGTAGTTCAATGGTAGAACTTCAGCTTCCCAAGCTGACAGCGCGGGTTCGATTCCCGTCATCCCCTCCGAGCGGGCCCTTTCCTCCACGATTGGGTCCGTTCTTTGTTTCTCCGCGGCCTGTGGCCGACCGCGCGAAACCGAGGGTTCGCGGCGAAACCGAGGGCATTGCGTGAGCATAAGCGCTCGGTCTCGCGCCATTCCCTCGGGTTCGACCCGCAGCACGCCCATCCATCATTTTTCGCGAATCGCCATCGCCTGGATATCCCCCACACGGGGGAAGCGGCCACGGAGCTCGCCGTTTAGCGTGGATCGCATGAGCAGCACCGAGAAGAAACGACTCAACTGGTGGGCCGCGTTCATCGGGTTCGGGATGATCCTGCCGATCGCATGGCTGTCGTTCGACAACGTCACATCGGCGATCATCATGGCGGGTGCGGCGGGGATGGCCGGGCTGTTCCTGTTCCCCACCCGAGATCGCTGAGGCATCGCGGCCTCGAGCGCGAGGGTTCGCGCCGAGAGCGAGGGTTCGCGACGAGGCGAAACCCTCGTGGTCCGCGCCAACCCTCGTGGTCGGCGCGAGCGGGCGCCCCCGGGTGGTTCGGCGCGCTCTTCGCCCGGCAGCCGGATCGCGGTCGGGCCCGGATGTGGATCGCGGTCGCCCTCGTCGCGATCCCGATCGTGCTGCGCCTCTTCGCGACGCAGTGGCACGCCTGGTCGGTCGCGCTCGTGCTCTCGCTGCTCCTGCTCGGGCTGTGCGTGGGGTTCACCGAGGAGGTCGCGACCCGCGGCATCGTGGTGCAGATGCTGCGCCGCGGCGGATCGGGCGAGCGCGCAGTGCTCGTACTGTCGTCTGCGTACTTCGCGCTGCTCCACGCCGGCAACATCCTCGAGGGCCAGGCCGTCACGACGGTGGCCGTCACCGTGGTCTACACCGTCGGATTCGGCGCGATGATGTACCTCGTCGTGCGCGTCACGGGGCGTCTGATGTGGGCGATTCTGCTGCACGCCGCCACCGATCCGACGACCATCCTCGCGACGGGCGGCATCGATGCGCATTCGGCGGAGCTCGGCGGCTCAGCCGGCCTGCTCGGGATCGCCGGAGTCTTCAACTTCGTGTACGTGCTCGTCGCGGTCGTCGCGATCTTCCTCGTCAAGCGCCGGGGAGCGCGCGAGCGGGCCGTCGCCGCGCAGACCGGCTGAGACGCTGGCAGCTCGTCGAGCACGAGGACGCACGACGAGAGCACCCGGCGCGCGCGTCAACCCTCCCCCGCGGCGGCCGGCTGATGCCTAGCCTCGTGGCATGAGTTCACGAATCGGGGCGCTGTGACACCCGCGCACGTGCACGGCGGGGCGGCGAGCGCGCCGGGCGCCGAGCTGATCCTCGCCGTTCCCGTCCTCGCAGCCGTGACCGTCTACGTCGCGGCTGCGGTGATCGAGACGCGCCGCGGGCGCCCCTGGCCCTGGCATCGCACTGCCTGCTGGATCGCCGGAGCGCTGTGCGCAGCCACGGGCTTCGTCGGGCCGCTCGCCGCGGCATCCCACGGCTCCTTCGTCGCGCACATGGGCGCGCACCTGCTCGTGGGAATGGTCGCCCCGCTGCTCCTCGTGCTCGCCGCGCCGATCACGCTGGCGCTCCGCGCGCTGAGCGTCGATCCCGCCCGTCGGCTCAGCCGCGTGCTGCGCAGCCCGGTCGCGCGCCTGCTCGCGCATCCCGTGGTCGCCGCAGTGCTGAACGTCGGAGGCATGTGGGTGCTCTATCGCACGCCCCTGTACGACGCGATGCAGCGGGACCTGCTCGTGCACTGGCTCGTGATGCTGCACTTCCTCTTCGCCGGCACGCTCTACACCGCGGCGCTGGTCGGCGTCGACCCCTCACCGCACCGGTCGGGGTTCGCGCTGCTCGCGGGGGTGCTGGTGGCGTCGCTCGCCGCGCACGGGGTGCTCGCGAAGCTGCTGGCGGCGGAGCCGCCCCCGGGCATCTCGGCCGCCGAAGCGGAGGCCGGCGCGCAGCTCATGTACTCCGGCGGCGATGCGGTCGACTTCGTGCTGATCGTGCTGCTCTGCGCGGAGTGGTACCGCGTCACCGGCAGGCGGATGCGCCGCGAGACTGCCGACCGCTCCCCCGCGCCCCCGATTCGCCCCGCCGACGCGACCCGTCGCCCGAGAGGAGCATCCGCATGACCCGCGCATCTCACCAGCGCACCGCCAACCCCCTGCGCAACCGCTCGTACTGGGCGGCCTTTCTGCTCGGCGTCGCCGCGATGGCCGCGGTCGACGAGATCGTGTTCCACCAGATCCTCGCCTGGCACCACTTCGTCGACGCCGCGACGCCGCGCTTCGCCCTGCTCTCCGACGGTCTGCTGCACGCCGCCGAGCTCTTCGCCTTCGCCTTCGGCTTCTTCCTGATGCTCGACGCACGGCGCCGCGGCACGCTCTGGGCGCCGGCCGCCTGGGCCGGGTTCGCGACGGGGCTCGGGCTCTTCCAACTCTGGGACGGGGTCGTCGACCACAAGGTGCTGCGGCTGCACCAGATTCGGTACGGCGTCGACCTGCTGCCTTACGACATCGCGTGGAATGCGGCCGGCGGGCTGCTGCTCGTCGCCGGGATCATCTGGACCGCGGTGCTCGCGCGAGGCGGCCGCGACGCGAAATGAGTGCGCGACACGCGAAAAGAGCGCGCGAAACGCGAAATCCCCATTATCACGATGTGACGTAACCGCCTGACACCCTGTACGTTTTTAAGTATGGATACGACTAGTTTTCAGCGCCTTCCGCAGAGCATTCAGCAGATGGTGCTCGATGGCCTGGACAACGAGGTGCAGGCCGGGCTCGAGCGGCTCGACAATGCGAAGAAGGATGGCACCCTCGCTCCGGAGCAGACCGCCGCACTCGAGGGCGACATTCGCCGCGCGGCCGAGCTGCGCAACCGCTTCTCGCCGGCCTGACCCGCGGGCCGGTCTGCGATCGGTGCACGCGAGCGGCGAATCGCGAACGCGCCCGAGCGGCACCGCTCCGTTGCGCCGAGTGACGGATCGCGATCTCAGCCGAGCGGCAGCTCGTGCTGCAGCGCCCCCTCGTGGCGCAGCAGGCGCTCTTTGAGCGCGACGCCGAAGAGGTAGCCGCCGAGCCCGCCGTCGGCGCGCACGATCCGGTGGCAGGGGACGACGAGCGCGACGAGGTTGTTCGCGCACCCTGACGCGGCGGCGCGCACGGCGGAGGGGCGCCCGGCGAGCGCGGCGAGCTCGGTGTACGTCACCGCGCGACCCGCCCGCACCCCGCGGAGCGCCCGCCACACGTCGCCGCGGAACGGCGTCTCGACCTGCCGCACGGCGAGCGCGTCGATGGCGGCGACCTCGCCGGACGCATACGCGCGCAACGCCTCGGCGACCGGATCGGCGGGCGCTGCGGCGCCCGCCGAGGCGTCCGCGATCCCGCGCTCCGCTGCCGTCGGGTCGGCGGCGCGCAGTCGCGCTTCGAGCGACCGCGCCTCGGGGTCGGTCTCGGTGGCGAACCCCGCCGCCCGGAGTGCGCCGTCCTCCGGCGACCAGATGGCGTGGAACGGCGCCCCGACGATGTCGACGACGGTGCGGCGGAGCGGTGCGGGGGTCGCCTCGAGCGGGCTGCGGGTCATGCGAGGTCCTTTCGTGCGGAGGCGGCGAGGAAGTCGGCCCACAGGTGCTGGGTCGCATAGCCGCGGTAGGGGCGCCAGGGCTCGGCGATCCGTTCGGCTGCTCGCGGCGCCGGATCGCCGAGCGCCCGACGCAGGATGAGGTCGCCGGCGGGGTACGCGTCGGGATCTCCCAGCGCGCGCATCGCGATCATCTCCACGCTCCACGGCCCGATGCCCCGCAGCGCCGCGAGCTCGCGACGGGCGCGATCGCGGTCGGCGCCGCTCCCGAGGTCGAGCCCGCTCGACAGCGCCGCGGCGAGCGTCTGCAGCGTCGCCGCGCGGCTGTTGGTGAGGCCGAGCGTCTCGCGCAGCGAGCTCACCGACTCGGCGGCGATCGCGGCGACGTCGAGCGCTCCGTGGAACCCGGGCGCCTCGGCCACGCCCGCCAGCGGTCGCCCGAAGCGGGCCGCGAGTCTGCCCTGCAGGGTGCGCGCCGCGGCGAGCGACACCTGCTGCCCGAGCACCGTGCCGAGCGCGGTCTCCGCAGACGACCGGGCGGCGGGCAGGCGCAGCCCGGGGCGTGCCGCGAGCAGCGGGGCGAGCCGCGGATCGGCGCCGAGGGCCTCGGCGATCTGCGCCGGGTCGGCGTCGAGATCGAGCATGCGGCGCACGATCTCGATCGCGGGCATCGCATCGGCGAGCCGCGGCAGTGCGAGCGATACCGGGATCGCGATCATCGTGCCCCGGGTGTCGGGGAGCGCCGCGGTCGGCGGCAACTCGGGCCAGTGCACGCGCACGACGGCGGTGCCGCCGGGCACGTCGAGCGCGTGCTCAGTCGCACCGTCGCGGTGGATGACGTCGCGGCCGGGGATCGCGTGCGCGACGTCATCCACCGCGA
>NZ_LDRK01000107.1 GCF_001477055.1 Leucobacter chromiiresistens
CCCGGCGTGTCGGGGTCGCTGCGGTGACCCCCGGCAACGGGTGCCGCGCCGCAAACGCCAGGTTGTCCCGGGCCGTCATGGACGCGGGGATGACGTGGATCGGCCCGGGCCCCGACGCCATCGAGCGCCTCGGCGACAAGGTCTCCGCCCGTCACGTCGCCGAGAAGGTGGGCGCCCCGCTCGCCGCCGGCACGAGCGACCCGGTGCAGAACGCCGACGAGGTGCTCGCCTTCGCCGACGAGGTCGGGCTGCCGATCGCCATCAAGGCGGCATTCGGCGGCGGCGGCCGCGGGCTCAAGGTCGCCTACGAGCGCGACGAGGTCGCCGAGCTCTTCGAGTCCGCGACGCGCGAGGCCGTGGCGGCCTTCGGCCGCGGCGAGTGCTTCGTCGAGAAGTACCTGGAGAAGCCCCGCCACGTCGAGACCCAGTGCCTCGCCGACCAGCACGGCAACGTCGTCGTCGTCTCGACGCGCGACTGCTCGCTGCAGCGCCGCCACCAGAAGCTGGTCGAGGAGGCCCCCGCGCCCTTCCTCACCGACGAGCAGAACGCGCAGCTGTACGCCGCATCGAAGGCGATCCTCGTCGAGGTCGGGTACGTCGGCGCCGGCACCTGCGAGTTCCTCGTCGCGAAGGACGGCACCGTCTCCTTCCTCGAGGTGAACACGCGCCTGCAGGTCGAGCACCCCGTCTCCGAGGAGGTCACCGGCATCGATCTCGTGCGCGAGCAGTTCCGCATCGCCGAGGGCGGCGCGCTCGACTACGCCGACCCCGAGCCGCGCGGCCACTCCTTCGAGTTCCGTCTCAACGGTGAGGATCCGGGCAACGGGTTCCTCCCGGCCCCCGGGCCCGTCTCGCTGTTCAAGCCCGCCGCAGGCCCCGGCGTGCGCATCGACACCGGCGTCGCCTCGGGCGACGTCGTCTCGGGCGCGTTCGACTCGATGCTCGGCAAGCTGATCGTCACCGGATCCACGCGCGAAGAGGCGCTCGAGCGCTCCCGGCGCGCCCTCGACGAGTTCGAGATCCAGGGCCTGCCCACCGTGCTGCCGTTCCACCGCAAGATCGTGCGGGATCCCGCATTCACCGCGCCCGACGGCGCGTTCGGCGTCTACACCCTCTGGATCGAGCGCGAGTTCGACAACGACATCGAGCCCTGGGAGGGCGAGGTTCCGCCCATCGGGCAGGACGACAAGCGCCGCAGCGTCACCGTCGAGGTCGAGGGCCGTCGCGTCGAGGTGACGATGCCCGCCACGCTGCTGCCGCTCGTCGACCAGGAGGTCACCCGCGGCCCGGCCCCGCGCCGCGCGAAGGGCGCCGGCATCGCGGCCTCCGCGGGCGACGGCGTCGCAGCGCCCATGCAGGCGACGGTCGTGAAGGTGTCGGTCGAGGAGGGCCAGGAGGTCGCCGAGGGCGATCTGCTGCTCGTGCTCGAGGCGATGAAGATGGAGCAGTCGATCTACGCGCACCGCTCGGGCGTGGTCGCGGGCGTCGACGCGCCCGTCGGGCAGACCGTGTCGAACGGCCACCTGCTGCTCTCCATCATCGACCCGGCCTGATTCAGCCGACGGCGTACGCCCGCCCCGCGCGCCGAGGAATAGCCGCCGATCGGGCGGGGTTGCACTCTGCATGACTGCAACCCCGCTCTCGATCCTGGATCTCGCGACCGTCGAGGCGGACGGCACCATCGCCGACGCGTTCCGCCACTCCGTCGACGTCGCGCGCCTCGCCG
This sequence comes from Leucobacter chromiiresistens, assembly GCF_001477055.1. Taxonomy (GTDB): domain Bacteria; phylum Actinomycetota; class Actinomycetes; order Actinomycetales; family Microbacteriaceae; genus Leucobacter; species Leucobacter chromiiresistens_A. The sequence goes on from NZ_LDRK01000107.1 coordinate 1,727, forward strand.
AATCGACCGGGTACCGCCGCATCTGGTACGCGGAGCACCACAACATGCCGTCGATCGCGTCGAGCGCCACCTCGGTGCTCATCGCCCACATCGCCTCGCAGACGTCGACGATCGGCCTCGGCGCCGGCGGCGTCATGCTGCCGAACCACTCGCCCCTCGTCATCGCCGAGCAGTTCGGCACCCTCGCCGAGCTGCATCCCGGCCGCATCCACCTCGGGCTCGGCCGCGCCCCGGGCACGGACGGCGCCACCTTCCGAGCCCTGCGCCGCACGTACGAGGCGGCCGACGCGTTTCCGAACGACGTGGCCGAGCTGCAGCGCTACCTCTCCGACGAGCTGCCCCGCACCGCGGTGAACGCCTACCCAGGGCGCGGCACCCGCGTGCCGCTCACGATTCTCGGGTCGAGCCTGTTCGGTGCGAGCCTGGCCGCGCAGTACGGGCTCCCCTACTCGTTCGCGTCCCACTTCGCCCCGCAGTCGCTCAAAGCGGCGATCGAGCACTACCGCTCCCAGTACGTGCCGAGCGAGGCGCACCCCGAGCCGTACGCGAGCGCGGGCATCAACGTGGTCGCGGCCGACACCGACGCCGAGGCCGAGACGCTCTTCGCGCGCGCCGAGGTCGATCGCGTGCGCCGCTTCCTGTCGCGCGGCCGCGATCGGGAGCTCACGTTCGACGAGGCCTCCCAGCTCGTCGACACCCCGGCCGGTCGGGAGATCCGCGGAATGATGCAGTACACCGCGATCGGCGGGGCCCAGCGCGTGCACGACGAGCTCGAGGCGTTCGCGAGGTTCGCCGACGTCGACGAGCTCGTGACCGTGCACATCGCGCCGACGCGCGCCGAGCAGCTCGAGTCGGTGCGGATCGCGGCGGCGCGATGTGCACGGTCA
>NZ_LDRK01000108.1 GCF_001477055.1 Leucobacter chromiiresistens
CGGCGGCCCCTACGACAACGAGTACGTCTACACCGTCTCCACCGACTGGGCGAGCGCGGGCAAGACCGGAGCCGAATGGCTCGTGTCGCAGCTCGGCGACAACAAGGAGGTCGTCGTGCTCGAAGGCGTGGCCGGTGTTCCCCTGAACGACACCTCGATGCCCGCCGTCACCGAAGTGCTCGAAGCGGGCGGCGCCACGATCGTCGCCGAGGGCGCGAACGGCTGGAACGAGGCCGACGCGCAGCAGACCATGGCACAGATCCTGCAATCCCACCCCGACGTCGGCGGCGTGTACTCGTTCCTGACCGGCGGCCAGGGAGTGCCCGCAGCGTTCGCCGACGCCAACCTCGACTTCGTCCCCGTCGTCGGCGGTTCGGGGTACAACGGCGAGGCGTGCACCCTCGTGGACAACGCCGAAGCCGGGCTCACCGGAAACATGGTCTTCGGGCACCCGGCGATCTACGCGAAGGGGCTCGAGCAGGCCGTGCTGCTGCTCCAGGGCGAGGACATCGAGCAGGAGCAGTACTTCCCGCCCGCCGAGATCACCACCGAGAACGCGGAGGAGTTCTGCCAGCCCGACATGCCCGACAACTTCCAGCTCGGATACGACTTCCCCGGGCTCGACATCACGCTCGAGGAGTACCTCGAGTTCGCGAAGCAGTAGTCGGCCGAACGAGCGGGAGCCCCAGCATGACCCAGCAGACGCGTACGGTCGGCGCCGCAGGCGCGGCGCCGACCGACCGTTCCGCGCCACTCGTCGTGGCGCAGAACCTCAGCAAGAACTACGGCCCCGTGCAGGCCGTGGTGGGAGTCGACTTCACCTGCCTCCCCGGCGAGGTGCACGCACTCGTCGGAGAGAACGGAGCGGGCAAGAGCACCGTCTCGAAGATGCTCTCCGGCGCGGTCGTGCCGTCGAGCGGCACGATCACGATCGACGGCCAGACGCTGCACGGCGGCAGTATCGCCCGTGCTCGCGCCCTGGGCATCGCGTGCGCGTACCAGGAGATCGCGCTGGTCCCCGAGTGGACGGTCGCCGAGAATCTCGCCCTGCCCGAAGTGGGCACGGGCCGCATCTACTCGCCCGCCCGGGCACTGCGACGGGCCGAGGAGATCCTCGACCAGCTGCAGCTCCCCCACATCGACCCCCATGCCCGGCTCGGCACCCTCCTGCTCGCCGACCGGCAGCTCGTCGAGATCGCCCGCGCGATCGCCGCGCGGCCGAAGCTCCTCATCCTCGACGAGGCCTCGAGCGCACTGACGCCCCCGGGCGTCGAATGGCTCTTCGCTCGCATCGGGGAGGTGACCGCCGCGGGCAGCTCCGTCATCTACGTGACGCACCGGCTGCAGGAGCTGCAGATCATCGCGGATCGCGGCACCGTGCTGCGCGACGGAGCACCGGTCGGCACCTTCGCGCGCGGCGAATGGGACGAGGATCAGCTCATCTCGATGATGGCCGGGCGAGCCACGCAGAAGCAGTTCCCGCCCGCCCCCGCCGTCGCCGCGGACGCGCCCCTGGCGCTCGAGGTGCGCGAACTCCAATCGGCCCGGCTCGCCGACGTGTCCCTGCAGGTTCGCGCCGGCGAGATCCTCGGCATCGGCGGCCTGCAGGGGCAGGGGCAGACCGAGCTGCTGCGGGCGCTCTTCGGCGCGGTCCCCGCAACGGCGACGACCTGGAACGTCGCCGGATCGCCGGTCGGGGCGCTCACCCCGCGCCGCGCCGTCAAAGCCGGCATCGGGTACGTGCCCGAGGACCGCAAGACGGAGGGGCTCGCGCTCGAACTCGGGGTGGGCGAGAACCTCTTCGCACCGTGGCTCTCCCTCTTCGGCGCCGGTGGAGCCCCGCAGCTCCGCCGCGAACGGGGCTGGATCGACGGCGTGCTCTCCGCGCTGAGCGTGCGCACCCGCGGCCCGCAGGAGAGCGCCGGGGCCCTCTCCGGCGGCAACCAGCAGAAACTCGTCTTCGGGCGCTGGATGGACCGCGACCGACGCGTGCTGATCCTCCACGACCCCACGCGCGGCATCGACGTCCGCGCGAAGCAGGAGCTCTACCGAGCGATGATCGCGCTCGCCGAGCAGGGCGTCGGCATCGTCTGGTTCTCCAGCGAGGTCGAGGAGCTCGTGCACATGTGCAACCGCATCGCCGTGCTCTACCGGGGCCGTGTGGTGCAGGAACTCGCAGGAACGGACATCACCGCGGACGCCGTCGTCGGCGCCGCGGTGGGAATGGCGGCGCACTCATGACCACCGGCACCATCTTCGCACCCGTGCGGCGGCGCACCGCGCTGCCGATCTGGCTGCAGCGCTCGCTGCACGAGGGGGCGGCACCGCCCGTCATCGCGTTCGTGCTGTTCATCGCCGTGTACCTCGCCGTGAACCCCAGCCTCCTCACCCGCTTCCAGCTGCAGTCGGCCGCGAACCTCGTCGTGCCGCTCGCGATCGCCGCGCTCGCGCAGCTCATGATCGTGCTCATCGGCGGGATCGACATCTCCATCGGAGCGGTGATCAGCCTCTGCAACGTCGTCTTCGCGACGAGCCTCGCGAGCCTCCCCGGTCCCGCCGCGTTCCTCGTAGCGGTCCTCATCGGCACGGGGTGCGGCCTCTTCAACGGCCTGCTCGTCGCCTTCGGCCGGCTCCCCGCCATCGCGGTGACCCTCGCGAGCACCTTCATCATCGGCGCGATCGCGCGCACCATCCTCGACCGCCCCGGCGGCGCGCTGAGCGAGACCGTCTTCAACGTGACGAGCGGCGAGGCGATCCCCTTCCTGCCGATGGCGATCGTGTGGCTCGTCATCGTCGGCGTCGGCGCCTGGTTCGTGCTGCAGCGCACCGCCTTCGGGCGCCAGATCTACGGCGTCGGGTCGAACCGCGACGCGGTGCAGGCCGCCGGCATCAACTCGCGCCTCGCGATCCTCGGCGCCTTCATCCTCTCCGGGGTGCTCGCGTCGATCGCAGCCGTCCTGCTCGCCGGCTCCACCGTGACGGGCGACCCCCGCAGCGGAGACCCCTACCTGCTCACATCGATCGCCGCGGTCGCGCTCTCGGGCGCGAGCTTCGCGGGCGGCCGCGGATCCGTGCTCGGCACCATCGCGGCCGCCATCGTCCTCGGCCTCGTCGGCAACCTGCTCTTCTTCGCGGGCATCAATTCCTACTGGCAGTACATCATCAACGCGTTGATCATCTTCGCGGTCGTCGCGATACCCGTGCTCGTGCGCATCGTCGGCACGCGGAAGTCGCTCGCTCAAGGAGGGCACCATGACTGACACGCTCGCCGACGCTCCGGCCGCACCGGCACGCGGGCCCGCCCAGAGCGCACTCGCACGCGTTCCGACGAGCGCGTGGGTCTTCGCCGCCTTCATCGCGCTGTTCCTGCTCAGCGGCCTCATCCGGCCCAGCCTGCTGACACTCGACGGGCTGATCACGACGGTGACGTTCGCGTCCATCCTCGCCATCGCGTCGTTCGGGCAGACCCTCGCCGTGATCCAGGGCGGCATCGACCTCTCCGTGCCCAACACGATCGCGTTCGCAGCGCTCTCGTTCCTCACCTGGAACGCGAGCCTCGGCCCCGTGCTCGCCCTCGTCGCGTCGCTGGCGGCGTCCGCGGTGATCGGGTGCATCAACGGGTTCGTCATCGCGAAGATCGGACTCACCCCGATCGTCACCACCATCGCGATGAACGGGCTGCTGTTCGGAGTGCTGCTGCTGAACTTCAGCCTCTCCGAGCTCACCAACGTTCCCGAGTTCCTGCAGACGATCACGGTGGAGAAGATCCCGTTCCTCGGCTCGTCCATCGCCGCAGTCGTGCCGCTCGCGCTGATCCTCATGCTCGTGCTGCACGCACTGCTGCGGTGGACCGGCTGGGGCCGCGCGCTCTTCCTCGTCGGCTCGTCGGAGGCGACGGCGAACCTCGCAGGGCAGCCCGTCGCCCGCATCCGCATCACCGGGTACATGCTGAGCAGTGTGCTCGCCGGCTTCGCCGGCATCGCGATCGTCGGCTACTACAACCAGGCGGAGACGATGATGGGCGCCCCCTATCTGCTGAGCTCCGTCGCGGCGGTCGTCGTCGGCGGCGCCTCGATCTTCGGCGGACGAGGGTCGGTGCTCGGCACGCTCGCCGGCGCACTGGTGCTCGGGCAGGTCTCGACCCTCGTCGTCGTGTTCAACCTCGGCGTCGCCGTGCAGGACATGGTGTACGGAGCGATCATCCTGGTCGTCGTCGCCCTCTACGGCAGGTCGCACTCCCGCTGACCGTCGCGCGAGGAGGCCGTCGCGCTCGTCGCCACCGCCTCCTCGCCCCCTTCC
>NZ_LDRK01000109.1 GCF_001477055.1 Leucobacter chromiiresistens
CGCTCGCGCAGTGCGCGCTCGAGGCTATGCGGCGAGGGTGCCGAGCACCTGCGCCGCGCGGTTCGAGAAGCCCCACTCGTTGTCGTACCAGGCGGTGACCTTGACGTGCTTGCCGTCGACGAACGTCAGCTCGGAGTCGAAGATGGAGCTGTGCGGGTTGCCCACGATGTCCGAGGAGACGAGCGGCTCCTCGGAGTACTCGAGCACGCCGTCGAGCGGGCCGTCGGCGGCGGCGCGGTAAGCGGCGAGCACCTCGTCGCGGGTGACCTCGCGGGAGACCACCGCGGTGAGCTCGACGATCGAGCCGACGGGCACGGGCACGCGGAGGGATCCGCCGACGAGCTTGCCGTCGAGCTGCGGCAGCACGAGGCCGATCGCGGTCGCCGCTCCCGTCGACGTCGGCACGATGTTCAGAGCGGCGGCGCGGGCGCGGCGCAGGTCGGAGTGCGGCGCGTCCTGGAGGCGCTGGTCGGCCGTGTAGGCGTGCACCGTCATCATGGTGCCCCACTCGATTCCCGCGAGGTCGTCGAGCACCTTCGCGAGCGGTGCGAGCGCGTTCGTCGTGCACGAGGCGTTCGACACGATGCGGTGCTGCTCGGGGTCGTAGAGATCGTCGTTCACGCCGACGACCAGGGTCAGATCGGCGCCCTTGCCCGGCGCGCTGATGAGCACGCGCTTGGCGCCGGCGTCGATGTGCTTCTGCGCATCCTGCGCCTTCGTGAAGAGGCCGGTCGATTCGAGCACGACGTCGACGCCGAGCTCCGCCCACGGCAGGTTCGCGGGATCGCGCTCGCCGAGGATCTCGATGCGGCGGTCGCCGACGACGAGCGTCGTGCCGTCGACGGTCACCGGCTGCTCGAGCTTGCCGTAGAGCGAATCCCGGGAGAGCAGGTGCGCCAGCGTGGGCGCGTCGGTGAGGTCGTTGATCGCGACGACCTCGAGGTCGTTCTGCTGGTGCAGCAGGGCGCGGAGCACGCCCCGGCCGATGCGTCCGAATCCATTGATGGCTACCCGACGGGTCATGGGCTCTTCGATCTCCTTCGAGGTGATGTGCAGTGTGGACTCATTCCAGGGTGGTCCCTGATGCGCTCGCACGCCAGTGGCCGCATTGCCATCATTCGAACGGAAACCGCCATGATGCGACTGAGCGGGCTCGCACCGCTCGGCGCACTACGACGACTGCGAGAACGTGCGCCGATACGCCGTCGGAGCCGTGCCGAGCACCTGCCTGAAGTGACGGCGCAGGTTCGTCGCCGATCCGAGCCCCACGGCGGCCGAGATGGCGTCGATGCCGAGATCCGTCTCCTCGAGCAGCTCGCGCGCACGATCCACGCGGGCGCGCATCACCCACTGCATCGGGGTGTACCCCGTCTCGTCGAGGAAGCGACGGGAGAAGGTGCGCTCGGAGACCCGCGCGTGCTCCGCGAGCCGGGCGATGGTGAGGGGATCGCCGAGATGGCGCAGCGCCCACTCGCGGGTCTGCGTGAACCGCTCCCCCGTCGACTCCGGCACGCTGTGGGGCAGGTACTGCGCCTGCCCGCCGCTGCGGTACGGCGCGGCGACGAGACGGCGGGCGGCGTGGTTCGCCACAGCCATCCCCGACTCGCGACGCAGCAGGTGCAGGCACAGGTCGATTCCGGAGGCGGCGCCCGCCGAGGTGAGCACCGCGCCCTCGTCCACGAACAGCACCCGGTCGTCGACCTGCACCTCGGGGAACCGCTCGGCCAGGCGCCGGGCGTAGTGCCAGTGCGTGGTCGCCCGCTTGCCGTCGAGCAGACCGGTGGCGGCCAGCGCGAAGGCGCCGGTCGAGATCGCCGCGAGAATGGCGCCGCGGGCGTGCGCCCTGCCGAGAGCCTCCGTGAGGGCTTCCGGCGCCGCGTCCCGATCGGGGAACCGGTAGCCCGGCACGAAGACGAGATCGGCCTCGTCGAGCGCCTCCAGTCCGTGCTCCACGTGGTACGAGAGGCCGTCGCCTCCGGCGATCAGGCCGGGCCTGATGCCGCACACGTCGACCGAGTAGGGCATGCTGGCGCGGTGGGTGAACACCTGCGCGGGGATGCCGACGTCCATCGGCTTGGCGCCCTCGAGCACGACGACGGCGACGCGTTTCATGCGCCCAGCCTACTCAGCTCGACGTCTGCGCTCGCGCCACCGCCTCCGGGAAGGCGTCGCCGGCCTCCGCGAAGAACGCCAGTGTCGTGCCGACGGCGCAGCGCAGGTGCTGTGCGAGCTGCGCATCGGTGACGCCCGCGGCGTAGTCGAGGGGTGTGCTCGCCATTCAGTCGGATCGACCCGTCGTCGTCGCGGCCGACGAACGCCTTCGGCCAGAGCCGGTCGGCATTCCAGAGGTTGCAGAGCTCGAGCGCGGCGAGGTACTCCGATTCGCCGAGCCTCCCACTCCAGTATCCGCGCACGCAGAGCATCGGCTCGGCCTCGTCGTCGACGAGGAAGAAGAACGATCCCGTCTCCCAGCCGCCGCTGGCGTCGCCGTCCTCGTCGACCGTGTACGTCCAGCCCAGCTCATCGAGCACGGCTTCGAGTCGCCGCTGAGACAGCGGTTCGAGGCGGGCGTCGTCGCCCGCGATCGGAGCTGCGCTTTCACTGAACAACCCCACGCGATCGCTCCTTTCCAGCCCTCCGACCAGCGTATCCGCCCCGGCGGGTTCGCGGAAGCGCGGGGAGGGCTGCGCAGGGGCGCGGGGCGTCGAGCCGCGCCCGCCCCGATCCCCCCCTCGCGCGTTCGCCGTCGGGGGAACCCCGGGGCGGCACGCCGCTGCTAGCATCGGAGGCGACCCTCGACCCTTGGGAGCCCCACCGTGACATCCACTCGCACCCGGCGTACCGCGCAGGGCGCTGCGGTGCGCACCGCGCTCGAATCGATGGCCGGCTTCATCTCGGCGCAGGAGCTCCACCGGCGACTCTCGGACGACGGCTCGAAGATCGGGATCGCGACGGTGTACCGCCAGCTGAACGCCCTGGTCGAGAACCAGGAGGCCGACGCGATCTCCACGCCCGAGGGGCAGCTGTACCGCGCCTGCGAGGATCCGCAGACGCATCATCACCACATGGTCTGCACGAGCTGCGGCACCACCATCGAGATCGAGCCGCCCGACGAGGCCTGGTTCACCTCGGTGGCGCGCACGCACGGGTTCGACGTGCACTCGCACACCCTCGAGGTCTTCGGCATCTGCTCGGCGTGCCGCAGCGCATCGTCCGCCCGCTGACGGCGCGCTCCGGGCGCGGAGACGCCGATGGGAGGGGGCGATCCGATCCCGCCCCGACACGCGCCGACCCCCCGGCCCGGACCGCGCGTCCGCTCCTATACTGAGAACGATTATCGGCGGCGCCGATCGGGCCTCCCCGGTCGCGCCATGCGGAATCGGTTCGCCCGCTGAACCGATTCGGATCGGAGGCTGTATGGCCGCGGTGGCGCACCGCGCTCGCTCGCGCTCGCTCGCGCTCGCCGGCTCCGCCGCCCTCGCCCTGCTCGCCGCCATCGGCGTGCGGGCGCTCACCGATGGCGCGAGCGACGCCCTCGCACTCCCCGAGGCCCTCGCCGACTTCGTCGCTCTGTCGCTGAGCGTCTTCATCGAATCGCTGCCGTTCGTCTTCCTCGGCATCCTGCTCTCGACCGTCGTGCAGGTATGGGTGCCCCAGTCGGTCATCGATCGTGTGCTGCCGCGCAACGCGGCGCTGCGGCGGGCCGTGCTCTCGATCACCGGTGTACTGCTTCCCGTCTGCGAGTGCGGCAACGTACCGCTCGCACGCGGGCTCATGCTGCGTGGATTCACCGTCTCCGAGGCCGCGACCTTCCTGCTCGCCGCCCCGGTGCTCAACCCCGTGACCATCATCACCACCTACCACGCCTTCGGATGGAGCGACGGAATCCTCGCGGCGCGCATCATCGGGGGATTCGCGATCGCGAACCTCGCGGGGTGGCTGCTGAGCCGCTCCGCGGAGCAGTCCGCACTGCTCGCCGACGGCTTCCGTGCGCAGTGCGCCCACGGCCACGAGCACACGCACCAGGGGCGGATGCAGCGGAGCCTGGTCGGGATCGCGGAGGAGACCAGTGCCCTGATGCCCGCCCTCGTGATCGGCTCGGCGCTCGCCGGGGCGATCCAGGTGGGTGCTCCGCGGGAGCTCCTCATCGCGCTCGGATCGCATCCGCTCTGGTCGGTGCTCGCGCTCATGCTCCTCGCGTTCATCATCTCGATCTGCTCGAGCGTCGACGCCTTCTTCGTCCTCTCGCTCAGCGCAACCTTCCTGCCGGGCAGCATCGTGGCCTTCCTCCTCTTCGGCGCGATGATGGACATCAAGATGCTCGCCCTGCTGCGCACCACGTTCACCGCACGCGCCCTCGCGCTGCTCACCGGCCTCGTGGCTCTCTGCTGCCTCGTCATCGGATGGGGGCTGAACCTTGTGGCGTGAGCGCTTCGACCGGTACTGGCGCGGGATCATCCTCAGCGGGCTCGGGATCGCCGCGATCCTGTGGCTCGCCGCCACGGGGCGCCTCGGCTGGTACGTCCACCCGAGGTACTTCTGGTTCACCGTGACGCTCTGCGCGATCGCCGCAGTCGCACTGTGCGCCGCGGTGCCCGCCGTGCGCCGCGCCGAGCTCTCGGATGCGCACGCCGGAGCGCGCGCGCCCCGCCCGCTGACGCGCGCGCTCTCCGTCGCCGGAGCGGTGCTGCTCGTCGCCGCGACCGCCGCTGCGCTGCTCGTGGCCCCGCCGACCACGCTCTCCGTCGCGACCGCCCAGCAACGGCAGGTGAACACGGGAACGGGCCCGGCTGGCGATGCCCCCGCAGCCGGAGCCGATGCCGACCGAGACGCCCGCGACTGGGCGATGCTGCTGCGGCAGGGCGGCGGCGCGGAGGCCGAGGGGCGCACGGCGCGCTTCATCGGGTTCGTGCTCCCCTCGACCGGCGGGGAGCCCGACCTCTTCACCGCCGCCCGCTTCGTCGTCTCCTGCTGCGCGGTCGACGCGCAGCCGCTCGGCGTGCCGGTGCTCGCGCCCGACTGGGCGGACGAGCACCCCGAGGGCTCCTGGGTCGAGGTCGAGGGCGTCTTCGTCGCGAACCCCGACGTGACGAGCGATCAGCCCGTCGTGCTGCGGCCCTTCGCCGTCACCGCCATCGACGAACCGGATGACCCCTATGTTTACTGAGCCGAGAGCCGGACGGCGCGCCCGGGTGTCGCGCATCGCGGTATTCGCGATCCTCGGCGTGCTCGCCGCGGGCCTCGCGATCGCCAACCTCGTGCAGCCGCCCCGCCTCGCCGGGGTCGACGCCAACACCGCCCTGCTCGTCTCGCGCACCGATCAGCGGGTGCAGCTGCACTTCAGCCAGCCGATCGCCGACGTCGACGCCGCCGCCGTGAGCGTGCGGCCCGAGACGCCGATCGACGTGACCTCCGACGGCAGCTCGCTCACGGTCCGCTTCCTCGAGATGCTCGACACCGGCGCCGAGTACCGCATCGAGGCCCGGGTGAGCGGAGCCGCGACGGGAAGCGGCGATGTGATCACGGCTGCGGTGCGCACTCCCGACCCGGCGACGTACACGCTGAGCCGCTCCTCGGGCGGCGACCGGCTGCTGGAGCACCGGCTGCAGGATCCCGCCGCCACCCGGGAGGTGTTCGCGGCGCCCCGCATCGAGGAGTACGCGATCACGGGCGACGGGCTCGCGACCGTGCTGCGAGACGAGACGGGCCGGGCGGCCCTCGACGTGCACGCGGCGACTGACGATGCGGCATCGACCGCGACGTTCGCCGATCCCGACCCGTTCCGCATCATGACGGCGCCGCACCTCGGCCAGCTCCGCAGCGAGGCTCGCACCGGCGTGATCGGGGTCGTCGCCACGGGTGCCGGCGACGACGGTACCGAGTACGATCGCACGCTGCTCGTGATCGATCCCGCGACCGCCGTCGTGTCGATCGTGACCGGAGCCGACGGGTCAGCCGCGCCCGTGCGCGACTGGCGCTTCGTGCCGGGCACGACGTCGCTCGTCTTCCAGAGCCCCGACGGCCGGCTCTTCGGTTGGGAGGCGGTGCCCGAGCCGCGAGTCATCGAGCTCGGGGTCTCGGGAGATCTGCTGGGGTTCATCCCGGGCACCACCGCGCTCGCGGTTGCGGAAGCGGCGGGGCCGTCGCTCGTCGATCTTGCGGGAATCGTGACGGGAACGCTCGATGCGGCCCCCGAGCGCACCCCGTTGACGCAGCCCCCGGGCTCCGACGAGCGCGCCGTGCTCGCCGCGGCTCCCGACGCCGTGCTGGCGCGAGCCGCTGCGGCGCCGAGCGAGCCGCCGCCGGTCGCCGACGGCGTCGATCCGCGTTCAGCGGGCTCGGCGCTCGGCGACGGCTCCCTCGTCGCCGGCGGCTCCGTGCTCGTGGAGCGCGACGGTGAGAGGCGCAGCATCTTCGCTCCGGCGGCGGAGTCCACGCGCATCGGCCGCGTCTGCCTCTCGCCGAACGCCGAGTTCGCGGCGGTCGAGACCGTCTCGGACGGAGGCGCGGCAGATGGTGCCGCGTCGGCCCCCGGGTACGCGCAGACCACGACGAACTACGTGCGCCTCGACTCGGGTGAGACCGTGCGATCCGCGATCGGCGGGCTCAGCGACTGGTGCGGGTAGTCGTCGAGAGGAACTGCTACCCCTGGCGCCCCTTGAAGCGCGGGTTGGCCTTGTTGATCACGTAGACGCGACCCCGGCGCCGCACGACCTGCGCCCCCGGCTGTCGTTTCAGCGATGCGAGCGATGCGCGAACCTTCATGATGCCCCTTTCGGCTTATTGATAATTATTATCAGTATAGTGATATGCGCGGATATCCGCGCTCTCGCTCCAGGAAGGACCTCATGCACACCATCGAGATCACCGCGGTCATGGGGGCGTGCGCTCCGGAGCGCCGCGCGCTCGCCGCACGCCGGGCCGCGCACACCGGCGCCGCGCTCATCACCGCCGCTCGGCTCGCGCACCACCCGGACCCACTGCTCGAGGCCGCCGCGCTCGCCCCGTGGGCCGGAGCATCGAGGCGCGCCGTCATCGAGCTCCCGACCGACGTGCGCGCGACCGAGGCGATCGGAGCGTTCGGCGCGGAGCCCGACCGCGTGCAGCTGATCCACCTCGTCTGCGTGGTCGACGCCGTGCACTTCCTCACCGACGTGATGCGCGACGACTACCTCCCGATGCGGAGCGGCGGCGTGCACGTCGCGCGCGCCGAGCTGCTCGTCAGCCAGATGGAGTACTCCACGCAGATCGTCTTCGTGAACTGGGAGGCACTCCCGACCGCGCACCTCTCGACGATCATGGCGCTCGCGAACCACCTCGCGCCGCGCTCGCGACTGAGCCTGCACCAGGCGGGGCACGAACCCGTCTCGGCGCCGCTGACGCTCTCGCCGCAGCAGGACGGGCCGGGGTGGGTGGCGCTGCTGAACGGCGAGCACGACCCGCACATGACCGACCCGCGCGTCTCCGCTGTGCGCTACACCCACGAGCGGCCGCTCCACCCGGGCCGCTTGCAGGCGGTGCTCGATCGCCGCATCGAGCCCGGGGAGTTCGGCTTCGTCGTGCGGTCAGCCGGGTTCTGCCGGCTCGCCACCCGTCCGAGCCGCGTCGCGAGCTGGGACCACGTCGGCAGGGTGATCTCCTTCGAGCCGATCGGCGGCGACGCGGTGAGCGCGGAGGCCGAGCTCCTCGCGATCGGGCAGGATCTCGCGTTCATCGGCATCGACCTCGAATCGGCGGCGCTCACCGCCGCGCTCGACGGTGCCGCACTCACCGATACGGAGTTCGCGGCGGGGCCGGGCAGCTGGCGGATGCTGCCCGACCCCTTCCCCGAATGGCTCTCCGTCGACGAGTCGCGCGGGTAGCGCGCGTCTCACGCCGACGCGGGCGCGGCTCCCATCACTCGCGGGGACGCGGCCGGCGCAGGATCACGAAGACGGCGACCGCCACCGCGACGACGGCCAGACCGCCCACGCCGACGCCGAGCCAGAGCCCGTTCACCGGGCTCGCGGTCTCCGCCTCGCGGCTCTCGGGCTGCGCCGCGTCCGCCTGCTCATCCGCCCCGGCGGAGGCCGACTGCTCGGCCTCGCCGCAGGCGGGTTCAGCCGAACCCTCCCCCGGCTCCGCGTCGTCGCCGGGCGCGTAGGTGAACGTGTAGTTCTCGGCGATCGGATGGCCGTCCGACGAGACGACGCGCCACTGCACCTCGTAGTCGCCAGCCGGGCCGAGCGCCAGCGGAGTCGACACGGTGGGGCCCGAAAGGGCCGGGCAGCCCGTTTCGTAGTAGCTTCCGTCAGGCCCGACCACACGCACCAGGTTGCTGCCCTCCAACCCGAGCGGCGAGTTGTTGAACTGCAGCGTGATCTCGTCGAGCGACTCGACGCTGGCGCCCGAGACCGGGTCGGCGCTCACGAGCTGGTCGTGCGCCGACGCCGCCGTCGCCACTGCCGGGAGGCCGGCGATCGCGATGAGGGCGCCCGCCGCGGCGAGTGCCGCCCGGCGCGGCGCGGTGCCGCGGCGCGGGGCGAGCCCGCTGCTGCTGCGCGGCAGGGTCACTCCGCCGCCTTCCGCGAGCGCGAGAGCGCGACGGCGCCGAGCAGCACGCCGCCCGCGGCGATCACGAGCGCTGCGATGCTCAGGCCGAGCGTGACGCCGTTCGTCGAACCGGCCGCCTCGGCGGTCGTCGAGCCTGCCGCCGCACCCTGCTCGTCGTCGTGGCCGGCAGAAGCGCCGTGGTGGTCGTCGGCCGGCGGGGCGTCGTTCACCCAGAGCACCGGGGCCGGGTCGAGCGTATCGTCCTCCTCCAGCTGCTCGGGCGTCGCCGCCCACTCCACCACCGTGCCGTCGCTGTACGTCTGCGTGACGGGGATCGCGATGCTGCCGGTATCGGCGACGGGGCCGACCGACAGCGTGAACATCTGCACCTGCCCGGGCTCGATGCCGCCGTCCTCCGCCGTGTAGACGACCTCCGTCGGCGCTTCGCTCACCTCGTTGCCCAGCACGTCGACGGGCTCGGGCAGCGTCTCCTCCGAGACCTCCGCCGTCCATCCCGCGACGGGCTGGTACGAGACATGGGTGAACGGCGTGTCCTTCGGAAGGTGGAACTCGAGCTTCGTCGTGCTCGCGGTGTCGGACTCGGTGGGCGCGCGGAAGGTGAGGTACGACCACCCTCCGGCGTCGACCTGGTCGGGCGTCACGGTGACGTGGGCCGAGGCCGCGAGGGGTGCGGCCAGAGCGAGAACGGCGCCGGCGCCGACGCCGAAGGCGATGCGGGTGAACTTCTGGGTACGGGTGTACTGCATGGGATGATCTCCGTGTGTCTGAGTGCGGGCGGCACTGCGCCGACCGCGATGGATGCGTGCGAGGTCAGGCCGCGAGCGGCGGGCCCCTTCGTCGCATCTCAGTCAGCACGGCGAGGCGCGGTGCGGTGCGGCGCCACGCCGCCAGCAGCGGGCGCGGCGCGCCCACCACACGGGGCGCCCAGTCGAGCAGTGCGGCGACCCGGCGGAGCCGACCGAGCCCGAGGATCGCGACGAGCGCGCGCTCCCCCGCCCCGATCGCGAGCACGGTGACGAGCGCCGCGCACGCGTGCGCGATCCACATCGCGCCCCCGCCGTGATCGGCGTGGAGCACACTGCTGGGCGCATCCGATGCGAGACGCTGCGCGATCACGCCCGCGCGGTGCAGATGCGCTGCGCCGCCGAACGAGAACGACCCGCCGCCGAGACCGGCGACGAGCAGCCCGTGGAAGGCGAACTGGCTCAGGGCGACCGCGGTCGACAGTCGCACCCACGAGAGCCGCCGGCCCGTGAGCGCGATGCACACCGGAGCCGCGAACACGAGGGCGAGCACGGCGCCCAGCACGGGAACCGATCCCCCGTCCGCGACCGTGTGGGAGAAGATCGCGACGAACGAGGCGAGCGCCGCGACGACGAGCCCGCGGCTCGTCCGTTCGGCTCGCGATGTCGTCACGCTCCGATCCTACCCCGGCCGTGCCGAGCGCCGCGTCAGGCCCGGTGCGTCCGCCACGCCGAGGCTGCGGCGCGCTCCTCCGCCACCTGCGTCACGTGATCCGCACGCAACTGCACGTGCGCGGGATTCCTGCGCAGCACGAGGTAGCCGATTCCCACGACGGCGAACCAGACCGGCGTCGCGATCAGTCCGGCGCGGGTCTCGGGATCCTGCGTGAACGCCCACAGCAGGAACAGGAAGAACGCCATCACGATGTACGGCATGGTCGTGCCGAGGGGCATCTTGAACGCGCTCCCCGCGTGATCCTGCGGGCGGCGACGCCGGTACACGAGGTAGCTGATCAGGATCATCGTCCAGACGAACATGAAGCACAGCGACGAGATCGTCGTGACGATGGAGAAGCCCGCCGACTTGTCGAGCCCGGTGAGCAGCAGCACCAACGAGCTCAGCAGCAAAACGCCCGTCAGAAACAGCGCGTTGCGCGGCACCCGGGAGCGGGTCAGCTTCGAGAACACGCGGGGCGCGTCGCCGCTCGTCGCGAGCGTGTACACCATCCGCGACGTCGAGTAGATGCCCGAGTTCGCCGACGAGGCCGCCGAGGTGAGCACCACGAGGTTCACGAGGTGCGCCGCCGCACCGATGCCCGCGAGGGAGAAGAGCATGACGAAGGGCGACTCGTCCTTGCTGAACGCCACCCACGGCACGACGGAGATGAGAACCACCAGCGATCCGACGTAGAAGAGCAGGATGCGGATCGGGATCGCACGCACGGCCCGCGGCAGGTTGCGCTCGGGATCCCGAGTCTCGGCGGCGGTCGTGCCGACCAGCTCGACCCCCACGAACGCGAACACCGCGATCTGGAAGCCCATGACGAAGCCCATGAATCCGCCGCCGAAGAAGCCGCCGCCGACCGTGAAGAGATTCATCAGCGACGCCGTGCCCACGATGGTCTCGCCGGTGCGCGTGTCGGTGTACTCGTTCGTGAAGCCCGTCGCGATCAGCACGATCCCCGCCACGATGAGCGCCACGATCGCGACGATCTTCACCATCGCGAACCAGAACTCGGTCTCGCCGAACCCGCGCACCGAGGGCAGGTTCAGCAGCATCAGCAGCACGATCACCGCGACGGCCGGAATCCAGGTCGGCAGCACGGGCAGCCAGTACGTGACGTACACCGAGGAGATCACGATGACATCGGCGACACCCGTGACCACCCAGCAGAACCAGTAGGTCCAGCCGAGGAAGAACGCCGCGCCCGGACCCAGGATGTCGCCCGCGAAGTCGGCGAAGTTGCGGTAGTGCGTGCGGCTGAGCAGCAGCTCGCCTATCGCGCGCATCACGAAGTAGAGCATGAAGCCGATGATCATGTAGACGAGCACGACCGAGGGGCCCGCGACAGAGATCGTCTTGCCTGAACCCATGAAGAGCCCGGTGCCGATCGCGCCGCCGATCGCGATCAGCTGGATGTGGCGATTGCTGAGCGCTCGCTCCAACCCCGACTCGCGAGGGGCCTGCACGTGGGAGTTCGACATGATCCGATGCGTTCCTTTCGTCGCCCGCATCTGTACGGTATCGGATCGGAGCGCTCCCGCGCCTCCCGGGTGCCGCTCCTGCCGCGCGTGCCGCGCCGGAGGGCCGGGTACCCCAGTGCATGATGCGAACGCATCGGTGGAGCCGCGGGGAATCGAACCCCGGTCCACTTCGACGATTCCGTGCCTTCTACGAGCGTAGTTCGTGAAAACGTTCTGCTCGGCCCCGCACTTTGCCACGAACACCTAGTGCGACAGGCCCAGTCTCAGTGCAAGTCCCGGTGCGCCCTGAGACGCGACGCACCAGCGAGCTCCCTTAATGACGCCAGAAGCGGGCCGGAAGCCCACCCGCTCTGACGGACTCGGTCTCGTGCTTAGGCAGCGAGAGCGAAGTCGGTGCGCTTAACGTTGGCACCTATGGTTTGCGAAGGGCGTTTACGAGATAACTCCGCGTCCTCGGCCCGCTTCTCACAGTCTCAAAATCGACGTGTCGAAACCGATCGGCCCCGTGGAGCGCCGCCGTGACGGCGCGGTCGGGACGTTCGCATCATGCACTGTGGACTTGTCAGTCCGGCCCGCAGGCCGGCTCCGCCGGCGAAGCGCCGGAACAACAAGTCTACCAGCAAACTGCGTCACCAATGGGTGCGGGGTCAGCCGCCCGATTCCGCCTGCAGCGTACGCGGCTCGAGCCCGAGGCTCCACTCCGCCACGTCGGAGACGAAGTGCCGGAGGGCGGGGTGCTCGAACGGCGCGGCATTGTTGGCGTAGACGCCGAGCGCATCGACCGCCATGTAGATGCGGGTGCTTGCGCCCACCGGGTCGTCCGCGGCGAAGTCGCCGTCCGCCACCCCGGCCTCGATCAGCGCGACCATCCGCACCCGATCGAGCGTCTCCTGCTCGTCGATCGCGGTGGCGAGACTGGGCATCGCGCGCGCCAGATGGCGGGCGTTGAGCCAGAGTCGGCACAGCTCGACGGCCTCGGGGCTCTCGGCGCGACGCACGAAGCCCGCCATCTGCGCGAGCGGTGCGTCGTCGTCGCCGAAGAGCCAGTCGCGCTCCGCCGTGACGGCGAGCACGAAGGCCTCGACCACGAGCCCCTCCACCGCGGAGAAGTAGTGGCTGATGAGGCCCGGCCGCACGCCGAGCGGCTCCGCGACGGCGCGCAGCGTCACCCCTTCGAGGCCGTCCCGCAGGGCGATGGCAGCGGCCTCGGCGACGATCTCGGCCCGGCGCGCCTCCGCGGGTTTGCGCACCCGGTTCGACGTCGCGGGCTCTCCCACGCGGGTCACTCCCCCATACGGTTGCGCTGACGCATGGCGCGCTCGGCTTCTCGCTTGTCCTGCTGCTCGCGCAGCGTCTGCCGCTTGTCGTACTCGCGCTTGCCGCGCGCGAGCGCGACCTCGACCTTGGCACGGCCGTCGAGGAAGTACATCTTGAGCGGCACGATCGTCATGCCGCCCTCGCGCGTCTTCTGCCAGAGCTTGTCGATCTCGTGCCGATGCAGCAGCAGCTTGCGCTTGCGCCGCGGGGCGTGATTCGTCCACGACCCGTTGAGGTACTCGGGAATGTACGCGGCATCGAGCCAGGCCTCCCCGTTCTCGATGAAGACGTACCCGTCGACGAGCGAGGCGCGCCCCATGCGCAGCGACTTCACCTCGCTGCCCGTCAGCACCATCCCGGCTTCGAACGTGTCGAGGATCTGATATTCGTGCCGGGCCTTCTTGTTCGAGGCGATCAGCTTCTCGCCGGTCTCCTTGGGCATGGCACATCCTCTCTCTCGCGCGGCCGGACCTCCCAGCATAGCGCGCCGCGCGATCCGCCCGCGCGATCCGCCCGCGCGGGTGCCGCGGGCGCGGGTGCCGCGGGCGCGGGTGCCGCGGGTGGCCGCGACCGCAGGTGCACCTGGTTCTCTCCATCGCACATGCGATGCACCTGTGCACTGGTCGATGAGACGTGCATCGGCGCCGGCGTGGCCGACTCCCGCATCCGCGCGGCCGGCGAGCGGCCTCGCACCGGCACCGGCCGACGACCACCGGCCGACGACCACCGGCGCGGCGCCCGCGCAGCCGCCGGCGCCCGCTACACCCGCAGGTAGCGGGTGATCGCGATCTTCGCGGCGATGGCCGAGAGCACGACGCCGACGAGCACGAGGATCGGCGGCACCACGAGCGACTGCTCGACCGTGATGTAGCTCGTGAACGGCACCTCCTGGGCCAGGAAGCCCTGCACGAAGAACTTCACGATGGCCACCGAGGCGGCGCTCGCGAGCACCGCGCCGATGAGCGCGGCGATGATGCCCTCCAAGATGAAGGGGGTCTGGATGAAACGGTTCGAAGCTCCGACGAGGCGCATGATGCCGATCTCCCGGCGGCGCGAGTAGGCCGACAGGCGGATCGTCGTCGAGATCAGGAGCATCGCGGCGATGAGCATGAGTCCGGCGATCGCGATCGCCG
>NZ_LDRK01000011.1 GCF_001477055.1 Leucobacter chromiiresistens
GGCGGATATCCGCCCGTGCAGCCGAAGGGCCTTGCGATCGCGGCGCTCATCGTGGGCATCGCGAGCCTCGTCTTCTTCTGGTTCTGGATCCTCGGCCTGCTGGGCGGCATCGCCGCCGTGATCCTCGGCATCCTCGCGCTGAGGAAGCGTCAGTCGAAGGGCATGTCGCTCACCGGCATCATCACCGGCGGCGTCGCCGTGCTCGCCTCGATCGGCGTGCTCATCTTCTCGCTCTTCGTGCTGGGCTCCGTGATGAACGCGGCGGGCGGAGCGATGAGCGACTTCGACCAGCTGACCGAGGAGCTCGAGACGGCGACGCCCTCCCCGGCCCCGAGCGACAGCCCGTCCGAACTCTCCTCCGAGGGCGCGTCCGACGGCGCCTCCGCGGGCGCCTCCGAGGGCGCGTCGGATGCGAGCGGCGACGACACCGCCGGCACCGGCGAGCGGTCGGCGGAGTTCTGCGCCGCGCTGACCTCCTTCTCCAACAGCGGCATGTCGACGGAGCTGACCGATGAGGTACTCGCCTCGCTGAAGTCGCTCGCCGACATCGAGAGCCCGAACCAGTCCGTGTACCAGCGCTTCTACGAGTACGCGCAGGATCCGCTGAGCGTCGACGACAGCAGCACGCTGATCAGCGACTACTTCGACGCCGTGAGCGACGACGCGATGGCCTGCGTCTGACCCGCAGTCGAATCACGGGGCCCTGCGCGACATAGTTCGCGCAGGGCCCCGTTTCGTCTCCGGGAATTGCTAACGTGGAAGCTCAGTCGCGAAGAGGGAGAGCACACATGCTGAGTGGATTCAAGGCGTTCATCCTGCGGGGGAACGTGATCGAGCTCGCGGTCGCCGTCGTGATCGGCGCCGCGTTCAACGCCGTGGTGCAGCGCATCGTCGATTCGCTCATCAACCCGATCGTCGGCCAGGCGTTCGACGCCGACTCGCTCGACGGGGCGCTGGTCGTCGCTCTGCCGCGCGGCGGAGAGATCGCGTTCGGCGCGGTGATCGGCGCGATCATCAACTTCGTCATCGTCGCAGCCGTCGTGTACTTCGTCTTCGTGCTCCCGATGAACAAGCTCCGGCCGAAGGTGGCCGAGGCGCCGACCGGGCCGAGCGATGTCGATCTGCTCGGCGAGATCCGCGACCTGCTCCGCGCGCAGGCCGCGCAGGAGCCCGGCGCATCGCCGACCGCCCCCGAGGGGCCCGCGGCTCCCGCCGCTCCGACGACCGGCGATCCGGCGTCGAGCGACCCGGGCGCGACGCCTCCGCCCCCCGCGCACAAGCACTGACGGGAGCGCCCTCGTGGGCGCGCGGTGACGCGTGCGCCCACGAGGGCCGAGGTCGGGCGGAGCGGTGCGTCAGCCCGCCCGGCGATCGAGTCGCGCGAGGAACAGAGCCTCGGCGAGCAGCGCCTTGCGGAACGACTCCAGGTGGAGCGATTCGTTCGGGCTGTGGGCGCGCCCGTCGGGATCCTCGACGCCCGTGACGAGGATCTGCGCCCCGGGGAACTCGTCGACGAGATCGGCGATGAACGGGATCGATCCCCCGACCCCGATATCGACCGGCTGCCGCTCCCACGCATCGGCCATCGCGCCGCGCACCTCGGCCACCGCCCACCCGCTCGTGTCGACCTGGAACGCCTGCCCGAGGCCCGGCTCCTCCACGGTGACGCGCGCACCGAACGGCGCGTGATCCTGCAGGTGCTGCGCGAGCGCAGCGTACGCCGCCTCGGGATTCTGCCCGGGCGCGATGCGCGCGCTCAGACGCACCCGCACGGCGGGGATGAGCGTGTTCGACGCGTTCGCGATGTCAGGGGCGTCGATACCGGTGATCGAGATCGCGGGCTGCGCCCAGAGGCGCGAGAGGATCGGGCCTCGCCCCACCGAGCGCACGCCGTCGAGCAGCCCGGTCTCAGCGCGGAGGCGCTCCTCGTCGTACTCGGGAACCTCCATCTCGGCCGACCCGAAGCCCTCGACCGCCACGGCGCCGTTCGCGTCCCAGAGCGTGTCGAGCAGCCGCACGGCGGCGAGCATCGCGTCGGGCACCGCGCCCCCGAACATGCCGGAGTGCGAGGCCCGATCGAGCGTCTGCACGCGCACGTTGCACGCGACCGCGCCCCGCAGCGCCACGGTCAGCGCCGGCGTCTGCTCGTCCCAGTTGCTCGAGTCGGCGACGATGATCGCGTCTGCGGCGAGCACCTCCCGGTTCTCGCGCAGGAAATTGCCGAAGGACTGCGACGCCCACTCCTCCTCGCCCTCGATGAAGAGCGCGATGCCGAGGTCGAGCTCGCGCCCCTGCGCCTCGGCGGCGGCGACGAGCGCACGGATGGCGCCGATGTGCGCCATGATCCCGGCCTTGTCGTCTGCGGCGCCCCGGCCGTAGAGGCGCCCGTTCCGGAGCGTCGGCTCGAACGGCGCGGACTCCCAGTCGTCGTCATTGCCAGGCGGCTGCACGTCGTGGTGCGCGTACAGCAGCACGGTGGGACGGCCCGCGCGCGCCTCCCGCCGGGCGACGACGGCGGGATGGCCCAGCTCGTCTCCGCCCTCGATCGGGGCGCGGCGCACCTCGACGACGTCGAAGATGCCGATACCGCGCAGCAGCTCCGCGACGGCGTCGGCGCTCGCAGCGACGTGCGCCGGGTCGAACGCCGGCCATGACACCGACGGGATGCGCACGAGACGTTGCAGGTCGTCGAGCGTGCGCTCGTGCCCGTTCTGCGCGGCGTCGCGGAGCGCCGCCTCGAATGTCTGCTGCTCGTCGGTCACGTGCGCCTGCCTTCCCTGAATGCGAACGGTCTCTCGGTCCGCCGAAGCAGCCGATCCGACCACCCTATCCGTCGGACTTCTCGCGCTCCTCCTGCTCCGCCTGCTGAGCCGCTCGCAGTTCCCGCGTCGCCGCGTGCACGAGCTCCTCGGCGCGCAGGCGGCGGTGCTGCACGAGCGTCTCGGCGCCGAACTTCTCGCGGAGCCGGTCGCGGGACTCCGCCGTCGCCGTGATGATGAAGCTGCTCGCGATGAGGATCACCTGCGACGACAGGTTGATCCACAGCAGCAGGGCGATCAGCGTCGCGAAGGAGGCGAGCAGCGGATTCGAGGTCGCGCCCCGCACGAACAGCCCGGAGAGCTCCTGCAGCACGACCAGGCCGACGCCGCCGAGCAGCGCACCGCTCCAGAGGGCCTTCGCGGGAGCGCGCACGCCGGAGAGCACGCGGAACACGAGCGCGATGGCGACCGCGTCGATGATGAAGACGATCACGATGCCGAAGACGCGCGTGGCCCACTCCGTCACCGGCCCCTCGCCGATGCCCAGCCACCCGAGCAGCGACGAGATGCCGACGGAGCCCACGACACTCGCGATCGCCGCGACGGCGAGCAGCCCCCCGAACACCACGGCCACCAGCAGGTTCCGCAGGATCACCCAGACGATGAACACGTCGTCGTGCACCTCGTCGGCCAGCGTGCGCAGCGCGATCCGCAGACTGCCGATCGCGCTGATCGCCGCTCCGACGAGGCCGAGGAGCGAGATGGCTCCCACCACCGTGAAGCCGGTCGGCTGATCGAGTGCGCTCGGATCGACGATCTCGCCGATCCCCGGGATCACCTGGTCGAGCGTGCGCGTGAGCGTGCCCATCGCCTCCGGGTTCGAGCCGAGCCAGAGCGCGGCGAGGGAGAACCCGAGCAGAATGCCGGCGAACACGCTGAACAGCGCGCGGTAGGTGAGGCTGTCGGCGAGCATCGGGCCGCGATGCTCGCTGTAGCGCAGGTAGGCGCGCACCACGCGCAGGCGCAGCGCCCACGCGATCGCGCGCGGCACGATTCCGCGATGCCCGCCCGCGCCCGGCACGGGGTCTCCGCTCGCAGCAGCAGCCCCGCCCGTCGGTCCTTCCGATTCCGAGACGTTCTCGGTGTGCGCGCTCATCAAGCTCCCTTCGACGCCCCGCTCGGTGCGTCCTGTCGGTGCCGGGAAGCGGCGCTGCCCGGCCGAGTTGTCGTGCCTATTCGAACGCGTCCGCGCCCAGCCCGGCCACGTAGGCGGCCTGGCCCACGTGCGCCACGGCGTCGGCGGAGACGCTGACGAGTCTCGAGGCCCGCGTCACGGGCGGATCCCACGACTCGTCGATCACCTCGTCGAGCGCCATGTCGTCGAGCCCCGCCAGGTAGGCGAGCTGAGCGTCGACGGCAGCCCGCAGGTGCTCGATCAGCAGATCGGCGTCGTCGCAGACCACGCCGCGCGCCTCGTCGGGGCCGTCGCCGTACCCGATGCTCGACGCGGGTCGGTCGAAGTCGAACCTCCCCGCGAAGCCCTGCGCCGTCCACACGGGCTCCCCGCCCGAGAGATCGGCGATCTGCGCGTCGATCTCGCGCGCCGCGTGCCAGAGCAGCCAGGCGATCGAGTTGTCGTGGTGGGGGTGGGCGTTCAGCAGTTCGGGGACGAGCTTCGGCCTGAGCGCCTCGGCGGCGTCCAGGGGACGCCGGGCGAGGTCTGAGAGCGCTTCCGTCGCACGCACGCGTCTATCGGCCATCGGTCGGTTCGCCGGGGCGGCCCAGGGTGCTCGGGTCGTCGGGGGTGCCAGAGGCGTCGGAGGCGGCCGGATCGGCCGGGGTGCCACCGTGCAGCGGCTCGGAGGGGCCGGCGAGATTGGCCGGGCCGCCCGGATTGGACGCCGCGACCCCTCCCGATCCGAGCGCCTCACCGCCGCCCGCGGCCGAAGTCTCCGCTGCCGCCGCGTTGCGGCGCTTGCGCATGGCCGCGAAGATCATCAGGGCGACGGCGAGCACGATGACGACCGCCGCTCCGATGATCCACGGCAGCAGGCTCTGTCCGCCCGTGCTGGCCAGCTCGTCTGGGGAATGCAGCATCAGATTCTCCTTCCGGCCCCGCGGCGCACGAGGCCCCTCACTTCCAGATTAGGGGTTCGCTGCGCACATCGGCGCTGCGAACCGGCGGTCGACCTCGGAGCCCGCCCCGCCGCGCGTTGCGGACCCCGGCGCCTCAGTGACCCGAGTGCAGCGTGCCGTGCGGCACGGCGAACTCCCCCGCCTCGCTCGCGGCGAGTGCCGGTGTGGCGATGGCCGCGACCAGCATCGCCTCGATCACGAGCGCGATCGTGAAACCCCCGGCGCGGCGGCGGATCGGCGAACTGACGGGGCCGCCCGCGGAGGCGACCGCGCGCGCGTCGGGGGTCTCACCGGGTGCAACCGCGGAGTCGGCGCGGAGGCGGCGCACCTCGAGCACGGCGGCGATCGCGATCGACCAGTGGAACACGAACAGGGCGAGGAAGGGGATCAGCGCGAGCGGGCCGGTGAGCAGGAGGAACCCCGACCCGGCAATGCCGACGGCGCCCCCGGCGATGGCGGCGCGCGGCGCGACGAGTCGGCCCGCGCGCAGCACGGCGAGCGCCCACACGAGCTCGACGGCGCCCGCGAGGCCGACGGGCACCGCGATCACCGGCGCGGCGCCCGCGGCGGTCGCGAACAGCACGAGGCCGGCCCCGAGCGAGGCCAGGGCCGGCCAGAGTGCTCTGATCATCATCAGAGAACGCCCATGTCAGACGGCGGGGCGAGTCGCGGGTGCGACCTGCTTGTCCGCAGCGATGGCGACCACCAGCAGCACCAGCGCGCTGCCGAGGTGGAGGATGTGGTCAGCGGTGTTCAGCGCCAGGATGTTCGCGGCCGTATCGGCGATGAAGAATCCGACGATGCCGAGCAGCAGGTAGACGGCGCCGACGGTGCCGTTGACGCCCTTGGCGGCGCGCACGTTGGCGAGGCCCGCGAGCAGCAGTGCGGCGCCGATCAGCAGGTGCGCGATGTTGTGCAGCGGGTTCACCTCGAAGATGCCGAGCAGCAGTCCGCCCTCGGTCGCCACGAACCCGACTCCTCCGGTGACTGCGAAACCGAGCAGACCGACCAAGACGTAGACCGCGCCGAAGATTACTCCGAGAATGCGATTAGGTGAGTTCTTCACGACGTTCTCCTTATATATCGATTGGAGGTGACGATGTCGGCACAGCGCATGCCACCGGGGTGTATTCAGTGTGAGGTCTTCGGAGCCGCCGGACCAGACGGTTGCGCTTCACAGGTCCTATGCAGTAAGTTCCCAGCTTCGAGGGCGCCGGGAAGCGGACCGGAGCGTGTCAACCCCCGCCGCGCAGCCGCGCGACGCAGATAGGTTTGCGTCATGGTCACCCAGATCCTCGGCATCGGCACAGCAGTTCCCCCCGCACGCCTGGCGCAGACGCGCACCCGCGACTTCTTCGCCGCCCAGCCCGGGGTCGACCGGCTCAGCGCGCGGCTGATCTCCGCCGCCTTCGACCAGTCGGCGATCGACACGCGCTACTCCGTGATCGGCGGTCTCGACTCTCAGGCGGGTGCCGCCGTCGCCTCCGACGTCTTCACGGAGGACGGCGAACGGCTGCTGACCCCGAGCACCGGTGACCGCAACCTGGTCTACCGGCGCGAAGCTCCGCCGCTCTCCGCAGCGGCCGCGCGCGACGCACTGCAACGCGCCGGGGTCGCGGCGGCCGACGTCACCCACGTGATCACGGCGTCGTGCACCGGCTTCTTCGCGCCCGGGCCCGACTACCTGCTCGTGCGAGAGCTCGGCATCCCGACCTCGGCCGAGCGCACCCATATCGGCTTCATGGGGTGCGCGGCGGCGTTCCCCGCGCTTCGGGCAGCGGCGCGCATCGGAGCGGCTCAGCCCGGGTCCGTGGTGCTCGTCGTCTGCACCGAACTCTGCTCGCTGCACATCCGCTCGTCCAACGATCCCGAGCAGATCGTGGCGTCCGCGGTGTTCGGCGACGGATCGGCCGCCGCCGTGGTGGCCTCGGACCCGATGCCGGCGCGCGCCGCCGCCCCGGCGCTCGAGGTCGGCGAGTTCTCGACCGCGCTGACCTCGGAGGGCGAGGAGGACATGGACTGGACGATCGGCGATCGCGGGTTCGAGATGCGGCTCACCGCGAACGTGCCCCGCATCATCGGGCGCGAGATCGCGTCGGTCGTCGCGCCGATGCTCGAGCGCGACGGCGCCGGTGTCGCCGACATCGACGCGTGGGCGGTGCACCCGGGCGGGCGCAGCGTGCTCGACCGGGTCGAATCGGGGCTCGACCTCCCCGAGCGCGCGATGCGGGAGTCGCGCGACGTGCTCCGCGAGTACGGCAACATGTCGAGCGCGACCATTCTCTTCATTCTCCAGCGCATCCTCGACGACGCATCCCTGCCCGACGGCGCGGCCGTGGCCGGTCTGTGCTTCGGCCCCGGCCTCACCGTCGAGACCGCCCGGTTCACCCGCGTCACCGCCGGCGCAGCACTCGCCGCGCCCGAGGAGAGCGACGCCGCCCGCGCGGCCGGCGTTCCCGTCGCGGCTGCGGCGAGCGCTCCGGCCACGAACTCGCTGTCGCACGGTGTCGCCTGAGTCGCCGGGGGCGGCGCGCGCCCGCACGCGGTTCGTATCGCTGGCCCGCCGCGACGAGCGGTTGACCGAGATCATGGACGACCCGGACTGCGACCCCGACCGCCTGCGTCGCACCCTGCAGGGCTTCGGTCTGGTGAATCGCGCGGTCGCGTCGTGGGGCCGGGTGTACCGCACGCATCTGCGGCCGGTGCTCGCCGCGGCGAGCGTCGAGAGCGGGCGTCGGGGTGCCGTGCGGGTGCTCGACGTGGGGTGCGGCGGCGGCGACGTGCTGCGCCGGATCGTGGCGTCGGCGGCCCGAGACGGGATCGCCGTGGAGGGGGTGGGGATCGATCCCGACCCGCGCGCGATCGCCGTCGCGACCGGGGCGCCGCGGGTGCCCGGTGTCGTGTATCGGCAGTGCTACTCCTCCGCCCTCGTCGCCCACGGCGAGCGCTTCGACGTCGTGCTCTCGAACCATCTGCTGCACCACCTCGCAGCCGACGAGCTGAGCGGTCTGCTCGCAGACTCCGAAGCGCTCGCGACCCGCCTCGCAGTCCACTCCGACATCGCGCGGAGCCGCCTGGCCTACGCCGCCTTCGCGATCGGCGCGGTGCCGGTGAGCCCCGGCACGCTGCTCCGCGTCGACGGCCTGCGCAGCATCCGGCGCAGTTACACGCCCGACGAGCTCGCGGCCGCCCTCCCCGCGGGGTGGCGGGCGGAGCGCGTCGGCCCCTTCCGGCTCCTCGCCGTGCAGCGTCGGAGCACCCCGCCCCGCGACGCGGCGAGGATTCGATGAGCGGCACCGTGAGCGCGTGCGACGTGCTCGTCGTCGGCGCGGGCCCGAGCGGCGCGCTCCTGGCTGCGGAGCTGGAGCGTCTCGGCGTCGAGGCCGTCGTGGTCGAGCAGCGCATGGACCCCTCCCCGGGCTCCCGCGCCATCGGACTCCATCCGCCCGTGCTCGCCGCGCTCGAGGCCGGCGGCGCGACGGAGCGCATTCTCGCGGAGGCCGCCCGGATTCCTCGGGGCATCGCCGTGGTGGAGGGGCGCGCCGTGGGCCAAGTGCGCTTCGACCGCCTGCCGCTGCGGTTCCCGTTCGTCGCATCCGTGCCTCAGGCGGTGACCGAGGCGGCCGTCTCGTTCGGCGGGCCCGACCCGGTGCGCGGCGTGCGCGTCGTCGCGGTGGAACCCGCTCCCGACGGGGTTCGGGTGCGCGCGGAGTCGGTCGACGGCTCGCCGCGCGAGTGGCTGGCGGGCACCGTCGTGGTCGCCACCGGGGCGTCGGGGCGGCGTCTCGTGAGCGGGCTCGTCTCCGGCCGCTCCCGCGCCTACCCCGACCGCTACCTCATGTGCGACCTCGCCGCGGCGCCCGGCCAGCCGAGCGGCACCGCGGTGATCACCCTGGGCGCGCACGGCGTCGCCGAGTCGTTCCCGCTGCCCGGAGGCGGGCGTCGCCTCGTGGCGCGCGAGGCGCCGGAGGGAGCAAAGGGAGCGAGCGCGAGCGGCGGGTCGGATGCGCAGCGGCTGGCGGAGGCCGTCGAGACCCGCATGCGAGCGCCCGAACTCGCGGCGATGGTGCGCGAGGCGCACCCGTTCGGCATCCGCCGCGCGCTGCTCGATCGCATGGTGATCGCGGGGTCGATCATCGCCATCGGCGATGCGGCGCACGAGGTGAGTCCGATCGGAGGCCAGGGCATGAATCTCGGCCTGCTCGACGCCGCGACACTGGCGCCGGTGCTCGCGCGGGCACGCCAGGGCCGTTTGCGGAGTGCAGGGGCCGCCCACGGGGCGCGCCCGTCTTCCGAGCACCGGGAGGCGCTCTCCCGGTGGGAGCGCGACCGGCTCGCATCCGCGCGCACCTCCGCCCGCATCGCGGGTCTCAACACGATGCTGGGTCGGCCCTGGCCGCGCACCACCGCGTCTCCGGCCGGCGCACTGCTCGGCGCGGCGCTGCGCACTCCGCTCGCCCGGCTGCCCGAGCGCGCGTACTCGATGGGTCTCGACCGGCGGGCGTGACCCCGCAGCTGCTCGAACGGCCGCCCGCGCTCAGCTCGGCGCGGAAGCGGCGCGCAGCAGCTCGTGCAGACGCGCTTCGAGCCGCGGCACCCGCGGATCGGTGAGGATGCCGTCCCCGCGCGGAATGTCGCGCGGCACCGCGACCTCCCGAATCTGGCCGCCCGCCGCCGACGGCAGCACGAGCACGCGGTCGGCCAGCCGCACCGCCTCGCGGATGTCGTGCGTGACGCACACGATCGTCCACCCCGCACTCGCCCACATGTCGAGCAGCCACCGCTGCAGCTCGTCGCGGGTGATCGCGTCGAGCGCCCCGAACGGCTCGTCGAGCAGCAGGATCGGCCGATCCTGCACCACCGCGCGCAGAAACGACACCCGCTGCCGCATGCCTCCCGACAGCTGCCGGGGGTATCGCCGCTCCGCGCCCGCCAGCCCGAACGGCTCGAGCAGCGCCGCGGCGCGCCGACGCGCCTCCCGGCGGGGCACCCCCTGCACCTCCAACCCGATCGCCGCGTTCCCGACGACGGTGCGCCACGGCAGGAGCGCGTCGCGCTGCGGCATGTAGGCGAAGGGCCGATCGCGCTGCGGCACGGGCGCCCCCGAGAACACGACCTCGCCGGCGTCGGGGCGCAGCGCACCGGTGAGCAGGGAGAGGAGCGTCGACTTGCCGCTCCCGCTCGCGCCGATGATCGCGACGACCTCGCCCGCTGCGACGTCGAACGAGACGGCCTCGAGCACCGCCCGGTCGCCGAGGCGCTTGCCGATGCCGCGCAGTTCGAGCAGGCTCACGCCGATCCTCCCCCGACCGAGTCGACGCGCCCCTGCTCGATGCGCAGCCACGGCGCAGCCCAGCGCTCGATGAGCACGACCGCTCCGAACAGGCACAGCGTGAGCACCGTGCTCACCCCCACCGCGGCGAGCACCAGATCGGTGCGGAAGACGTTCTTCGCCGACTGCATGTACACCCCGAGACCCGCCACCGCCCCCGCGTACTCGGCGAAGATCGCCCCCACCACGGCGTACGTGATCGAGATGCGCAGCGACGAGAAGAACGACGCGGTCGCCGCGGGGAGCCGGACGAGGCGGAAGACGGCCGCGCGCGACGCCCCCATCGAGGCGAGCAGGCGCTCGGCCTCGGGATCGGCCTCGGCGAAGCCGCGCAGCAGACCGACCACCATCGGGAAGTACGTGACGAACGCGACGAGCAGGATCTTCGGCAGCAGACCGAAGCCGAACCAGAGCACCACGAGCGGCGCGAGGGCGATGAGCGGCAGCGTCTGACTCACGATGAGCAGCGGCAGCAGGGCGGTGCGCAGGATCCTCGAGAAGTCGAGCAGGGTCGCCGTGGCGAACGCGAATGCGACCGACAGGGCGAACCCGGTGATCGTCGCGACGAGCGTCGGCACCGCGTGGCGCAGCAGAGCCTCGTGCTCGCCCGCCCCGGCGCCGACGACACGGACCGGTGAGGGAAGCACATCGGCGGGCACCGCACCCGACACGGCGACCGCCTGCCACAGCCCGAGGAGCACGAGGAGGGCGCTCGCCGGCGCTGCGACGGCGCCGACGAGCGCCGCCCGGTTGCGTCTCCGCGGCGCCGCGACGAGGCGGGGGCGGAGCTCGGCGGATGGGGTCACTCGAGGTACTCGTCGGTGTAGTACGCGCTCCAATCGGGCTCTTCCGCGAGCGGCTCGCCCGCCGCGTCGGTGAGGAAGCCGCCCGCGTGGAGAAAGCCGCCGAACGCGTCCCACGCCTCGGGGTCGGCGGCGCCGATCTCGCGATCCGGCGAGACGAAGTACTCGCTCGCGAGCAGCTCCGCGCTGCGGTGCACGAGGTCCTCGGCCGCGCCGAGCGTATCGGGATTGGCCTCGATGAGCAGGTCGGCCGCCGCCTCGGGCTGCTCGGCCGCATACGCGTAGCCGCGGGCGACCGCCTGCACGAACGCCCGCGCCTCCTCGGGGTGGGCGTCGAGGTACGCCTCGCTCGACACGATGCCCGTCGACTGCTGCTCGGGCACGCCGAAATCCTGGTAGCGGAACTCGCGGTAGGGGTGCCCGTCGAGCTCCGCCTGCAGGTTCTCCCAGGTCGCCACCGACAGCGTGAAGTCGATGCGCCCCTGCGACAGGGCCTCGTACGCCCCCGTGTCGAGCACGACCTCCTCGAACTCGCCCTCGCCCCCGTCGCCCGCGATCGTCGCCTGGGCGAGCGCGGTGTAGAGCGGCGACCCGAACCCGCCGAAGGTGGCGCCGTCGAGATCGGACGGGCGCTCGACGTCCGCGCGATCCGCCAGCGTCACGAGTCGGCCCGAATCGCGCTGGGTGACGCGATACACCGACACGAGGTCGAGGCCGGCGGTGCGCGCCACCTGCACGTTCGACTGCCCGCCGATGCCGAAATCGGCCTCGCCCGCCGAGACGAGCTGCGTCGCCGGGGTGGAGCCGTACGGGAGGATCTCGACGTCGAGGCCGGCCTCGTCGAAGTACCCCAGTTCCTCGGCGACGAACACGCCGATGTGGTTCGTGTTCGGCGCCCAGTCGAGTGCGAACGCGACCGGCGTCGCATCCCCGCTCCCTGCGCTCTCCGCGGCGCCGCCCGCGCAGCCGCCGAGCGCGAGCGCCGCCCCTGTCAGCGCCGCCGCCGTCACCGCGCGGGTCGTTCGGGTATGGAAATCGTGATGGCGCATGAATGCGTGCCCTTCCGTTGCGATCGGGCACGGGTTCGTAGAGTGTCTCCCTGCGCTGGCATGATCCAGATCAGGTATGACGGTCGAAAGCTGTGGACTTTCCTCTCAGCCCGGCCTACCGGACTCCCGTGTGGGCTTCACCCTAGCAACAATCGTTCACCCGCGACACGGGCCGCGACCGGTCGCCTAGGGTGGGGGCGTGACCACCGATACGCACCAGACGCCGCTGCCCGACACTCCCGGAGCACCCGGGGCGCCCGGGGCGCCAGCGGTCCCGACGCCCGAGCAGTACGGCGTCGGCGCGCGCTTCACCCTCTCGGTGTACGACTCCGACTACGTCCGCATCATCCTGCAGGCGCTCGACGCGGCCGACGCCACCGGTCTCGCCGTCGAGACGAACGACATCTCCACCTGCATCACCGGCGCGGAGCAGCGGGTGCTCGAATACCTGGAGCAGGTGATCGCGGGCGCCGCGCGCAGCGGAGCGCACCTCTCCGCCGCGATCCTGCTCTCCCGGGGCTGCCCCGGCGAGCTGCAGTGCGCGCTGCCGCCCGGCGTGGACGCCGTCGGGGCCGAGCCGATCCGGCTCCCCCGGAGCGGGGTGCGAGCGCGCGCGCACTGGTCGCTCTACCCCCTGCTCGACGCGCGAACGGCATCGTCTCCCGGCTCCGCCGCCGCTTCCGCCGCCCCAGGCGCCGGGGAGGCGCGCCCCGCCGACCACATGACGCCGATCTACGCGGCCATCGAGCAGGCGAAGGCTGCGGGCGTCTACTCCGGATCCGACCACTACGCGACCCGCCTCGACGGCGACCTCGCCGCAGTGCTGACGACCGCCGCGAACGCGTGGATCGGTGTGGGTGCAGTGATCCAGCACGTCGTCACGCACCTCACCGTGTCGATCAACAGCCCCTCCCTCGCGGGCGCCACGGGCGCCGCGGAAGCCTCGGACGCCACGGGCGCCGAGCACGCCGAGCACGCCGAGCCGGGTTCCCCCGAGTGACCGCGGCGCAGCGCAGCATCCACCTCGTCGGCATGGTCAACCCGCCGACGAGCCAGTACGCGGAGAACTGGCGCAACCCGCTGAGCCGAGCCGACTGGCTGAGCGGCGCGTTCCACGCCGACCTCGCCCGGACCCTCGAGCGCGGCTGCTTCGACATGATCTTCTTCGCCGACGCGCTCGCCGTACCCGAGGACGGGGCGGGCGACTACGCCACCACGCTGCGCACCGCCGGGAAGGGCGCCATCTATCTCGATCCGATCGCGAAGGCGGCCCTCGTCGCGGGAGCGACCTCGCGCATCGGCATCGGCGCGACCGTCTCGACGAGCTTCGTGCCCGCCTACGCGATCGCGCGGCAGCTGCTCTCAGTCGACCACCTGTCGGGCGGACGGGCCGCGTGGAACATCGTCACCTCGACGACCGACGCCGAGGCGCGCAACCTCGGGCAGGCGGGCATCGCGTCACCCGCCGAGCGCTATGACCGCGCCGACGAGGTCGTGCGCACCGTCGATGCGCTGTGGCGGTCGTGGGAGCCCGATGCGCTCGTCCACGATCGGGGGCGGGCCGTCTTCGCCGACGCCGCTCGCGTGCACCGCGTCGACGGGAGCCTCTCGCGCGGGCCGCTCACCCTGCCGCAGAGCCCCCAGGGGCGCCCCGTGCTCATGCAGGCGGGCTCATCGCCTCGCGGCCGAGCCTTCGCCGCTCGCTGGGCGGAGGTGGTCTTCGCGATCGGCGACTCCCCCGACGCCATGCGCGAGCTGCGTCAGGAGATCCGGGACCGCGCCCGCATCGACCACGGCCGAGACCCCGACGCGATCCGCGTGCTGCAGGGCGTGCAGCCGATCGTGGGCTGGACCGACGCCGAGGCCGATGCGAAACTCGCCGCGCTCGTCGCGCAGATCGACCTGCCGAGCGCGCTCGAGAAGCTCGCGCGGCTGCTGCACGCCGAGGCGCTCGACGCCGCAGCGCCCGCCGCGGAGGTGCTCGCCGCGCACCGCGGCGCCACGGGCAGCGTCGGCTTCGAGGACATGCTCGCGGCGGTGAGCGCGCGGCGCTCCTTCACCGTCGGCGACCTCGCCATCGAGCAGGCGCTCAACCAGCTGCACCCGCAGCTCGTGGGGTCGCCAGAGACGATCGCCGACGAGATGCAGCACCTCTTCGAGAGTGAGGCCGCCGACGGGTTCATCGTCAT
Source organism: Leucobacter chromiiresistens (assembly GCF_001477055.1). Taxonomy (GTDB): domain Bacteria; phylum Actinomycetota; class Actinomycetes; order Actinomycetales; family Microbacteriaceae; genus Leucobacter; species Leucobacter chromiiresistens_A. The sequence goes on from NZ_LDRK01000011.1 coordinate 14,269, forward strand.
GCCGGCGCTCTACCATTCGTCATTCGAGGACTTCGTGAACGGCGTCGTGCCCGAGCTGCAGCGCCGCGGGATCTTCCGCCGCGCGTACCGGGGCGCGACGCTGCGCGAGCACCTCGCCGAGTAGGCGCATGCCGGATCGAGGGCGGGGCGCCGCCCCGCTTCCCCTCCCCTGGCGGGACCGGGCCCGCCGGCGCACATGTTTGTCGCCGATGCACCCCTCAAACGCCTGTGCGTCGGCGAAACAGTGGTGCACCGGCGGAGCGGGCGCGGCGCGAGCGGGCGCCTGCACCGGCGGAGCGGGCGGGCCGACCGCATCGGGCGCCCGGACGTGGCGGCGGGGTGCCGAGGCGGCGCGGCGCCCCGAGCGGGCGCGGCGCCGCTCACTCCTCCAGCGCGCCCGCGAGCACGGTGAGCACCGCGGCGCGGGCCTCGCGCCCGCGGTCGCCGCGCATCTCGACGAGCGCGTCGACGAGGTGCTCGGTGAGCAGCATCAGCACCGCGCGGGAGGTGTGGATGAGCTCGTCGTGGAACCTGCCGCCGACGGGCGGCACGACGAGGGCGACATCCGACTGCTGCTCGACCGCCGACCGCGCGAACGACGTGATCGCGAGCACCCGCGCCCCGCTCGCTCGAGCCGCACTCATCGCCTCGAGCGTCGCACGGTTCGCGCCGGATCCGGAGAAGACCACGCACACCGACCCCTCGCCGAGCTGACGGGCGGCGATCTGCTGCGCCATGGCGTCGGCGAACTGCTCCACCGGTCGGCCCGCAGAGGCGAGCCGCATCGCGAAGTCGAGGCCGAGCGGGCTCGACAGCCCGTTCGCCACGACGAGGAGCCGCTCGGCCGAGTCGAGCGCCCGTACGAAGGCCTCGACCGCCTCGGGCGTGAGCGCCGCCAGCGTGTCGTCGAGGCGGGCGGCGAGTCGCGCGATCCGCCCCCGGAGCGTGCCCAGGATCGTGGCATCGCCGAGCTCCCCGGCCGCAGCACCACCGCCGCCGTTCGCGGCGCCCTCAGCACCACCACCACCCGCGCCACCACCACCGGCACCACCAGCACCCGCACCACCGCCACCCGCTGCGGCGCTCTCGAGCGCGAGCTCCTGCACGAGCGCGACCCGCAGCTGCGGATACCCGTCGTACCCGAGCGACTGCGCCGCCCGGATGACCGTGGTGCGCCCCACCCCCACCCGTTCGGCGAGAGCTTGAGCCGTGCATGCGACCGCTCCGTCGCGATCGGCGGCGATGGCCTCGACGACGCGCCGCTCGGTGCGCTGCAGCGCCGGCGCCAGCGAGGCGATGCGCACGCTGGGCCGTGCGTCGGGGTGTCCCTGCCAGGTCGTGGTCATCCGGCTCCGTTCGTGATGCGGCGACGGATCGCCCCCGAGATCGCATCCATCAGCATCGTCGCGGCGATGACCACGATGAGCAGCATGCCGACGGTGTCCCACTGCCGATAGTTGGTGTAGTTCGACAGCATACTTCCGATGCCGCCCGCGCCCACGATGCCGAGGATGGCCGAGATGCGCACGTTGAGCTCGAGCGCGTACAGCCACTGGTTCGCGAACAGCGGCCACGCCTGCGGGAGCGCCGTGGCGCGGTTGATCTGGAATTGGGTGCCGCCGGCGGCTCGGCCCGCCTCCATGTAGCGATGGTCGGCGGCGTCGATCGCCTCGGAGACGAGCTTCACCACGACGCCGATGTTGAAGAGGAAGAGGGTGACCACGCCGGGCAGGGCGCCCACCCCCACCATTGCGACGAGCACGGTGGCGAACACCAGGTCGGGCACCGCGCGGTTGATGTTGTTGACGGTGCGCACGAGTGCGCGCGTGAGACGATTCGGGTTGGTGGGCGCTGCCGCCCAGAGGGTGAGCGGAATCGAGCAGAGCGCCGCCGCGACGGCGCCGACCAGCGCCATCTGCAGGGTCTCGAGCAGCGGAGCCCAGGTGCGGGGCAGGAACGCGAGGTTCGGCTGGGCGAGCTGCACGAGCTTCGTTACACCGTTGCGCCAGTGCTGCACGATGGCGGCGAGGTCGAGTTCGATCCCGCCGATCGACGGGAGGCACGTCGCGACGGTGAACGCGGCGACCGCTGCCGAGACCAGCACCGTGCGCAGCGTGTTGCGCGGCTTCGGCGGCACGTCGAGCCGGGTCGGGATCGCGGCGCTCATGCTCCGGCTCCGAGGCGGTCGCGCGGCTGGATGGGACGCCCGTAGATCTGCTCGAAGTCGGCGTCGGTGGCGGCCGCCGCCGGTCCGTCGTACACCACGCGCCCGTCGCGCAAGCCGATCATGCGGCGCGTGTACTGGCGCGCGAGGTCCATCAGGTGGATGTTCACGAGCACCGTCAGCCCGTGCTCCGCGTTGATGCGCTCGAGGTCGGCCATCACGGCGTGGGCGGTGGGCGGGTCGAGACTCGCGACGGGCTCGTCGGCGAGCATGACGCTGGGCTCCTGCGACAGGGCCCGGGCGATGGCGACGCGCTGCTTCTGGCCGCCTGAGAGCGCGCCCGCGCGGTGCCACACCTTGTCGAGGATGCCGACGGAGTCGAGCGCCCGGAGTGCGATCTCGCGGTCCTCGGCGCTCGGCAGACCGAGCAGGGTGCGGAAGGCCGGGGAGTGCGCGAACCGGCCGACCAGGGTGTTGCGGTAGACACTCGCGCGCTCGGCGAGGTTGAAGGCCTGGAAGATCATGCCGATGTGGCCGCGCGCCTCGCGCAGGGCGCCGCCGCGCAGGCCGGAGACGCGATACGGGCCGACGGTCGCGCTGCCCCCGGTCACGGCGACGAGGCCGTTGATGGTGCGGATGAGGGTCGACTTGCCCGATCCGGAGAGTCCCACGATCGAGACCATCTCGCCCGGTTCGATCTGTAGCGTGACCTCGTGCAGGGCGCGGGTGCCGTTGGGGTAGGTGACCGAGACGCGGTCGAGGGCGATGCCCCACGAGGCGGCGTGCGGCGCGTGCCGCTCGCTCGCCTCGTGGCGCCCGTCGTGTGAGAGTGACATGGTTTCCGCGCGGATCAGTGGGAGAACTCGCCCAGGATCTCGCCGTAGCGCGCGATCTCCTCGTCGGCCGTCTCGGCGGTCCAGCCCGAGAGCCCGACGAGGTCGAACATCACGGTCGCGGCCTCGTCCGAGGAGCCGGCGTAGTCGGCCATGAGCTCGGTGAGCTGTGCGACGAGATCGTCGGGCAGCGTCGGGGCGACGGCGACGCCGCCGTTCGGGATCATCTCGGTGTAGGCGAACGCCGTGACCTTCTCGGCGACGTCGGGCGCCTCTGCGGTGACGGTGGTGCGCGCGTCCCAGTACCCGAAGCTCACCTCGGCGTCGCCGTTCGCGACCGCGAGCACCGCGTTGTTGTTGCCCTCGACCGGCACCTGCTCGATGTCGGCGTCGGTGTCGATGCCGGCGTCGCGCATGGCGACCACGGGGTACTGGTAGCCGGCGGGCGAGGTGGCCGCCTGCAGCGCGACCTTCGTGCCCGCGTCGATCTTCTCGAGCGCGTCGATGCCCGCGGGGCCGGATCCGGTCGCCTCGGCGCCCGCCTCCTCGATGCCGTTGCAGTACGACAGCTCGATGTCGCTCGCGGCGTACGTCGCCATGACCGGTTCGTCGGCGCAGTACTTGTCGGGGTTGTTCGTGTAGGCGACCGCCGCGTACGAGGTGGCGCCGAAGCGCACGTCGCGCAGCACGAGCTCGGCGTCGTACTGCTCGATCGCGTTGTAGAGCGAGCCGGCGTCGGTGATGACGACCTGGGCCTGGTCGGCGCCGAGCGCTTCGACGGTCGCGGCGTAGTCGCTCGCGACGACGCCCTCGACCTCGATGCCGAGGCCCTCGGAGAGGTAGGCGGTGAGCGGATCGAGCGCCTCGGCGAGGTCTTCGCCCTCGACCGAGGGGACGAGGGAGAGGGTGATGGAGTCGGGCCAGGCCTGCGCATCGTCGGCGGAGGTCGCCGACGAGTCGGTGGCGCTGCAGCCGGCGAGACCGAGCGCGGCGACGGTGAGGGCGCCTACTGCGAGAGCGGATGAACGCATGGGTGTGGTTACCTTTCGATGCCGGATCCCGCGCCGAGCGGCGCGGAGGTGCTGGATGCCGCGGTCGCGGCCCAGGTCTGGATGCCCGGGACGAGGTCGGCGAGCGAGCGCCCGCGCATCGTCACCGGAGCCGGGGAGGCCGCGGCGGTCGCGCCGACGAGCGCCGTGTCGGCGCCGCGCGCTGCGGCCGGTGCGAGATCGAACGCGTAGATGTCGCCGATCGCGAGCACGGGGCCGTCCGCGATGAGGCGGTCGATGAGGGGTTCGAGTCCTGCCGGCTTGCCGACGGTGAAGTGGAGCTCGTCGAAGCGCGCCCGCACGCCCCACGCGTCGAGCACGGCGTCGACGCCGGTCTCGGGAGCGTTGGTGGCGAGCACGAGGCGGGCGGATCGGCCGAGCGCTTCGAGCGCGGCGTCGAGGCCGTCGATGGTGTGCACGACCGCGAGGTCGGTGCCGAGCCGGGCGCGGCTGCGCGCGTAGGCCGTGCGGAGGGCGTCGGCGCTCGCACCTGCGGCTTCGCCGAGCGATCCGACGATGTCGTAGCCGTCGCGGTACGCGCTCTCGCCGGAGTCGTACCGCGCGAGCTCGGCGTCGACGCGTGCGACGAAGTCGGATCCCACCGGCGCGGCCTCCGCGACGCATGCGGCGTAGGCGCGGACGGGGCCGTGGCCGATGGCCAGGGTGCCGTCGAAGTCGAAGACGATGCTCGGTGCCATGTGCGCTCCCCGCGGTTGTGGACGATGCATCCAAAGCTAGGGCGCGAAATGGACGAAACGTCTATCGCAGGGTGAACACCCGGTTACGGGTCGACGACAGCATTCCAACGCGGCGCGGGCTGCGCCTCGAAATCGGCGAGCAGCGCATCGGCATCGCCCGCGAAGGGGAACGCCGTGACGAGCTGCAGAGGCGCCGTGGTCTCCGCCCGCTCAGCTGGAGCGATGCCGTACACCAGCGCCGGTGCGGCATCGCGATCTCCGCACTGCACGAGCACGACCCGGCTGCACCGCACCGCGTCCGCGCCGCTTCCGCGCAGCTCGGCCTCCCCCACCCGAGCCTCCTGCGGCGGGCGTCGCAGGTGCGGGAGGGCGGCGTCGGTGACGCGCTGCAGCGGCGTGGAGCCGGGGCCCTCGGCGTCCGCACCGCGGGCGAGGTGGAACGCGTCGGCCGGGCGGCCGAGCGCGCGCGCCAGATCGCCCTGCTGCCAGCGATCGCGCTTGAACCCGAACGGCGTCGGCACCTCCGAGAACCAGTACCCGTACACGTGGATCAGGCCCGCGTTGCCGACCGGGAACTCGGCCGCGACTCCGGCCGCCGCGTGCAGCGCGTCGAAGATCCGCGCGTCGAACGAGGGAACGCGGGTGTGCTCGTCGATCACGGTCGATGCGCCCCAGAGCGCGAGCCACCCCGCTGCCGCGTCTTCTCGGGCGCAGCCGAGCACGAAGTCGAAGTCGGGGCTCCCCAGTGCATCGTTCACCCGTCGATGATGCCACGGGGGCCGCCCCCGGCCCGGCACCGGGCTAGGGCCGCAGCGTCGCGAGCGCGAGATCGGTGCGGTCGGTGACGACGCCGTCGACGCCCATCGCGGTCAGCTCGCGCATGCGGTCGGCGTCGTTGACCGTCCAGACGTGCACTTCGACCCCGTTCGCGTGCGCCGCGGCGACGAGCCTCGGGGTGAGCACCCGGATGCGCCCCTGCCGCTCCGGAATCTGCAGTGCATCGAGACCGGCGAGCGCGCGTCGAACCGCGCGCCGCGATCCGGTGGCCGATGCGAGCAGCACCCGCACCAGCGCGCCCCGGCCCGGCGAGGTCGCGGGCAGGATCGCGGGCCGCTCCCCCGCCGCCGCAGCGAAGGCTGTGCGCCGGAGGGAGTCGGAGAAGCTCGTCACGAGCACCCGCGCCCCGTGCCGCGCCACGATGCGCCCGAGCGGGGCGGCGACGGCGCGCGATTTGACGTCGATGTTCCAGCGCGCCCGCGGATACTCCGCGAGGGCCTCCTCGAGGGTCAGCAGCCCGCCGCGCTCGGCGAAGATCCGCGCGAGCTCCACGCGATCCACCGCGCCGATCTCGCGGGGGTCGCCCGTCACCCGCGAGAGGTCGGCGTCGTGCGCGAGCACCACCGCGCCGTCGCGCGTCAGGTGGCAGTCGGTCTCGAGGATGTCGGCGCCTGCGGCGAGCGCCGCCGTGAACGCCGCCCGGGTGTTCTCCGCGACGCCGCGCTGGGCGAGTTCGTCGGAGACGAAGCCCCGGTGCGCGATGACGCGCGGCCGTGACGCGTCTGCGAGGTAGGGGTGCGGATCGCGCGGGTGCGGGGTCATGCGATCACGTTATCGCTCGCACGGCTCCCGCACCCCGATGCCGCGCATCGCTCAGTGGAACGGGCACTTCGCCGGGGCCGCACCCGCCGCCGCGGGGCGCACTACGCCCCCCGAGGCGGGCTTCGTCGGCAGGCGGCGCCGGTTCACCTCGAGCCCCGTGCCGAGGATGCGCACCCGCGGGTCGCTGAGCGCGGCAGCGGCTGCCGAGAGCCCTGCGATCGCGAGCTTCTCGCCGGGGCACCGGTGGCCGGTCTCCACCCGAGCCCCGCCGTGGGGGATGAACGTCTCGATCGCCTCGTAGTCGTCGACGCCGAGGAACCGGGAGGGGTCGAACTCGCCCGCGCGCTCCCACGACCGGTCGTCGGTGTTCGTGCCGAGAATGTCGAGCACCACCCGTCCGCCCTGCGGCACCGTCGCCCCGTCCACCTCGATGTCTTCGGTAGCCCACCCGGGCAGCACGGGGACGAAGGGCGCGGTGCGCCGGATCTCCTGCGCGAAGGCGACCGCGACGGGATCGTCGACGAGCACGCCGCCCCGCTCCTCCACCGACGCCGAGATGCGGTCGCGCCACTCGGGCCGGTCGTGGAGCTCCTTCGCGGCGAACGCTACGAAGCGCGCGACGGCGACCATGGGGCGGATGCAGTTCTGCAGCTCGATCCCCGCCAGGTTCGCGGGGAGCAGTTCGTCGCCCTCGTCGCGGTGCCACGCCCAGGCGCGCAGCGCCGATCCCTCGGGCGCGTCGAGCTCGCCGGCCCGCACGGCCTCGATGAGCTTGCGGGCGTGACGATCGGACCAGGCGCGGTTCGCGGCCGCGAGCGGAAAGCTCGGCGAGTACGGCGCCCCGAACCCGTCCACGATCTGAGCCATGCGCGCCGACCACCGCGTCAGCGCGTCGTCCGTGCCGGGCAGCCCCGCCCAGTGCATGATCGCGCGGCCGAGCGCTCCGGCCGCCGCGTCGTAGGCGGATCGTCTGCCGCCCGCGATCCACTCGTCGAGCTCCGCGCGCCACTCGCGCTCGAGGAGCGGCTTCAGCGCTTCGACGGCCGCATCCTCGTAGGCCACGTCGACGAACGTCGCCTTGCGATGCCGGTGCTCGGCGCCGTCGAGGCTGTGCACCGAGCCGTGGCCGAAGAGTGTCTCCTGGATGAAGGCGGGCATCGCCCCGTGCCGCGCGATCCGATCGTTGTCGTAGAAGGTCGCCACGCCCTCCGCGCCGCGCACGAGGAGGGCCTGCCGCCCGAGCAGGCGCATGGGCACCGCGCGGGCACCGGTCCGCGCGCGATCCCAGATCGCTGCGCCGAAGCCGTAGCCGCGGGTCATGAGCGTCGGCGCGTCGTCGTGCAGCAGCTTCGCGACCCCGATGCGCGACGTGCGCGCCGAGCGTGAGAGCGTGTCGGTGAGAACGGAGAATGCAGTCGCCATGCCCTCCACTGTCGCAGCGCTCCCGCTGGGAGACCAGGGGGCGGCGGCCCGGGAGCCGGTGTGCTAGGCGGGGTTCGGCGCCGCGTGCATCGTTGCGTGTGCGCGCCCGGTGCCGTAGCGTCGCGGTATGGGCGCGCTGCGGAGGTTCGCGTTCGCGTGCTACCGGGCCCGGATCGTGTACATCGTCGCCTGCATCGCCCTCCGACCGCTGCTCGGGTGGGCGCTCCCGGATCCGCTGGGTGCGGTCGCCGCCCGCGCGGCCATCGCGGCGCCGCCGCTGCTCCTCATCGGCTATCTGCTCGTCGTGCTCGGCCCGCGCTTCATTCCGCGTCGCGCGCCGGTGACGGTGACATCTCCGGTCACCGGCCGGTGGCGCGCACTGAACAGCCCGGCGTCTCGGGTGCCGAGTCACGGCGTGCGCATCTTCGGCCAATCGCATGCCATCGACCTCGTCGCTGAGCCCGCCGACCCGGAGCAGGGCGTGCGGCCCGAGTTCGGCAGCGGGGCGGCCATGCGCCCGAACGCCGATTACCCCGCCTTCGGCGCGCCCGTGCGGGCCATGCTGTCGGGCACGGTCGTGCGCGCTTCCGACTGGCGACGCGATCACCGGGCCCGCTCGACCCGCGCCGCGCTCGCCTACCTGATGATCGAGGGCGAGCTGCGCTTGCTCGGCGGGCCCGGTCCCGTCGTCGGCAACCACGTCGTCATCCGCGACGCGAACGGCGTGTGCGCACTCGTCGCCCACCTGCAGCGCGGCTCGGTCGTCGTCGACGTGGGCGACACAGTGCGCGCCGGGGAGATGATCGGGCGATGCGGCAACTCGGGCAACAGCAGCGAGCCGCACGTGCACGCCCAGCTCATGGACCGCGCCTCGCCCGCGTTCGCGATCGGCGTTCCCATGCGGTTCGCCGGCGTCCTCCTCGACGAGGCGGAGGAGCCCGCCGATCTGCTGCCGAAGAACGATCACCGCATGACGGTGCCGGTTCGACGCGCCTGATCAGCGTGCGCCGCCCGTGCGGCGCCGCGGTTCGGCCCGGCCGGGGCGCCGGCCCCGGCCGCGCGCAGTACGCTGAACCCATGGCGATCCTCATCGACCCGCCGGCCTGGCCCGCGCACGGCACGCTGTGGAGCCACCTCGTCTCCGACACGAGCGCCGATGAGCTGCACGCCTTCGCCCGGCTGATGGGATTTCCGCGGCGCAGCTTCGATCTCGACCACTACGACGTCTCGGCCGCGAACTACGATCGCGCCGTCGCACTCGGCGCCCAGCCCGTCGCCGGCCGCGAGGTGGTGCGCCGGCTGCAGCTGGCCGGGCTGCGCGTGCGCCAGGTGGATCGCGAGCGGGTCACTCCCCTGCGGCGACGGCAGTACCTCGCCGAGCAGTGGACGGCGCTCGGCGTTTCGCTCGGGGTCGGAACGGGAGCTGGCAGCACCCCTCCCGAAGGCACCGACGCCGCTCGCGGGCGGGCCTGGCGCGAGCTGGGCGACGAGCTGATCGCGCGCTGGAACGAGCCGCACCGCAGCTACCACGACGAGCGGCACCTCGAAGACGTGCTGCTCGCGCTCGATCACCTGGAGTCGCGCGGTGAGCGCATCGCTCCCCCGACGCTGCTCGCGGCCTGGTTCCACGATGCGGTCTACGCGGGGTCGGCCGGAGATGACGAACGGGCCTCGGCGGCCCTCGCGGTCGCCGCGCTCATCCGCCTGGGGTGCGATCGCGAGCTGATCGACGCGGTGGAGGCGAGCATCATCGCGACGACGCCGGGGCTCGCGCCGGCGGACCCCGGCCCGGCGCTCGCGCACCTGCTCGACGCGGACCTCTGGATCTTCGCGTCGAGCCCGTCGCGTTACGCGGAGTACGCGGCGGCGGTGCGGCGGGAGTACGCGCACGTGCCCGCTGCGGACTTCGCCGCTGCGCGCACGGGCATTCTCGCGGGGTATCTCGATCGCCCGGCGCTCTACGTCACCGAGGCGGCCCGGCATCTCTGGGAGCGGCGGGCGCGCGCCAACGTCTCGGCCGAGATCGAGCGGCTGCGGGAGTGGGCTCGAGACGCGCCGAGGTAGCCAGGGGTATCGAGACGTGCGGCCCGACACCGCGGTCTCGCTCGTCCGCTCTCGCCCGATGCGTGCGAGCCGGGCACGAGAAAACCCCCGGGCGAATGCCGGGGGTTTCAGTGGCTGGGATACCAGGACTCGAACCTAGAATGACGGTACCAGAAACCGTAGTGTTGCCAATTACACCATATCCCAAAGCGGAAATCCGCTGCTCCGAGGAGCGCGGCACCGAGAGATCACTCTACCCCGGATTCGCCCCGAACTCAAAACGAGGCGGCGACGCGGGCAGCCCGCGCGCGTCGCCGCCTCGATCCGAGCGCGTGCGCTCCGCGCGCTACCGCTCGAGCGCGGGCGCGTGCAGTGCCAGCAGCTCCTCGTAGGTCTCGCGCCGGGCCACCAGCCGCGCCTCGCCGTCGCGCACGAAGACGATCGCCGGCTTCAGCGCACCGTTGTAGTTGTTCGCGAGCGTGTACCCGTAGGCGCCGGTCGTGGCGACCACCGCGAGGTCGCCCACGCGCGCCTCGGGCAGGGGCGCGCGATCGACGAGCAGGTCGCCCGACTCGCACTGGCGCCCGACGAGCTGAGCGGTCTCCGTCCACGGATCGAGTGCACGATTGCCGAGCAGGGCCTCGAACCGCTGGCCGGTGAGCGCGGCGTCCATCTGGTCGGCGAGCCCGCCGTCGACCGCCACGAACGTGCGCCCCGTGCGCTTCACCGTGGTGACGCGGTAGAGCGTCACGCCGGCCCGCGCGACGATGGCGCGCCCGGGTTCGATCATGATGCGCGCACCGGCGGGCAGATGCTCCCGCGCGGCCGCGACAATCGTGTCGAGGTACTCGTCGACACTCGGGGCGACCTCATCGTAGGTGTACTTGACGCCGAGGCCCCCGCCCACGTCGTAGACGTCGAACTCACCCGCGGTCGAGATCTTCGACACCGCCTCGCCGAACTGCGCGACGTCGAGGATCTGCGAGCCGATGTGCAGGTGCACGCCCTCGAACTCGAGCAGGGGGTGGGCGCGCATGCGCTCGATCGCGGCGATGGCCTGATCCATGGGGAGCCCGAACTTCGAGTCGCTGCCGCCGGTGGCCTGCGACGCGTGCGTCTTCGCCTCGACGCCGGGGATCACGCGCAGGAGGAGCTTCTGCGGCTGCGTGAGCAGCCGCTCCAGACGGTCGAGCTCGTCGGTGTTGTCGACGATGATCGTGTCGACGCCCGCCTCGATCGCCATGCGGAGCTCGGCATCGGTCTTCGCGTTGCCGTGGAAGTGGAGCTTCTCGGGCGACACCCCCGCGGCGAGGGCGAGCTGCAGCTCGCCGCCGCCCGCGATGTCGACCGAGAGCCCCTCCTCGGCCGCGATGCGGTACATGCCCACGGCCGGGAACGACTTCGAGGCGAAGAGCACCTCCGATGCGGGCCAGCGCGCGCTGAGACCGTCGATGAATCGGCGGATCTGGCGGCGGAGCCCCGCCTCGTCGTACACGTAGAGCGGGGTGCCGTACTGCTCGGCGAGTTCGGTCACCGGTACGCCGCCCAGGTGCAGCACACCGGCGTCATCGACCGCCGACTCCTCGGGCAGGATCGACCAGAGCTCGCCGAGCCGGCTGCGGGCCGGGCTCGGCTGGGAGAGCTCGGGGCGCCCTGCGGCGCGGCCGTTCGGGGCTGCGTGGGTCTGGGACGAGTGTGCGGGTGCTGCGGGCATGGGTACTCCAAATTCTGGTCGCGATGCGACCGATGGGGCGCCGGGGCGCCTCGGAAGGGTGTGATGGGCGACGCGCTGAGGGCGCTACACGTACCCCGTCCAGGCCCGCACCCGATCGACCGGGGGCGACGCCGCGTGTCCGCGCTTCGCGATGCGCATCCGCTCCCCCTCCATACGATCCATCTTGGTGGGCGCCCCGCACCGGGTCAACCGAGCCCGCCACCCGCCGCCGCGCGGCGCGCGTGCGCCGTCGACGGGCGTCATTGCAGCTCCGCAGCGTCGATCACGCGCACGCCGCCGTCGTGCAGCAGCAGCTGCGCGCGCAGCGGGGAGCTGCTGTCGGCGCCCATCTCCCGGACCGCCCCGTCGAGGCCGCGCGCCCAGCGCAGGTCCTCGGCGTCGAGGCCCGCGCTCCCCCGCCGCTCCCACATGAACAAGAACTCGTGGGCACCGACGAGGTCGCACGCCATGCGCGCGCGCTCGGCCATCGCCCGCACGAAGGTCACGGGGCCGAGGTCGTCGGTGTCGAGGACGTCGTCGGGCGCGAGCGGATGGTCGTCCATGGGCATGATCGGGTCGGTGAGGCGATGCCCGTGGTCGAGGAACAGGAGCCACACCTGTCTCAGTTCGGCGTGGGAGAACACCCGGGTCAGCTGGTCGGCGAGCGCGTCATCGGTATCGAGGGGCCGCGCGGGGTCGATGTCGGAGGCGGGCATGAGGTTCGGTTCGAGTCGTGTCATGCAACTCAGCTTGCGCTGCACGGCGTCGGGCCGGCGGGCGCGAACGGCTTTCTGTGGAAAGATCTCGCGGCCGCCGGTCCGACACGGGCTGTGAGCGATTACCTGCGAGTGGTCTCGCGATCCTCGGCCTCATCGAGGTCGCCGCCGTCGTACAGCTCTCCCTCCGATGAGCCGACCCGGTAGCGGCCCGGACCCACGAGCACGATCATGCCCGTATCGATGCGATGCCCGAGCACCGAGTTCCTGCGGCCGGTGAAGAAGTACCAGACGAGCACGAGCACGGTCCAGAGCGCGAAGACGATGATGGTGATGGGACGCAGATCCTTGATGATCCAGAGGCAGCCGATGATCGAGAGGATCGGGATCACCGGGTAGAGCGGCACCCTGAACTTCCGCTCCAGATCGGGCTCGCGGTGGCGCAGCACCATGACCGCCACCGAGACGACGGTGAACGCGGCGAGCGTGCCGATCGACGTCATCTCGGCCAGGAAGTTGATGGGCAGCACGCCGGCCAGGATCGCGACGATGATCGAGACGATGATGGTGTTGGCGATCGGCGTGCCCGTGCGCGGGTTCACCCGGCTGAAGATCTTCGGGGCCATGCCGTCGCGCGACATGGTGAAGAGGATGCGCGTCTGGCCGTAGAGCACGACGAGCGTCACGCTGAAGATCGAGATCACTGCGCCCGCGGCGACGATGGTGCCGGGCCAGGAGGCGCCCACGATGTTCTCGAGAATGGCGGAGAGGCCGGCGCTCTGGCCCTCGAACTCCTCCGGAGCCTGCGCGCCGAGGCCGGTCACCGCGACGAGCACGTACACGGTGGTCACGACGACCAGGGCGCCCATCAGCGCGATCGGCAGGTTGCGGCGCGGGTTCTTCGCCTCGTCGCCCGCGGTGGCGACGGCGTCGAGCCCGACGAAGGAGAAGAAGATGATGCCGGCGCCCGTCATGATGCCGCCGAGGCCGAACGGTGCGAAGTTCGCGAAGTGGTCGACGTTCCAGCCGGTGATGCCGACGGCCACGAAGAAGAGCAGCACGGCGATCTTGATGACGACCATCACGGTGTTCGTGACGACGGAATGCGAGGTGCCGCGGATGAGCAGCAGGCAGCAGAGCCCGATGAGGATCACCGCGGGCAGGTTGATGATGCCGCCGTTCTCCGGCGCGTCCAGCAGTTCGTGCGGGAACTCGAACCCGAAGAGGTTCTTCACGAGCTGGTTGACGTACTGCGACCAGCCGACCGCGACCGCGGCGGTCGACACGCCGTACTCGAGCAGCAGACACGCGGCGACGCCCATCGCGGGCAGCTCGCCGAGCGTGCTGTAGGCGTACGAGTACGAGGATCCGGAGACCGGCACCGAGCTCGCCAGCTCGGCGTAGCACAGCACGGAGAGGCCGGCGACGAGCCCGGCGATGATGAACGACCAGATGACCGCGGGGCCGGCGATCGGCACCGCCTCGGAGAGGATGAAGAAGATGCCCGTGCCGATCGTGCCGCCGACGCCGATCATCATGAGCGGGAAGAGCCCGATGCTGCGCTTGAGCTGACTGCCGCGTTCACCCCCGTCGCGTGGAACGGGCTGTACTCGGAAGAGCTGCTGCCGCAGAGAGCTTGCCATACGTGTCTTCTCCAGACTTCGTTGTCGCAGGGCCGAAGGCCCGGTCATTCGTCCCTCGGCGCTCGCGCAGCGAGGGTTCCTGGTCTTCCAGGAGATGCTCGGATCTCGAGCAATCCGCGGCGGTGGGCCGCGAAGTCGAAGCGGCGCCGTCGCAGGCGCCGCGGGTCAGCCGCCGGCCAGAACCCGGAAGCGATCCACCCCCGGGTCGATCGCGCCGCGCACGTAGCCGGTCGGAGAAGCCGCGACCGCCTGCAGAAAGGCTACCGCGTCTTCGGTGATCTCCTCGCCGGGCATGACGTTCGGGATGCCCGGCGGGTAGGCCGCGAGGGTGTCGGCGGAGACGCGCCCGACGGCGTCTGCGGCGCTCACCACCTCGGTCGCACCGAAGAAGCCGTCGCGCGGGCTCACGCGGTACGCGCCCGGGGCGGGCAGGGGCGGGAAGTCGTGCACGTCGCCCGTGATGCGGCGCTCGTGCCCGGCCTCCGCCGACTCCACGCTCGCGACCAGCGCGGCGTAGACGGCGTCGAAGTCGAAGGACTTGCCCGCGCCGATCACGGCCACGATGGTGGTGGCGGTCGACATCTCGAAGTACATGTCGTGGTGCTCGATCAGGTGCTGGCGCAGCCAGTGCCCGCCGACCCCGGCGCCGCTCACATCGATGGGCACGCGCAGCAGGTCGGTGTCGACGATGTCGGCGAAGCGGTCGAACGTGTCGCTCACGACTGCGAAGCGAGGATCGTCGCGCAGGATCTCGCGGAAGCGGCGGGCACCCGCGACGGAGCGGCCGATCGCCTCCTCGCCGGTCGCGAGCGCGTGCCGGGCGATGTCGAGGGATCCGCGCAGGAGCGCGCTCGTGGAGGTCGACGCGGTCATGCTGAAGGCGCGCTCGATGAGCGGCTCGAGGCGATCCGCGAACGGGCCGTCTCCCAGGTGCAGCATGGCCGACTGGGTCAGCGACCCCGCGAGCTTGTGGGTGCTCGAGATGACGACGTCGGCGCCGAGGCGCGCGGGCGACTCGGGCAGCTCGGGGTGGAAGCCGAAGTGCGGCCCCCAGGCGCCGTCGACGATGAGCGGTGCGCCGTGCGCGTGGGCGACGCGAGCGAGACCCGCGACGTCGGAGACGGAGCCGAAGTAGCTCGGCGAGATGACGTAGACGGCGTGCACCGGGTTGCCGGCCGCTGCAGCGGCGGCGAGGGCCTCGTCGAGGGCGGCGGGCGAGACGCCGTGCGCCATGCCGTGCTCGTCGTCGACGCTCGGCATGACATAGCTCGGGGTGATGCCGGCGAGCAGAATGCCGTCGCTGAAGCTCGAGTGCGCGCTGCGCTGGGCGAGGATGCGGTCTCCCAGCCCGCGTGCGGCGAGCGCGATCGTGCGGTTGGCCTGCGACGCGCCGTTGGTCAGGAACCACGTGCGCTTCGCGCCCCACGCGTCGGCGGCGAGCTCGAGCGCGCGATCGAGGGGCGTCTGCTCCTGCCCGCGGGCGAGCAGGTCCACGCCGTCCATGAGCATCGGGATGTCGAGGCGCAGCGCGCGCTCCCCGAGGAAGCCCGCGAGCCGGCCGCTGAGATCCCGCTCGGTGCCGCCGTGACCGGGCACCATGAGCTGCACCGACCCGCGGTCGGCGTAGGCCTCCAGCGCATCGGCGTAGGGCGCCGTGCTGTGGTCGAGGCGGAAGCGCGGAGCGGTCAGGGCGGAGGAGTGCAGCATGAGTGCCATCATGCTCCGGCGCCGCGTCACGGGGAATCCCCGACTCGCCTGTGGCGTCACATACGATGTATGTGGATGCCGTCGGTCACCAGACCCGGGCACCACACGCGCTCGATGACGGGAGGGCCACATGATCGACCTGCGGCAGCTGATCGCGCTCCGCGCCGTGCAGCGCGAGGGATCCGTCACGCGCGCCGGCCGCGCCCTCGGCTGGAGCCAGCCCACCGTCGACTACCACCTGCGCAACCTCGAACGCCTCATCGGGTCCCCCGTGCTCGAGCGCTCGACTCGCGGCTCGACGCCGACGCCGGTCGGGGTGCTCGTGCTCGACCGAGGCGAGGAGATCCTCACCCTGAGCGACCGCGCGCTGCGGGATGCGAGAGACCTCGCCCAGATGGGGCGGGCGAGGCTCCGGTTCGGCACCTTCCCCACCGCCGCAGCCAAACTGCTCCCCTCGATCGTGTCGCAGGTCTCCGACCTCGGCATCGAGATCGACGCCGAGCTCGAAGAGGTGGGCCCCCTCATCGCGCACCTCAACAACCGCACGCTCGACGCCGCGCTGCTCTACTCGGTGCCCGGCTACGAGGTGCCGCTGCGGCCCGACATCGCGACGACCGAGGTGCTGCGCGATCCGCTGCTGCTCGCACTCCCCGAGGGTCACCCCCTCGCCGGCCGCGCGTCCATCGACCGCGCAGCGCTCCTGTCGCTGCACGGCGAGCGCTGGCTGCTCGGCACGAGCCGCCAGGACCCGATGGACTCGGTGCTCGTCGACGCGTTCGCCGAGGCGGGGCAGCAGCTCGAAGTGGCCATCCGCACCGATGACTTCCAGGTGATGCTCGGCATGATCGCCGCGGGCATGGTCATCGGCCTGGTCGCGAAGCTCGCAGCGGGGCCCACGCACCCGGGCGTCGTGCTGCGGCCCATCGACGACCCCGCGTTCGCGCGTTCGGTACTGCTCGCCGCGCCGATCGAAGGCGGCGACGGGCCGTCGACGGCGGCGCGGCAGCTCGCCGCCGCGATCCGGAACGCGGTTGCGCGGAGCGAGCACCCGGCGGCCGGCTGACTCCGCAGCGGGGGCGCCGCTCGCACGGCGCCCCCGCGTCATCAGTCGGCCCGAGTCGTGCGGCGCGCGCGCAGAACGATCACCGCGGACCCGGCGAGGGCGACGGCGCCCGCACCGACGACGAGGGGCAGCACGCCTCCGGGCGCTCCCGTCGCGGCGAGCGAGCCCTGCCCGCCGGCCGAGCCGCCGGGGCTCGCCGCTGCGGCCGGAGCCTCGGCAACCGGCGCGGCGCCGTCGGCCCCCGCTCCGCCCGCTCCTGCGGCGGCAGCGTCCGCGCCGGGCGCAGCACCATCGGCTCCGGCGCCAGCGGCACCGCCCGCGTCCGCCCCGGATCCCGCCGAGCCGCCGCCATCGGCAGCACCGGTCGCATCCTCGACCGGCGGATCCACCGGAGCCTCGGGCGCGACCCACGCCGTATCGAGCATCCAGTTCGCCATATCGGTGTTGTCGAAGTAGTGCCCGCGCACGAGATCCAGCTTCGTGCCCAGCGCCGCGAGCTGATCGGTGCCCGCGCCCTTGAAGAAGAAGGGCACCAGCATATTGGTGTGATCCCCGCTGTTCCACGAGTGCGCCGCGAGCGCCTCCGGATCCTCGACCCCCGCGGGCACGATCGGGCTGAAGTCCCCCGGCGTCTCGCCGTACAGGTAGCCCGTCTCGTGATCGGCGGTCACCACGACCAGCGTGTCCTCCCAACTGGAGTGCGTCTCGACCCAGTCGATCACCGAGGCGACGGCGCCGTCGAAGTCCGCGACCTCCTCGAGATCGCGCTCGCTCTCGTTGCCGTGGCCCGCCCAGTCGATCGCGCCGCCCTCGACCATGAGGAAGAAGCCGTTCTCATTGTCGTCGAGCACGTTCAGCGCCCCCTGGGAGAGCGTCGCCAGGTCGGGCACATCGTTCATCGGCGCGCCGTCGGCGCGCGACTGCTGCAGCGTCGAGCCGACCTGCGCCACGCCGAACACGCGCTCCGGCGTCTCGCCGACGGCGAGCGCCTCGAAATCGGCCTTCGTCTCGATGAAGGCGCGATCCGTCTGCCCCGTCGAGACGGCGTTCCAGTCGTCCTCGGCGATGTAGCCGAAGCTCCCGGTCTCCGTGCGCTGATGATCGTCGGTGTAGAACGGGTGCCCCGCGCCGATCACGACCTCGAGATCGCCCGCGATCTGCTCGCTCGCGATCTGGTGGTAGTTGTTGCGGCTCTCGTTGTGGCTCGAGTAGGCGGCCGGCGTCGCGTGCGAGAACGGCACCGACGACACCACGCCCGCGCTCTTGCCGAGCGCCTTCGCGCGCTCGGCGACGTTCTCCACGGGCGTCCCGTTCTCGTCGACCCCGAGGCCGGCGTTGTACGTCTTCACACCGGTCGCCATGGCGGTTCCCGCCGCCGCCGAATCGGTGGGGCTGACCGTGTTCCACGCGAAGTCCGACCACGAGGCCGCCGGGTCGTACACCGGGCCGTCGACCCAGTGCGTCGACATGCCGAGGTGGTTCCACGACTGCCACCCCTCCGTCGGCGTCGTGTTCTGACCCGACGGGATCACCTTGCGGTCGCCGCCGCGCTCGACCTGCCAGTGCGTCTCACCGGTCGTCTCGGCGTTCATGAAATCGATGTGGTTGTACCCCATGCCGTCGCCGATGAGCACGATCACGTTCTTCGGAGAGACCCCTGCCTCGGTCTCCGCCGCCATCGCCGGCGAGCCGAATGCGGCACCCGTCGCGATGATCCCCAATGCCACGCCGCCGACGACGACCGGCCGCGCGAACTTCCCCAGATGCACCATGTGTCCCCTTGTTCGGAATGAAACCGCGGCCGCAGATCGGCCGCCTCTGGGAGCGTATGGGGGCGAGGTTTCTCGCGAGTGGCCGGGAGTGAACGGGCCGTGAATGCGGCACGGCCCGCTCGCGAACCGGCGGTGACCATGCGTCGGCGGATCG
Source organism: Leucobacter chromiiresistens (assembly GCF_001477055.1). Lineage (GTDB taxonomy): Bacteria > Actinomycetota > Actinomycetes > Actinomycetales > Microbacteriaceae > Leucobacter > Leucobacter chromiiresistens_A. Next base: position 32,846 of record NZ_LDRK01000011.1, read on the forward strand.
TCGGGTCGCCGGATCGGGGCGGTGCGGCGCCGCTCGCCTGCGGATCGCTGCCGACCCGCTACCGCTCGTCGGATCGCCGCTGCCGACCCGCTACCGCTCGTCGGAGGCGCGCGGCTCCGCCGACGGCGCGTCCGCCGAGCGGGCGTCGGCGATGTCCTCGCCGGGCTCCGCCGCACGATCCCGGCGCTCCTCGAGCCGCTCGGCCGCCTTGCGGTCGCCGCGCGTCTTGCGGAGGCTCAGCACCGTCGCGACGGCGATCGTGGCGCCGATGAACGTCAGCGAGAACCAGATCGGAATCTCGGGCACCCAGAGGAGCGGCTCGCCGCCGTTGATGAACGGGAGTTCGTTGACGTGCAGTGCGTGGAAGACGAGCTTCACGCCGATGAACGCGAGGATCACCGCGAGGCCCTGCGAGAGGTAGACGAGACGCTCGAGCAGGCCGCCGATCAGGAAGAAGAGCTGGCGGAGCCCCATGAGGGCGAACGCGTTCGCGGTGAAGACGATGTACGCCTCGTTCGTGAGACCGTAGATCGCGGGGATCGAGTCGACGGCGAAGATGAGGTCGATGAAGCCGATCGCCACGATCGTCAGGAACATCGGCGTGAAGAAGCGCTTGCCGTCGAGCTTCGCGGTGAGCTTGTCCTCGTGGTAGTCGTCGGTCACGGGGATCACGCGGCGCACGAACTGCATGAACCGGCCGTTCGCGGGATCGGCATCGTGGTTCGCGAATGCCTGGCGGTAGGCGAGGAAGAGGAGGAGCGCGCCGAACCCGTAGAAGGCCCAGCTCAGATTCTCGATGAGGGCGGCGCCGATCGCGATGAATGCGCCGCGCAGGATCAGGGCGATGATGATGCCGATCATCAGCACCTTCTGCTGGTACTTCTTCGGCACGGCGAAGGCGCTCATCACCAGCAGGAAGACGAAGAGGTTGTCGATCGACAGCGCCTTCTCCGTCAGGTAGCCCGCGAAGTACTCGCCGCCGAAGTTCCAGCCCGACGTGAAGCCGATGCCGACGCCGAACAGCAGCGCCAGCCCGATGTAGAACGCCGACCAGCGGGCCGACTCCCCGATGGTGGGCTCGTGCGGTTTGCGCACGTGGGCGAAGAACTCGTAGACGAAGAACGCGATCGTGACGAGGATCGTGATGATCCAGACCAGCGGCGTGATCTGCATGGGGGCTCCTAGGGTCGTTGGAAGACACCAAGGTCTCTTCCACCTCGATCGAGACACGGATGCCGCGATCGAGGCCAATAGCCCGAAGTACATCGATGCACTCGTATTGACGGGACTACTGCGAACGGGAATACTCCCCCTGCAGCGATCACCTTACCGAATGCACGGCGAGAATGCACCGAGAATCGCCGCGGCCCGCTGCACGTTCCGAGCCGTCGTCGCTGCGAGCAGCGCGCTCAGGCGCGGCGACCGCGCCACCGACCGATGCCGATCGCGACGAGCAGCCCGATCGGCGCGACCGCGACGAAGCCCCACGCCGGTGCGTGCAGTGCGAGCGGCGCGATCGCTCCCGCGAGCGCCACGAGCAGCACGCCGTCGACCGCCCAGAGCAGCCGCACCGCTCCGCTCAGGTCGCCCGCCGGGGTCGGGATGGAAGCGAGCAGCCGGAGCGGCATCGGGCCCTTGAGCGCCGCATTCGCCCGCGCGATCAGCGCCGCGACTCCGATCGCCGCAGCGCCGAGCACGGGCGCGAGCGGCCCGACCCCGGCCACGACCGAGAACGTCAGCGCGGCGGCGCCCATGAGCACGAGCACCGCCGACAGCGGGAACGCGCTGTGCAGCAGCAGCAGATGCGCGTCGTCGACCCCGTAGAGCGGCAGATCTGCGGCGATTGCGGCGGCGTGCCGCAGGCCGTCGGTGAACGGGCCGAGCGCGGCGAACGCGAGCACCGCCCCGCCGGCCCCGAGCACGCCGATCGCCGCTCCCGGTGCCGGGGCGACGCTCGCGAGCGCCACCAGCGGGCCCGCGACCGCAACGCCGATCGCGCCGCCGACGAGGCGCGCGGGCGCACGGGCCGCGCCCACCGCGTCGCGCACGAGGAACACGCGCACCAGGCCCGCGGCAGCTGCGCCGCCCGCGCGGTCGCGCACCGCACGCACGCGCCGCAGCGCCGAGGGACGCGGCACGTAGCCGGCCAGCGCACTGCTGAAATCCATGCCGAAGGCGTGCACCGCCGACGACTCCCAGCGCGCCGCCTGCCCCTCGAGCACCGCCGTCTCCAGGCGGGCGAGCAGCGCCGGCGCGGCCGGGAGGAGCGCGAGCGCGAACGCGGCGAGGGCGGCGCCGGGCGTCGTCCACCCGGGTCCCGCATCCGGCGCCGTCGCGAGCCGCGCTGCAGCGGCCCAGGCATCCGCGATCCACCCCCACGGGGTGACACGGGCGATCTCGGGCAGCGCCTCCGTCACGCCGACGAGGATCGCGATGCCGGCGGCGATCGGACCCGCCGCCCGCGGCGCTGCCTGACCCGCGAGCCACGCGATCGCCGCGATCGCCCCCGCGCACGCGCCGACGCCTGCGCCGCCGGCCGCTCCGGTGAGCGCCGCGAGCAGCTCCGCGCCCATCGAATCGAGCCCGGCCAGCCCCGTCCCGGGCACCGCATGGCGCACGAGCAGCGCCCCGAAGCACGCTCCCGCCGCGGCCGTCACCGCGACGAGCGACCACCCCGATCGCACGACGGCCCCTCCGAACGCGGCCGCGCGCGAGTGGGCGCTCCGCGCGAGCACCGACGCGAGCGTGGGAGGGCGCAGCGCCGGCCCGCGCACCCGGCCCACGAGGAGAGCGCCGATCCAGACCGCCGCAGCGCAGATGCCCGCGATCCTCGGTGCCGCTGCACCGGTCAGCGCCTGCACCACCTCGGGGTCCGATCCTGCCAGCCACAGCGCCCGCGCCGCGGGTGCGACGCAGACGAGCATCAGCATGGCGCCGAGGTAGGTCGCGTAACGGCGATCCGCGCCTCCGCCAGCCGCCGCACGCCGACCGCGCCACAGCGCGAGAGCCTCCGCGGCGGCTCCGCGCCTCACGCCGCGCCCCGCAGCCACAGCGTGCGGCCCCCGATCCCAGCTTCCAGCGCGTCGCTGTGCGTCGTGACGACCACCGCCGCTCCGGCCGCTCGGCGACGTTCCACCGCGTCGATCACCGTCCCGATGCGGTCCGCGTCCAGACGCTGCTCGGGCTCGTCGAGCAGCAGCACCTCGCAGGGGCGTGCGAGCAGCAGTGCGAGGCCGAAGAGCTGCGTCTGCCCCGACGAGAGCTCGTGGGGGAAGCGCGCGGCGAGCGCTGCGAGCCCCAACTCGTCGAGCACCTCGTCCGCGATCCGCTCGGACCCCGACTCGCCCCGCGCCGACGACCACGTCACCGCGACGAGCCGCACATGGTCGCGCACGGTGAGGTCGGCGGCCATCGGCGGGAGCCCGATCATCGCCGCCACGAGACGCCGCACGCGCCGATCGCGCGCATGCGGCGCGAGCCCACCGATGCTGACCCGGCCGCCCGACGGCACCCGCATGCCGGCGAGCACGCGCAGCAGCGTCGACTTGCCCGCTCCGTTCGCGCCGCGCACCACCACCGCTTCGCCGGCGCGCACCTCGAACGAGGTGGTCGGGAGCAGTGTCGCGTCGTGCTCGCGCACCTCGGCATCCGCAACGACGATCATGCTCCCATCCTCGCAGAGTCGCCCGCCGCGCGGCGCCCGGCGGGCGCGCGAGCCCGCCGCTACGCCCCCGCTGCGGAGAAGTCGCGCACCGGCTCCGCACCGCGGCCATCGAGCGCGTCGATGTAGCGCAGCACGATCCCTTCGCGGAGCGCCCACGGGGAGATCGTCAGCGTGTCGACCTCGAACACCTTCATCGCGGTGCGCAGCACGACCGCGCCCGCCATAATCTGGTACCCGCGCTCCGGCGTGATGCCGGGCAGGTACTCGCGCACCGCGCCGGGCATCTCGCGCAGCGACGGCTCCCACTCGCGCAGGCCCACGTAGTGGAGCTGCGCGAGGTCGCCCGTCACGGGATCCGACGGTCCGCCCACGAGGCGCGCCAGCGAGCGGATCGTCTTCGACGTTCCCACCACGCGCTTCGGGCGGGGCCGGTCGGCGAACAGCTCCGAGCGCACACGCGAGAACTCGGCGCGAGCGTGAGCGCGCAGGCGCGATACCGCTTCGCGCGACGGCGGATCCTCAGCCAGGTAGTTGATCGTCGACCTCCCGGCCCCCAGGGGCAGCGACACCTGCACATCGGGGTACTCATCAGCGCCCTGAGCGATCTCGAACGAGCCGCCCCCGATGTCGAAGAGCAGGATCTCCCCCGCCGACCAGCCCAGCCAGCGCCGCACGGCGAGCATCGTGATCCTCGCCTCGTCCTCACCCGACAGCACCTGCAGCACGATGCCCGTCTCGCGCGTCACGCGCTCCAGCACCGCCTCGCCGTTCGCCGCTTCGCGGATCGCGCTCGTCGCCGTCGAGATCAGGTCGTCGACGCCGATCTCGCGGGCGGTCTCCGCGCACTCCCGGATCGCCTCCACGATGCGGGCCACGCCCTCCTCGACGATCGCGCCGTCGTCGTCGAGATACCGCATGAGCCGCAGCACCGACCGCTGCGAGTGGAACGGCACCGGGCTCGCGCCCGGGTGCGCATCGACGACGAGCAGGTGAACGGTGTTTGATCCGACGTCGATCACTCCAAGACGCATGGGCCGAGTCTACTGGGGATCCTCAGTCGCTCGCCTCGGGGTAGATGCTGCGCGTCTCCGTTCTCCGATTGCGCCCGCTGCCCTTGCGGCCGAACCTGATGACCGGAACGAGCTTCGAGACGCCGAGCACCACGTAGATGAGCGTATTGATCGCGACCACCGTCGCGAAGACGCCGAACCACTCCGACGAGAGGATCTCCTCCGGAAACAACAGCCCCGTGCGATGCATCAGCGCGCCTCCTGCTCAATGGCGCTCGTCGAGCGCTCCGAACGATGCTCCACGTGCTTCCAGGTCGGCACGCGCCCGAGCGAGATCTCGAAGACGCCCTTCAGGAACGCGAGGTTCAGGAAGCAGTCGTACACGAGCTCGGGGAAGACGAGCACCGCGAGCGCTCGCGCCCGCCACCCGCCCCGCCACACCGTGACGACGCGCTCCACGGCGAAGACCAGTCCGATTCCCAACCAGAACGGGAACCACACCCAGGTGTCCATCGCGGCGATCATCAGGAACATCAGGGCGAAGTACGCGAACAGCGCGAACACTCCGTACCCGATCGCGATCTGCTGCGCCCAGTACCGGACGGTCTGCGGCGTCACCCCGTACGCGCCGAGGTTCTCGAGCGCGCCGCGCTGCCACCGCAGACGCTGCGCCCAGAGCATGCGCCAGGTCGGCATGAGCTCCGTCGTCACCTGGCACTCCCGCGGCGACACCATGAGGCCGCCGAGCGACTTGATGGCGATCGTCAGCTCGTTGTCCTCGGTGAGCGCGAACGTGTCGTACACCTCGCCCAGATTGCCGGGGATCGACGACCCGCGAGCGTTCGCGACCTCCCGCAGCGCGACCGACCGGAACACCGTGCCCGTGCCGGTGAGCACGAACACTCGCCCCTCGCGCCGCTCGATCTCCCGCTGATAGCGGAAGTACTCGTTGCGCTGGAACTGACCGAGCACCCCGTGCCCGGCCTCGCCCCGGAAGAGGCCGCCCACCGCCATGAGCGCCCGGTCGGCGGTGAAGCGCTGCACCGCCGTCGCGAGGAACCCGGGGCTCAGCTGCGTGTCCGCGTCCATGACCAGGACCGTGTCGTTGTCGCCCATGTGCGGCAGCTCCCGCGCGAGCACCTGGTTGAGCGCGCCGCCCTTCTTGTGGGTGTTCCCCTGCGTCTCGAACACCTCCGCACCGGAGCGCCGCGCGACGCCGACCGTGTCGTCGGTGCAGTTGTCTGCCACGACGATCACCCGATCCGGCACCCGCTCCTGCAGACGCAGCGAGGCGAGTGTCGCCGGGAGCGACGCCTCCTCGTTGTGGGCGGGGATCAGCACGGTCACCGTGATCTCTCCCGCGAAGACGCCGCGCGAACGCGCCATGATCGCCTTCGGCGCGAGCGAGCGCTTCACCACCTCGAGCGGGGTGCGCCGATAGCGCCGCGACACGGTGCGCTCGGTGATCACGACGATCAGCACGAAGGCGATCGCCGTCGCGAGCGCGATCCCCAGCACTCTCGGGGGCGGCAGCTCGGCGTTGTACATCACCGTCCAGGCACCCGCCAGCGTCAGCCGCTCGGGCTGCCAGATGGACTCGGGGTGGGACAGATCGACCCCCCACACGAGCACTGCCACCGCGGCCAACACGACCAGAATCACGAGCAATCCCACGAACCGCTGGAAGAACTCCCGCACGACGACCCCCTCCGCCTCTGCGCGGCGGCCGTACCCCACAGCCGCCGCATCGCGTCTCCAGTTGTCGCACCAGTCTAGGGCAGAGCGCAGGGGCGGCGCGCGTGGCCCCGGGCTCAGGGGATGTCGGATCAGCCGTACCGCGCCGCGGCACGGTTACCCTGAGGGTGTGAGCGACGCAACCGAACTCTTCACGATCGATGCCGCCTCGTCGGAGCCGCCGTATCGTCAACTGCACGATGCCGCCGTGCGGGCCGTCGCGGACGGGCGCCTCTCCCCGGGCGCGAAGCTGCCGACCGTGCGGGGGCTCGCAGCGCACCTCGGAATCGCGGCGAACACGGTCGCTTCGGCGTATCGCGCGCTCGAGGCGGACGGCGTGATCGAGGGGCGCGGGCGCTCGGGCACCTTCGTGTCGCTCGGCGAGGATCCCCTCGACGCGGCCGCCCGGGGCATCGCCCTCGAGGCGGCCGAACGGCTGCGATCGCTCGGCGTGACGGGCGCCCGCGCCGAGCGGCTGCTCACCGAGGCCGTGCGGGGCGCCGACGCGGGGTGATTCTCCCGGGCTCGCGCGCTCCGAGCGCTCCGTGCGCTCGCGGATCCTTGCGCTCCCGGGCACCCGCGGCCCCCGGCGCACGAGCCCCGGGGGCGCCTACGTGCGGGCGCGCTTCGGCGGCGTGCCCTCCTCGGCTGCCGGAGCGATCACGGCGGTGACGTCGGTCGTCGTGCTCGGCGCGGCGAGCGTGACCTCGTCGACCGCCGCCCGCGATCCGCCGCCGCTGCTCAGCTCGGCGACCGCGGTCACCTCCTTGCGCACCCCGCCCAGACGTCGGCGGCGATCGCTGGATCGGGCGAGATCGCGGCGCAGGCGCCGGTCGCCGTGGTACAGGATCGCCTGCCAGTTCACCTCGGCGTCGGGGTCGACCGGGCTCTTCCGCTGCGCCTTCGGCGGCTTCGGCACGACGTACAACCACCCGACGATGCCGAGCACGGCGTCCACGATCGCGGCCCGCAGACCGATGTAGGAGACCGCCGCCCAGGTCGCCATGATCGCGTTGAACGCCGCGAATACGAAGTTGCCCCAGTTGCCGAGCGTGAAATCGCGGTAGGCGGTGAGCACCGAGAAGGCGATGATGACGAACGGGAGGATCACGTAGATCGCGGGCGACGCCGTGCGGCCGGTCACCTTCGGGGTCCGGGCGAAGGGGATCTTCTCCCCCGTGACGCCCTGCTGCATCGACTTCAGCACGCCGGCGAGGTTCACGGGGAGCAGCACCAGGTTGAACCCGTAGATGCGGAAGATGTCGCTGAGGCGGTGCCCGCTCGCCCGCAGGTCGAGCGCCTGCGAGATGAAGTAGGGCAGCGCGGCGGCCACGACGAGCGGGCTCAGCAGGCGCGAGTCGAACGGGAAGAAGAGCAGGAAGAGCAGCCCGAAGCTCGCCCAGGCGAGCGACGACATGTAGTTCGTGCGGAGCAGCTTCTCAGTGAGGCGCACGCGAGCCGGGGTGCCCTTGCGGATGCGGATCATCTCGAACATCTTCGGCATGATGAGCAGGCCGCCGTTCGCCCACCGCCGGCGCTGCACGATGAGGGAGCCGAAGTCGGGCGGCGTCGCACTGTAGCTGAGCCGCTCCGGGTAGTTCTCGAGCGACCATCCGTGCGCTCCGAGGTCGATGCTCGACTCCGTGTCCTCGATCACGGTGCGGTCCTGCACGTAGGTGGTGATCTCGAACCCGCCGACCGTCTCGGTGACCGCGATGTCGGCGAGCGCAGCCTTCCGGATCACCGCGTTGGCCCCCACCCAGAAGGTGGCGTTGAAGTACGTGAGGCCCTGGTGCTGGATGTGCTGCAGGTCCGTGGTCGCACCGGCGATGCGCTCGATGCGCGTGGGCGCGCCGCGGAACGAGGAGTACGGCGTCTGCGTCACAGCGACGCGCTCGTTCTCGGGCTGCTCGAGCAGGTACACGAGGCGCACGCAGTAGTCGCGCAGCAGCTGGGAGTCGGCGTCGAGCGTGAGCAGATACCGGCTGTCGGGGATGACCAGATCCGGCTCCGCCCCGTCGCGGTCGCGCAGCGCTTCCAGCAGTCGCACACCGGTCTCGTCGGAGACCCGGTAGCGGCCCCCCATGAGCGAGATGTACGAGTTCAGGTTCATCGCCTTGTTCGGCTCCTGCGAGAGCGACGCGTACTTCTTGCGCTCGAAGAAGCTCATGTCGGCGCTGAAGATCCACACGAGGCGGCGGTACAGCTGCTCGAGCCGCTCCCGATCCGGGGATCCGCCCTGCTCGTACGCGGCGTTCAGCGCGAGCCGGGTGAGGCGCAGATCGTTCGACAGCCCGAGCAGCACCTGCTCGGCGAAGAACTCGGCCATGTGGTCTTCGATCCGCTCCGACGCGGCGAACTCGTCGAGCCACTGCGCGGCTGCGGCGTACGCGTCGGCAGCCCGCTTCGCGTCGTCCGGTCCCGGCACCTCGGGTGCCGTCTCCGCGAAGACGCGCATCGCCTCGCGCGCCTGCTGCAGGGGCGCCTCCAGCGCCACCGCGATCTCTCCGAGCAGCCCGCGGGTGCGGTTGAGTCGGTCGAGCGCCTCTCCCGTCAGCCCGGCCTCGCGGTCGTCGATGAGCAGCACGACGCGCACCGAGGGGAACTCCTGGAGCGCCGCCGACCAGAGCGTGTAGCGCACCACCTCCGGCTCCTCGTCGTAGCTCGGGATCAGCACGGTGACATCCGAGTCGGACTCGGCGAAGTGCTCGTCGATCAGCGCGCGCTCGACGCGCCGGTGCTCGCGGAAGCGCACGAGGGCTCCGTAGCGGGCGGTGAGGTACATGAGCGCCGAGAAGGTCAGCGCGGTGACGGTGAGACCGTAGATCCACGTCTGCACGTGGAAGACGAACGACTCGGTCGGCCCCTCGATGACCATGCGCACGATCGTCGTGATCATGTAGAAGAACCAGGCGAGCACCGTGATGACGATGGCGGCGCGCGCCCAGACGACAGCGCCGCCGCTCGGTCGCGAATGCATGATCGCGAGCGGTTCGGAGCGGCGCTCCGCTCCCCATTGCCGGCGCCGCGACGACGCCACTGCTGCTTCAGCCACCCGTACCCCCGTTTGCCACCTGTGCCCGCAGCCCGATCCACCCACGGACGTGTGCTGCACTCGGGGGTCGCTTCGCGGGTGAATCCTCCCAGACGAGTCGAATCGAGTTCGCCATGGGACAGCGCGTTGGCGCTCGTATAGCATAACTGATGGCGGAATCCGCTACAGGTGGTATCCCAGACCCGTCGGGCGAGGGCGTGGGCGCGGGCGAGGGGCTGTCATGGCGAAGTGGTATCCGGGCAGGAAGCTGTCTCTGACGCGGCTCAGCATCGTGCTGGTCGTGATCGGGGGTCTCATCGGCGGAGGCGTGTACGCCTGGTCGCGGGTGCAGGACGTGCAGGTCGCGTCCGAGCGCACCCCCTGGTTCGACGCCTACGTGGACGTCACCGCCACCCCCGCCTTCCCCTTCGAGTCGCCGGGCGAGGACGGGCAGAAGAACGTGGTGCTGTCGTTCATCGTCGCCGATCCCGACGACGCGTGCACGCCCTCCTGGGGCGGGTACTACGGTCTCGACGCGGCGGAGAGCGCGCTCGACCTCGACCGCAAGCTGCAGCGGCTGCGCAACCTGGGCGGCTCGGCGATGGTCTCGTTCGGCGGGCAGGCCAACCACGACATCGCGTACGAGTGCGAGGACGCGGACCGGCTCGTGGAGGGCTACACCAGCGTGGTCGATCGCTACGACCTGGCGAGCATCGACATGGACATCGAGGGCGCGTTCCTGGCCGACGAGGACGGCATCGCGCGGCAGGCCGAGGCGATCCGCACGGTGCAGGACGCCCGCGAGGACGGGCTCGACGTGTGGCTGACGCTGCCGGTCGCCCCCGACGGCCTGACGTTCGAGGGGCTGCAGGCCATTCGCGCCTACCTCAAGGCGGGCGTCGACCTGGCGGGCGTGAACGTCATGACGATGAACTTCAACTCGGAGTCGGAGCGGGACTTCTCCCCCGCCGTGGAGAGCAGTCTGCGCGCGACGCAGTCGCAGCTGCGCTCGCTGTACCAGGAGATCGACGCCCCCATCGGCGACGCGACCGCGTGGAGCCGGGTCGCGGCGACGCCCATGATCGGGCAGAACGACACCCGCAAGGACGTCTTCACCCTGGCCGACGCGGAGCGGCTCTCGGCGTTCGCCGACGAGCAGGGCATGGCGCGCATGTCGATGTGGTCGCTCAACCGCGATCAGCAGTGCTCGGCGAACTGGCCCGACCCGAAGCAGGTCTCCGATTCGTGCAGCGGCGTCGTGCAGGAGCGGGGCGACTTCTCGAAGATCCTGCGCGAGCACCGCTCCGGAGCGATCTCGCAGGTTGCGGAAGCCGTGGAGAGCGACGGGCCGGTCGAGCTCGTCGAGGACGACCCTGAGACGAGCCCGTACCCCATCTGGACCGAGACCACCGCGTATCCCGCCGAGACGAAGGTGGTCTGGCACCGCAACGTGTACGAGGCGAAGTGGTGGACGGAGGGCGATCAGCCCGACCTCGCCGCGGAGAACGGATCGCAGCCCTGGCGCCTGCTCGGCCCCGTGCTGCCCGGCGAGAAGCCGATCGAACGGCCCGAGCTGCCCGCCGGCGCCTACCCCGCCTGGGATGCGTCGCAGGAGTACCGCCGGGGTGAGCGGGTGCTGTTCGACGGCGACGGGTTCGAGGCGAAGTGGTACTCGCGCGGCGACAGCCCCGACGCGGCGCTCGTGCAACCGCAGGATTCGCCGTGGCGCGCACTCACCGATGCCGAGATCGCCGAGGTGATCGGGTCGTCGAACGAGGCGTCGACGGGAGCGAACGGATCGGGCGCCGCGGTGCGGGCCGACGCGTCGAGCGACAGTGCCGGCGGCGGAGCGAACGACGGCGGCTCGGGCGCCGACGGGTCGGACGCCGACGGCGGCTCGGGCGCCGACGGGTCGTAGGCGCCGGGCCGGGGGTCGGTCGCCGACGGGTCGGAGGCGCCGGGCGGCGGTTCCGGCGCATCCGGGCCGGTGAGGATCGCGCAGCGGGTCCGGGGCTCGCGGCTCCGGGCCCGCTGCGTCGTTCACTCCGCGAACGGACCGACGCGCTCCACGCGCACGACGGGTTCGCCCTCGGCTTCGGATTCCGCGAGGTCGACGGACCCCTCGATCGCCCAGTCGTGGTCGCCGCGCGGGTCGAGCAGCACCTGCCGGAAGCGCCAGAACCCCTCGGGCGCACTGCTGCGGTCGAGTTCGAGCAGGGACGCGGCGCGCGCGTCGGCGTCGATGCGGATGTCGTCGTACTCGTCGAAGTAGCGGGCCAGGGCGTCGCGCCACTTCTGCTCGCCGAAGCCGCGTGCCGCGTCGAGTTCCGCGAGCTCGCCGTAGCGCTCGAATGCGGCGGCCTGCACGCGCCGGAAGAGCGTGTTGCGCAGCATCACGAGGAAGGCGCGCTGATTCGTGAGTACGGAGCGCGTGGGCGGTGCGAGCGCTGCAGCGGTCTCGGCACCGTCGGCTTCGAGGCCGAGCAGGGCGCGCGCTCGCCTGAGCGCCTCGGGATCGGGGTTCGACAGCTCCTCCCACTCGTCGATCAGACTGGAATCCACCTGCCGCACGAGCTCTCCGAGCCAGTCGATGAGCTCCTCGAGCTCGGGGCTCTTCGCACGCTCGGGCACCGTGCGCTCGATCGCCCGGAACGCGTCGCTGAGATATCGCAGCACGCCGCCCTCCGAGCGGCCGAGCTGATAGAACGAGACGAGGTCGCGGAAGCCGAACGCGCGCTCCACCATGTCGCGCACCACCGACTTCGGCTGGAGTGCGAAATCGCGGGCCCACGGCACTTCGGCGACGTACGCCGCGAACGCCTCGTCCAGCAACTCCTTGAGCGGCTGCGGGTAGGTGACCGCTTCGAGCAGCTCCATGCGCTCGTCGTACTCGATGCCCTCGGCCTTCATCGCCGCGACGGCTTCGCCGCGTGCCCGGTGCTCCTGGGCGCGGAGGATCGCGCGCGGGTTCTCGAGAGTGGCCTCGATGATCGAGATCACGTCGAGCGCGTACGTCTCCGCATCGGGGTCGAGCAGCTCGATCGCCGCGAGCGCGAACGGCGACAGCGGCTGATTCAGGGCGAAGTTCGCCTGCAGTTCGACGGTGAGGCGCAGCAGGCGCTGGCCGCGCTCGTCGACGTGCACCTCGACGATGCCGCCCTGCCGCAGGGTGCGGAAGATGGCGAGCGCCGTGCGAGCGTGCGCGAACTGCGCGGGCCGCGGCTCGTGGCTGTCGAACACCAGGGTGCGCATCGTCTCCAGCGCCTCCCCCTCGCGCGTCTCACCGCGCCCGATGACGCCCAGCACCATCGCGTGGGTGACGCGCATGCGGCTGACGAGGGGTTCGGGCTGCGAGCCGACGAGCTTCTCCAGCGTGCCCTCGCTCCACGCGACGAATCCCTGGGGCGGCGACTTCTTCTTCGCCGGCTTCGCCTTCTTGCCCCCGGTCGCCTTCGCGGCGGCTTTCGCGGCTGCCTTCGCGTTCTCGACCTCGTGCTCGGGCGCGAGCGCGACGACGTCGCCCTCCGTGTCGAACCCGGCCCGCCCGGCTCGGCCCGCGATCTGATGGAACTCGCGGGCGGAGAGCCGCCGCATCTTCTCGCCGTCGAACTTGGTGAGCGCGGTGATGACGACGGTGCGGATCGGGACGTTGATGCCCACGCCGAGCGTGTCGGTGCCGCAGATCACGCGGAGCAGACCGCGCTGCGCGAGCTGCTCCACGAGGCGCCGGTAGCGCGGGAGCATGCCCGCGTGGTGCACGCCGATGCCGGAGCGCACGAGGCGCGACAGGGTCGAGCCGAAGCCGGTGGAGAAGCGGAAGTCGCCGATGGCCGACGCGATCTCGTCGCGTCCGGCGCGATCGACGATGCGGATGCTCGAGAGCGCCTGCGCCTGCTCGACGGCGTGCGACTGGTTGAAGTGCACGAGGTAGGCGGGCGTCTGCCGGTCTTCGATGAGCTGCTCCACCACCTCGTGGGCCGGGGCGACCTCGTACGAGAACGTCAACGGCACCGGTCGTTCGACGCCGGTGACGAGCGCGGTGTCGCGACCGGTGCGCCGGGAGAGGTCGTCGGCGAGCTCGGAGACGTCGCCGAGCGTGGCCGACATCAGCAGGAACTGGGCGTCGTGCATGAGCAGCAGCGGCACCTGCCACGCCCACCCGCGATCGGGCTCGGCGTAGAAGTGGAACTCGTCCATCACCACCTGCGTGATGCCGCCGGCCGAGCGGTCGCGAATGGCGAGATTGGCGAGGATCTCGGCGGTGCAGCAGAGGATCGGCGCGTCGGGGTTGATCGATGTGTCGCCCGTGACCATGCCGACCCGGTCCGCGCCGAACACGTCGACGAGATCGAAGAACTTCTCGCTCACGAGCGCCTTGATGGGTGCCGTGTATACGGTGCGCCGCCCTTCGGCGAGGGCGATGAAGTGCGCTCCGATGGCGACGAGCGACTTCCCGGTTCCGGTCGGAGTCGCGAGGATCACGTTGCTGCCGAGCGCGATGCCGAGCACCGCCTCCTCCTGCGCGGGGTAGAGGCGGAGCGCGCGCTGCTCCCACGCCCACTCCTCGAAGGCCGCGAACGCCTCGTCCGATTCGTCGAAGTGCGTGCCGTCGAGTACGGTTCCCAGGCTCATGCGCGTGCGCTCCCGCTCTGCTCGGCGCCCGCAGCCGCGTCCGCGTCCGCGTCTCCGCGTGCGAGTTCGGCGAACTTGCGCTGCATCGTCGGGTTGCCGCGCGTCAGCTTCTTGATGGTGACGCCCTGCGCCTTGTCGTTCGCGAGTCGCAGGTTGTTCTCCGATTTCAGCAGGTTGTCCTTGACCTTCTGCATCTCGGCGATGGACGTGTCGATGCGCTTGATCGCCTCCTGGAACTGGCGGGAGGCGAGATCGTAGTTTCGGCCGAATGCGTCTTTGAAGCCGTCGAGCTCGCTCTCGAAGTGCGTGATGTCGATGTTCTGCGACTTCACCTGCTCGAGCTCGGCCTTGACCTGCGCCGAGTTGAGGGCCGCATTGCGCAGGAGCGTGATGAGCGGGATGAAGAACTGCGGCCGGATCACGTACATCTTCGGGTACCGGTGCGAGACATCCACGATGCCGCCGTTGTAGAGCTCGCTCTCGGGCTCGAGCAGCGACACGAGCACGGCGTACTCGCAGCCCTTCTCACGGCGGTCCTTGTCGAGCTCTTTCAGGAAGTCCTCATTGCGGTGCTTCGACGCCGTGCCGTCGGCCTCGTTCTTCATCTCGAACATGATCGACACGATCTCGATGCCGCTGACGTCGCGATCTCTGAAGATGAAGTCGCCCTTGCTCCCCGTGCGGGCGTCATTGTCCTTCTCGAAGTAGGCGTTCGGGAACGCGGTGGCCCGGATCTGGTTGAAGGTCACCTCGCAGTGCTGCTCGAGCGTCTCGCCGACCATCTTCGTCGACAGGCGCGCCTTGAAGTCTTTGAGCCGCTCGATCTCCCCGTCGCGGTCCTTCAGCTGCAGCGCGTGGTGCTCCTTGAGCGAGCGCTCCGCGAGCTGCTTCTCGAGGGCGGCGCGCTCCAGTTCGTTCTTGAGCTCGTCGCGCTCCCGCGCGACGGCGCTCACGGCTTCTGAGAGCTCGAGCTTCTGGGCGAGCTCCATCGAGGCGATCCTCGCGCGGAGCTCCTGCAGCTCGGTCTCCCGAGCGACCGCCTCCTGCCGTGCTGCAGCCTCGAGCTTCGCCTCGGCGAGCGCGATCGCCGCCTCCTGCTCGCGACGGGCCTGCTCGAGCTGCCCCGCGAGCGCATCGCGATCCTTCTCGACCGCGCTCAGCGCTTCGGCGACCGCGAGCTTCTGCGCGGTCGCGCTCGCCTCCACGCGCGCCTGCAGCTGCTGAATCTCGGCGTCCTTCTCCGCTGCGGCCCGCTGCAGACGTGCGGCGGAGTCGGCCTCGGCGAGCTGCAGTGCTTGGCGCTTGTCCTGCTCCGCGAGCACCAGGCGCTCGTGCAGCTGCGCCTCGAACTCGCTGTCGCGCACCTGTTTCACGATGTCGGCGTAGCCCGCCTCGTCGACGGTGAACGCCCTCTGGCAGTGCGGGCACATGATCTCGTGCACGGGAGCCTCCTTCACGAACTCACGAGCGGTCTCCTGGCGAGCACCGGGAGCGCTGCCGGGCGGCCGTCGAGCGTTCGATCGGCGACGGCGGCACACGTCAAGACTGGCACAGACCGCCGACATCGACGGCGGCGGGAGCGGGGAGCCCTCACCCGATGACGTCGAACTCCCGCATCAGCTTGCGCCGGGACGCCGCCGGCGACGCCTGCAGCGCGAGCAGCTCCGCGTAGATGCCGCCCGACACCGCGAGCTCGGCCGGCGTGCCGATCTCATCGATGCGGCCGTCGCGCAGCGTGACGATGCGGTCGACCTCCGCGATCGTCGACAGGCGGTGCGCGATGATGAGCGTCGTGCGCCCGGCCATCAGCGCCTCGAGGCCGGCCTGCACCAGGCGCTCCGACTTCGTGTCGAGCGCCGACGTCGCCTCGTCGAGCACGAGGATCGGGGCGTCCTTCAGCATGGCGCGCGCCACCGCGATGCGCTGCTTCTGCCCGCCCGAGAGCTTGACCCCGCGTTCGCCGATCAGCGTGTCGTAGCCGCGTTCGAACTTCTGCACGAACCCGTCGACCGCCGCACGCCGGGCCGCTTCCTCGATCTCCTCCCGCGTCGCATCCGGCCTCCCGTACGCGATGTTCTCCGCCACGGTGCCCGAGAACAGCGCGGGCTCCTGGAAGACGACGCCGATCCTGTGGCGCAGCGCGTCGAGATCCGCCCCCGCCCCGGCGACCCGGATGGCTCCCGATCGCACGCCGTAGAGCCCCATCAGCAGATTCGTGAGCGTCGTCTTGCCGCCGCCCGACTCCCCCACGAACGCGACCCGCTCCCCCGGCGCGATGTCGAACGAGACGTCGGAGAGCACATCGGCGTCGTCGTCGTACCCGAAGTGCACGCCCTGGAACGAGATCGCGGGCGGCGCCGCACCGGCATCGGCGGCGGCGGAGGCGGCAGCAGCAGAGGCGCGGGGTGCGCGGGGTGCGCCGGGTGCGCCGGAGGGCGCGTCCGCTTCCGTCGGCCGCGATCCGCCCCCGTCGACTGCAGCCGGGTCGAGGTCCATCACCTCGAAGTACGACTTCGAGCCGGCGATGGCCCGCTGCGCGGTGTCGACGACCCAGCTCAGGCTCGTCACCGGCTGGCGCGCCATCGCCATGAGCTGCACGAGCATCACCATCTCGCCCAGCGAGAAGAACCCGAGCACGGTGCGCACGAAGATGATCGCGTACAGCCCGAAGAAGATCGCGTGGAGCACGCCCTGCCGCAGCGCGTCCATGCGGTGCCAGTGCCTCGACTGCTCGGCGGTGAGCGACTCAGTCGCCCGGAAGCGGCTGTCGAAGGCGTCGAGCTCGCGCCGCTCGCTCACGAACGACTTCACCACCCGCATCTGCCCCACCACCTCGGCGAAGCGGCCGGAGGCGACGTCGACGTGCACGTTCTTGTCGCCCTCGAGGCGCTGCCACCTGCGGCTCGTCAGCGCCGTCAGCCAGAGGTACACGGGGTAGGCGATCGCGAGCAGCACGGCGAGCGGCCAGTAGTACCACGCGCTGATCGCGAGCACGGCGATGGTGGTGAGGATCAGGGTCACGAACATGTTCGAGAACGACTTCATGAAGTTCGTGATCTCGGAGATCGATCGGTTGAGCCGCGCCACGATGGTGCCGGTGAGCTCGTTGTCGTAGTAGCGCTGCGGCAGCGCGAGCAGCTGCTCGAAGTAGCGGGTCGACAGGATGGTGCGCATCTTGGCACTCATCACGTCGCCCCAGTACCCGCCGATGTTGCCCACGCCGGCCTCGATCAGGCTGACCGCGAGCAGCGCGACGGCGAGCAGGATCACCGATGCGATCGTCGTCTGCACTCCGCCCGAAGCGGAGTCGGCACCACTCGCTGCGCCGCCCGCCGCGCTCGCCGCACCCACCGCGGACGAGATGACGTCGGTCGCCCGACCCGTGATGAACGGCACGGCGAGGCCGGCCGCCGTCACGACGACCGCGGCGAGCATGATGCCCGCGTAGTACGGCGCGAGCGTGCGCGTGAATTTCAGGATGCGGATCAGCACGGTCACGTCGGGCGGGCCTCCATCGATGGTGTCGGAAGGTGCAACGTACCACTTCCCGCACTTCTTCCCGCACGGCTCCTCGGCGGTCCGCGCCGCCGCCGCTGCCGCGTTCCACGAGCGGGGTCGGTTTCCGTGCGTGTCGGGCATCCGACACGCACGCGAAGTGACCCCGCTCCCGCTCCCGGGAGCGGGAGCGAGAGAGGGAGAGGGAGCGAGGGGGTCGGACGCGGTGATCCCAGGCGGCGGGAGTAGGCTCACTGGCTATGGCTGATCCGCTCCTCTTCCGTCCCTTCACGCTCCGCGATCTCGAGATCCGCAACCGACTGTGGGTGGCGCCGATGTGCCAGTACTCGGTCGACACCGAGGACGGGGTCGTCGGCGACTGGCACCTGCAGCACCTCGGCGGCTTCGCCCGCGGGGGCGCCGGGCTCGTCTTCATGGAGGCGACCGCGGTGACCCCCGAGGGCCGCATCAGCCCGCGCTGCCCCGGCATCTGGGACGATGCTCAGCTGCCCCCGCTCCGGCGCATCGTGGAGGCGGCGCACGCGCACGGCGCGAAGATCGGCGTGCAGCTCGCGCACGCCGGGCGCAAGGGATCGACCCACCCGTCGCTGCCCGGCTTCCCCGAGGGATCGGTGCCCGCGGCGGAGGGCGGCTGGGAGACCGTCGCGCCGTCGGCCGTCCCGTTCGGCGACTACGCGACGCCCCGCGCCCTGGAGACCGCCGAGATCGCCGATCTGGTGCAGGCCTTCGTCGACGCTGCGAGCCGCGCCGTGAGCGTCGGATTCGACGCCGTCGAGATCCATGCCGCCCACGGCTACCTCGTCCACGAGTTCCTCTCGCCGTTCTCGAACGAGCGCACGGACGAGTACGGCGGCGACCTCGCCGGGCGGGCCCGACTGCTGCGCGAGATCGTGCGCGCGGTGCGAGCCGAGCACCCGAGCCTGCCGATCGTGGTGCGCCTCTCGGCCACCGAGTGGATCGACGGCGGCTTCGACGGCGCCGAGGCGGCCCGCGTCACGGAGTGGCTGGCGGAGGACGGCGCCGACCTCGTCGACGCGTCGACGGCGGGCAACACCCCGGGCGCGCCGATTCCGGTGGGCCCCTCCTACCAGGTGCCGCTGGCCGACGAGCTGCGCCGCACGGGGGCGCTCCCCGTGGGCGCGGTCGGACTCATCACGAGCGCGCAGCAGGCCGAGGGCATCCTCGCCACGGGGCAGGCCGACGTCGTGTCGCTCGGCCGCCCGCTGCTCGCGAACCCGCACCTGCCGATCAGCTGGGCGCACGAACTGCGCGCACCGGCGGCCGAAGCGCTCGTGCCGCCGCAGTACGCCCGCGCGCGGTTCTAGCAGGTCGCGCTGCCACGGCCCGGAGGTCGGGCAGAGACGGCCTCCGGCGGTCGGGTCGCGCCGAGACCGCGCCCGACGCGCTGCTCGGTGAGCCATTCGGCGTCGGTGAGCAGGAACCCGCGCCTGCGGTCTCACCGGAGCCGAAACGCTCACCGAAGCTTCGGCCCGGGAGCGCAGGGATGCGGTGCTCGAGCGTCTCAGGGAGTCTCGCCCACGAGGGCGAGCGACTGCTCCCAGAGCTCGCGCGCGAGTTCGGGATCGTGCACCTCGGGGCTCACCTTCACGGCGATGGCCCGCGATTCGTAGTAGGCGCCCGGCGTGAACGTCGACCCCGGCGTGCCCTCGGCGAGCCAGACCAGCTGATCGGCTCCGGCGTCGGCGCTGATTGTGAAGAGGCGCTTGAGCGGGGTGTGGTAGACGAGCCGCATGAGGTGGGTCGTGTCGCTCGCGAAGCTGCTCGCAACGACCCCCGGATGGAAGGCGACGGCCGAGATGCCCTCCGCGCCGTGCCGGCGCTGCAGCTCGGCGGTGAAGAGGATGTTGGCGAGCTTGGCGTTGCCGTAGGCGCGCTGCGGCGCGTACCGCCGCGCATTCTGCAGGTCGGCGATGTCGAACCGGCTGAACGCGCGCGCGGCGAGGCTCGCCGTCTGCACGACCGTCGCCCGGCCCGCGACGAGCGCGGGCATCAGCAGACGGGTGAGGAGGAACGGGGCGAGGTGGTTGACCTGGAAGGTGAGTTCGTGCCCGTCGACGGTGACGGTGCGGTCTCCCATGATGCCGCCGGCGTTGTTCGCGAGCACGTCGATGCGGTCGTGCTCGGCGAGGAGCGCTGCGGCGAGCGCGCGCACCTGCGAGAGGTCGGCGAAGTCGGCGAGGTGGAACGGCGCTCCGAGTTCCGCGGCGATGGCGCGCGTCTTGTCAGGCGAGCGTCCGACGAGCACGACTCGGTGCCCGTCGCGGTGCAGTCGCCGCGCGGCTGCGGCTCCGATGCCGTCGCTGGCTCCGGTGATGACGATGGTTCTGCCGTTCGCGTGCATGGGTCCAGGGTAGCGATGCGCGCCCGCCCCGCCCGGCCGCGATTCGTCGGCCGGGCGGGGCGGAGCGGAGCCGGGCGGGGC
>NZ_LDRK01000110.1 GCF_001477055.1 Leucobacter chromiiresistens
TAGGAGCGTGTGCGGCCGTGCGCTCCCGGGCCGTCGGGTCGGGGGTCGGGCGCATCGGCGAGCGCGATCCCGGCGATGGGCGGCGCGCACTCGCCGTGCGGGGCGACGGCGATGATCACCGGCACGAGGGCCGCCAGCACGATCGCGACGGCGAGGTACGGCGTCTGCAGCGGCGCGCCGACCTGCGAGAGCAGCCCGCCCGCCAGGGGACCGGCGGCCACGCCGCCCGAGGTGGCGAGCAGCGTGAGCCGCCCGACGAGCGCGGGGCGGCCGGGCAGGAGTGCGCGCAGCGCCCCTGATCCGGTGCCCGTCGCGCACGCCACCGCGATGCCCTGCACGGCGCGGGCGACGCAGAACCAGCCGAGCGTCGGCGCGTAGGCGAGGGCCGCGGTGGCGAGCGCGGCGGCCGCGAGTGCCGCGATGAGCACGGTGCGGCGGTTGACCCCGTCTGCGATGCGCCGGAACAGGATCAGGCCCGCGATCAGCGAGAGCACGTAGCTCGAGAACGCGATCGAGATGCCGAGCGATCCGGTGCCCAGTCGGGTTTCGAGGAGCGGGAACAGCGGGGTGCTGAGGTTCGCGCTGACGAGCAGTGCGAAGAGCGCCAGCGAGGTGAGCGCGACCCGAGCGCGGCGGCGGTGCAGTGCCGCGGTCGGCGCGTCGGGGGTGCGAGCCGCGGGCGCCGGGGCCCCGGCGGCGGGCGCGCGGTGGAGGTGCGGGGTGCTCGGAGTGGTGAGCGGGTTCGCGTTCGCTGGTGCGGTCGCGCGCATGGCGTGCTCCTTCTTCGGGCGCAGGGGTGGCGCGTCCGATGGTTCAGCCCGCGGGGTGGTGCGGGCGGTGATCCGAGTGCCGCGGGGGTGTCCGCCAGCACGTGAATGAGTTCATCGTACCTCGTCGATCTGCGCAAGTGACGCGGAGCAAATTGAGCGATATGATCAATTACGAATGCAGCGACCCAGCAGAAAGTGAACATAATGAGCGAACTCGATACGACCGATCGACGTATCCTGCTGCTGCTCGATCAGGATGCGCGGATGCCGACCGCGATGATCGCGGCCGAGCTCGGCCTCGCGCGCGGCACCGTGCAGGCGCGGCTCGACAAGCTGAAGGGTGCGGGCGCGCTGCGTCTGCACAGCTCGCGAGTCACCCCCGCGGCGCTCGGCCGGCCGGTCGGTGCGAGCGTGCAGGTCGAACTCGACCAGCATCAGATCGGCGCCGCGGTGGCGGCACTCGCCGACATCCCCGAGGTGCTGGAGTGCTTCGCGCCCGCGGGCAGCACCGATCTGCTGCTGCGCGTCGTCGCTCGCGACCCCGACGATCTGTACCGCGTGAGCGAGGAGATCCGGCTCTGCCCGGGCATCACCCGCACGTCGACGAGCCTCTTCCTGCGCGAGGTGATCCCGTACCGCGTCACCGGCCTGCTCGCGCACGCTCAGGGCGAACGGGCGCGGGGGAGCGGGGCGGGCGGTCGAGCGTAGACTGGCGGCATGCCCATCACGCCGGCGATCCTGCGCGTCGCGCAGCAGCATCCCGAGCGGCTCGCGATCGCGGGCGAGGGGTGCGCGCTGACCTACGGCGAACTCGTCGAGCAGTCGCGGCGCACGTTCGCCGTCGTCGACGAGCTGCACGCGCCGCTCGCGGCCCGCACCGGCGAGGCCCGCGGCGCGACGCACCATCCCGCCGCAGCGCCCCGGCCCGCGCCCGAGACCGGCGGCATCCCGATCAGCGCGATCAGCGTCGACTCCGCGTTCGCGGCGGCGCGCTTCGTCGCGGCCCTCGCCGGCTACCGGGCGGTCTCCGCGACGATCGATCCGCGGTGGCCGCTCGAGCACCGCGTGGGCGTGGTGCTGGCGACGGGCATCGGGCTGATCGTCACCGATTCCGCGGATCTCCCAGCCGCGCTCGCCGAGCTCGGCTGGGGCGGCGCGATCCTGACCCTTGACGAGTTCGCGGATCGCGAGCGCCGCGCCCACCCCGCTCCGCCGCCCGCCGCGCGGCCCGGCGACGAGGCGTTCCTGCTCCTGTTCTCCTCGGGCACGACGAGCCGCCCGAAGGCGTTCCTGAAGACGCGCCGCCAGTACCGCGAGAACGTGGCGGTGTCGAGCGCGCACCTCGAGCCGCTCCCCGGCGTCGCGACGCTCGCGCCGGGGCCCGTCTCATACAGCCTGACCCTGTACGCCGTGATCGAGTGCCTCGCCACGGGCGGCAGCGTGCACGTGGCCGACGCGTTCGACCCGTTCGCCGTCGCGGGCCGCGTGCGCGACGCGGGCATCACCCGGGTGGTCGCGGTGCCGGCGGTGGTGCAGGCGCTGACCGACGCCGCCCGCCGCGACCCGGAGGCCTTCGCGCGGCTCGAACTCGTGGTGACCGGCGGAGCGAACCTGCCGGCGGCCATCCGCGACGGGCTCGCGCGCGTGCTGCCGCGGGTGCGCCTCATCAGCTACTACGGCGCCGCCGAGATCGGGTTCATCGGCGACAGCCGCGGCGGCGACGGCGCGACGATCTCGGTGTACCCCACGATCGAGGTGGGCGTGCGCGACGCCGCGGGTGCGCCGGTGCCGGGCGGCGAGGCGGGCACGCTCTGGGTGCGGGCGGCCGCGTGCTCCGACGGCTATCTCTCGGGCACGACCGACGAGGTGCTGCAGGGCGAGGACGGCTGGGCGACGGTGCACGACCAGGCGCGCCTCGTCGACGGCGGGCTGGAGCTGCTCGGCCGGGCCGGCGACATGGCGGTGACGGGCGGGCACAAGGTGTCCCTGCACGAGGTCGATCGGGCGTTCGCGGGCGCTCCCGGCGTCGCGGCGGCGGTCGCCGTGGCGCTGCCGCACGACGCGCTCGGCAGCGTCGTCGCCCTCGTCGTGGAACCCGAGGCCGGAGCGGCACCGGATCGCGAGGCGCTCGCCGCGCTCGCCGCCGAGCGCCTGGCGCCGCAGTTCGCGCCCCGCAGATGGTACGCGCTGCAGCCGCTGCCGCGCACGGTGGGCGGGAAGGTGCGCCGCGCGGAGGCCGCCGAGCGGGTGCTCGACGGATCGGCGGTGCGCCTGTGAGCGCGCAGCGGGGTCGGCGGGTCGTCATCACCGGCATGGGCGCCGTGACGCCGAGCGGCCTCGGCGTCGGCGGGCTGTGGGACGCGGTGGTGCACGGGCGCAGCGCGATCCGGCGTCTCGAAGGCCCCGGCTTCGACGCGCTGCCGGTGCGCATCGGCGGCCGCGTCGACGGATTCTCGGCCGACGGGCTCGTGCCGCCCGGCCTCAGGCGGCGCCTGAGCCTGGTGCAGCTGTGGGCGATTGCGGCCGCGGATGAGGCGCTGCAGCAGGCCGGCGTCGGCGCCGGTGCGGCTGCGGGCCGGGACGATGCGGCGGAGGGCAGCTACGACGCGCTCGCGGGCGGCTGGGCGTCTGCGTTCGCGGGCGATGCGGATCGCGCGGCGATCATCGCGGCCACCGGCTCCGGCCCGGTCGACGCCATGCAGGCCGCGACGCGCGCACTCGACGCCGGCGGCCCGCGGTCGGTTCCGCTGGCGCTCGCCGTGTACGGCGCCCCGGATGCGGCCGCGGCGATCCTCTCCCTGCGGTACGGAGCGACGGGCCCCGCGCAGGGCGTCTCGGCGACGTGCGCGAGCGGGGCGATCGCGCTCGGCGAGGGCCTGCGCCGCATTCGCCACGGATACGCCGACGCCGTGCTGGTCGTCGGCATGGAGGACTGCCTCGGCCCCGTGAATCTCGCCTCGAACGCGAACCTGCGCGCGCTCGCCGCCGGGTTCGAGGATGCGCCGCAGCGGGCGAGCCGCCCGTTCGACCGCGCTCGCACCGGGTTCGTCATGTCGCAGGGGGCGGCCGCGATCCTGCTCGAATCGGCGGATCGCGCATCGGCGCGCGGCGCGGCCCCGCTCGCCGAGCTCGCCGGCTTCGGCGCGTCGAGCGACGCCCACCACGCGACGGCGCCGCACCCCGAGGGCCTCGGCGCGGCTCGCGCGGTCGCGCAGTGCCTCGCCGACGCGGGCGCGACGCCCGAGCACGTCGACCACGTGAACCTGCACGGCACCGGCACTCCCGCGGGCGACGCCGCCGAACTCGCGGCGCTCGACCGGGCGCTCGGCGCCCGCGCGCGATCGATTCCGCTCACCGCGACCAAGTCGAGCACGGGGCACCTGCTCGGCGCTGCGGGCGTCGTGGAGGCGATCATCTCGGTCGAGGCGCTTCGAGCGCAGCGCATCCCGCCCACGCGCAACCTCGCCGACCCCGAGTTCCCCGAGTTCGATCTCGTGTCTGGCCAGGCGCGGGCGGCGGCGCTGCGCACCGTGCTCTCGACCTCGTTCGGCTTCGGCGGGCACAACGGAGCCATTCTGCTGCGCCGGGCGGGCGAGGCGCCGCCCGAGGGCGGAGCCTCGATGGAGACGACGCACACCCCGATGCGGGCGAGCAGCACCTCGCCGGAGACGATGGAGGAGACCCCGTGACCGATCGCGAACGCGCGCATGCAGCGCTCGCCGAGCGCTACCTTCCCGACGACCTGATCGCGCGGTTCCGCGAGCGGGCCGCCGTCGTGGATCGCGAGAACCGCTTCTTCGACGAAGACCTGGCCGAGCTGCGGGAGCGCGGCTACCTGCAGCTCTTCGTGCCCGCCGAGTTCGGCGGACCCGGGCTGTCGCTGCACGAGGTGTCGCGTCTGCAGCAGCGCCTCGCGGGCGCCGCCCCCGGCACCGCGCTCGGCATCAACATGCACCTCATGTGCACCGGCGTGGTCGCGGCGATGCTCGCGCGCGGGGACCGTACCCTTGCGCACGTCTTCGAGGAGGCGGCCGCGGGAGAGATCTTCGCGTTCGGCATCAGCGAGCCGGCGAACGACTGGGTGCTACAGGGCTCGAACACGACGGCGGAGCCGCAGCCCGACGGCGGGTACCGGCTGACCGGCACCAAGATCTTCACCTCGCTCTCGCCGGTGTGGACGCGGCTCATCGCGCACGGGCTCGACGCGAGCGACCCGGGCGCGCCGCAGCTGGTCTACGGATTCATCGAGCGCACCTCGCCGGGCATCGCGGTGTCGGATCACTGGGACGTGCTCGGCATGCGGGCGTCGCAGAGCCGGGCGACCCGCCTCGACGGCGCCGTGATGCGCGCGGACCGGGTGGCGCGGCGCATCGCGCCCGGCCGAACGCCCGACCTGCTGACATTCGCGATCACCGCCAACTTCCAGCTGCTCGTCGGGTCGGTCTACGCCGGCGTGGCGCGACGCGCACTCGAGGTCGCCGCGGAGGCGCTGCAGCAGCGGCGATCCGCGTCGCGAGACGCACGGCTCTCCGAGGTGCCCGAGTGGCGCACCCGTCTCGCGGACGCGCATCGCGAGTTCCTCGCGGTTCCGGCGCAGCTCGACGCGTACACGCGCGACTTCGATGACCTCGTGGACCACGGCTCGGGGTGGCCGATCCGGCTCGTCGCGTCGCGCATCGCGGCGGGCGAGGCGGCGCGGCGGGCTGCCGAGACGGCGCTCGCCTGCACCGGGGGCGCGGGCTTCGACAACGGGGGCGAGGCGGGCAGGCTGCTGCGCGATGCGACCGCGGGGCTCTTCCATCCGCCGAGCACCGACGCGTCGCGCCCGATGTTCGCCGCGGCGCTGCTCGACGAGCAGTAGCGGGAAGCAGGCGACCGGCGACGCCCTTGTCGGCGGTCTCGGGCCACGATAGCCCGTGATCGCGGAGATGGGAAGAGGCGCGGATCGACGTCTGCGAAGATGAACGCATGACTTCGCACGACCCATTGGCGCTCGAGCGCCAAGTCTGCTTCGCGCTCACCGTCGCCTCGCGCGGCATCGTGGCCGCGTACAAGCCGGTGCTCGATCCGATGGGCATCACCCACCCGCAGTACCTCGTGCTCCTCGCGCTCTGGGAGCACCGCTCGCTCGATCTGCGCACCCTCGCCGAGCTGCTGCACCAGGAGGCGTCGACCCTGTCGCCGCTGATCAAACGCCTCGAGGCGCAGGGGCTCGCGCATCGCTCCCGCAGCACGACCGACGAGCGGCGTCTCGAGATCACCCTCACCGAGGCGGGGGAGGCGCTGCGAGCGGAGGCCGAGCAGGTGCCGGCGCGGATGGCGGAGCGTCTCGGCATGCCCGCCTCCGAGCTGCAGGAGTTGCACCGGTCGATGGTGCGTCTCATCGAGGCGAGCCGCGCCTCGCTCGGCGTAGACGGCGGCAGCGGGCCGCACAGCTGAGCGGGCCAGTCGACCGCGCCGGGCTCCCGGCCGGGCGGTCGAGTCTGGGCACGCACCGCGCCGAGGTGCTACCGTTGCCGGAGAACTGCGCATATTGCACGATTTGGGGGCAGAATGCAGAAACGGAAGGCGAGCACGACGAGGCGTGTGCTCGGAGTGTTTGCCGCGTGCGCGATCGGCGCCGGAATGCTGGTGGGCGCCCAGTTCAACGCGCCCCCGGCGCAGGCCCTCGATCTGCCGACGTGGGACGACGTGCAGCAGGCGAAGCAGAACCAGTCGACTGCGGCGAAGAAGGTCACGGAGATCGAGTCGCTGATCGCGGAGGGCGAGAAGGAGCTCGACCGACTGCGCAATCTGCACGCGACGACGATCGATGAGCTGCACGAGGCGGAGGACGCGCTCGCGGCGGCTTCGGAGAAGGCCGCGAACCTCGAGACGCAGGCCGAGGCGAGCCGCAAGGAGGCCGACGAGGCCGCCGATCGGGCCGGCGCGATCGTCGCCCAGATGTACCGTTCGGGCGGGGTGGATCGCAGCGTCGAGATGTTCCTCGACTCCGACGGCAGCACCGCCGACGCCCTGCTCGACCGCATGGCCTCGATGTCGAAGGCGACCGAGCGCAACACGACGCTCTCGCAGGAGGCCGAGCAGGCCGCGAACACCGCCGACACCCTCGGCAAGCAGGCGGAGGCCGCCGCGCAGGAGCGCGAGGAGCTGCGCCAGGTGCAGGAGGAGAAGGAGGCGGCCGCGGCTGAGGCCGTCGCCGGCCAGGGCGACAAGGTGCGGAAGCAGGAGGAGCAGCAGAAGACGCTGCAGACCCAGCTCGCCGCGCTGAAGGACACCACGACGAAGACCGTCGAGGGGTACGAGGAGCGCCTGCGCATTGAGGAGGAGCAGCGACGCGCCGAGGCCGAGCGTCTGCGCAAGGAGGCCGAAGCGGCGCGGAAGGCCGCCGAGGAGGAGGCCGCCCGTCGTGCCGCAGCAGGCGGCGGCGGCGGAGGCGGCGGTGCTCCGGCTCCCGGCGGTGGCGGTGGCGGAGGCGGCGGCGGAAGCGCACCGCCTCCGAGCGGCGGCGGTGGCGGCGGCTCGAACGGCTGGATCTACCCGACCGCGGGCTTCTACGTCTCCGAGGGCTTCCGGCCCCCGGGCCGCCCCGATCACACGGGCATCGATCTCGCCACGGGCTGCGGCACGCCCATCTTCGCGGCGAAGGAGGGCACCGTCGCGCTGGCGTACTGGGACGGCGGCGGTGGCGGCAACATGGTCTCCATCAACCATCCGAACGGCTGGCAGACCCGCTACGCCCACATGATCGGCTGGGCGACCGTCAGCGCGGGCCAGCAGGTGTCGGCGGGCCAGGTCGTCGGCTACGTCGGCAACACCGGCGCGAGCACGGGCTGCCACCTGCACTTCGAGATGCGCCCGAATCAGGACAACGGCTGGTACGACTTCGTGAACCCCGCCTGGTACATCGCCTTCTGATCGGGCGCGGGCCGGCCGGCGACGAGTGAGGGGCTCGGGATCATCGCGATCCCGAGCCCCTTACCCGTTCTTCCGGAGACGACGCCGAGCGACCTCGGGCCGCCGGCGCCGGCCCGGTCAGTGCCCTGCGGTCTTCAGGCGATCCTGCGCCTCGACGATCAGCTGCTCGGCGTCCGCGGCGGAGCCCCAGGCGTCGACCTTGACCCACTTGTTCGGCTCGAGATCCTTGTAGTGCTCGAAGAAGTGCTCGATCTCCTTGCGGGTGTACTCCGGGATGTCGGCGACGTCCTGGATGTGCGCCCAGCGCGGATCCTTGTGCTGCACCGCGATGACCTTGTCGTCTCCGCCGGCCTCGTCGCTCATCTTGAGCACGCCGACGGGGCGCACCTTGACGCCGACGCCCGGGAAGACGGGGTAGTCGAGCAGCACGAGCACGTCGAGCGGGTCGCCGTCCTCGCCGAGGGTCTGCTCGAAGAAGCCGTAGTCGGTGGGGTAGACGAAGCCCGTGTAGAGCACGCGGTCGAGGTACACCCGCCCCGTCTCGTGATCGACCTCGTACTTGTTGCGGCTCCCCTTGGGGATCTCGATAACAGCGTCGAATGCTGCGGCCATGCGCGCTCCTCCGTGCCTTCTGTCAGCGGCCGCGAGCGGCCGAGTGTGCATATGCGGGCTCCAGGCTACCCGACGGCGCCGTGCCGGTACCGTTGAGGCATGCTGCAGACCGCGCTCCTCGCCACCCGCCGCGCCGTCAGGGATGCACTGCGGGAGGAGTTCGGCAGCGGCGCGGCGGGAGGCGCGGCTGCGGGCGCGGGCGAGCGGGGCCCCGTGGTCGTGGCCCTGTCGGGCGGCGCGGACTCCCTCGCGCTGGCCGCGGCCGCCGCGTACGTCGGGGAGCGCGACGGATTCGCCGCGGCCGCCGTCGTCGTCGACCACGGTCTGCAGGCGGGGTCGGATCGGGTGGCCGAGCGCGCCGCGTCGCAGGCGCGCGGGCTCGGGCTCGAGCCGGTGCTGGTGCGCCGTGTCGCGGTGCGGGAGTCGTCGGAGGCGGGCGGGCCGGAGGCGGCGGCGCGCGATGCGCGCTACGCGGCGCTCGCGCGTGCGGCGCGGGAGATCGGGGCCGCCGTGATCCTGACCGCCCACACCCGCGACGATCAGGCGGAGCAGGTGCTGCTCGGCATCGCAAGGGGCTCGGGGGCGCGCAGCCTCTCGGGCGTGCCGCCGCGCCGGGAGTTGGGCGACGGCCTCGTCGTGCTGCGCCCGTTCGTGCGCGCCGATCCGTCGATCACGCGCGCCGTGACGGAGGCGGCATGCCGTGAGGCGGGCCTCGACGCCTGGCGGGATCCGCAGAACGCCGACCCCGCCTTCGCCCGGGCGCGGGTGCGCGCGAGCGTGCTGCCGCTGCTCGAGCGCGAACTCGGCCCGGGCGTCGCCGCGGCGCTGGCACGCACCGCCGATCTGGCCCGTGAGGACGCGGAGGCGTTCGACGCGATGGTCGCCGAGCAGATCGAGGAGATCGTGGAGCACGCCGAGGCGGGGATCGCGGTATCGGTCGCCGCGCTGGCCGCGAACCCGGCCGCGCTGCGGCACCGCATCATCCGCCGGGTCGCGGAGGCGGAGTTCGGCCGCGAGCTGAGTCGGGAGCACACGCTCGCGATCGCCGCCCTCGTCACGCACTGGCGCGGCCAGGGCCCGGTCGAGGTGCCCGGCATCACCGTGTCGCGGGCGGGGGGCCGCATCGAGTTCGCGCGGCGCACCGGATCGCCGCGGAGGCGGCGGGGATGCGCGGACGGCGATCGGGCGGAGGGCGGCGGGGCCCGCGGTGTCGCCGGCACCCCCGAGGCGATGGAAGAATAGACGCATGGATGCGAAACATCTGGGCGATGAGCTCTCCGTCGTACTGCACACCGAGGCCGAGCTGCACCAGCGGCTCGCCGAACTGGCCCGCGAGATCGAGGCCGACTACGCCGAGGAGCCCCCGCTGCTCGTCGGCGTGCTGAAGGGCGCGGTCATGGTGATGGCCGACCTCGCGCGCGAGCTGCGCTTCCACGCGCAGATGGACTGGATGGCGGTCTCGTCGTACGGCGCCAGCACGAAGTCGAGCGGCGTCGTCAAGATCCTGAAGGATCTCGACGCCGACATCACGGGGCGCGACGTGCTCATCGTCGAGGACATCATCGACTCGGGTCTGACGCTGTCGTGGCTCAAGGAGAACCTCGAGAGCCGCGGTGCGAAGTCGGTGCGGATCTGCACGATGCTCCGCAAGCCGGAGGCGCTGAAGGTGGAGGTCGACGTCGCCTACGTGGGCTTCGACATCCCGGTCGAGTTCGTGGTCGGGTACGGGCTCGACTACGCCGAGAACTACCGCAACCTGCGCGACGTCGCGGTGCTCGCGCCCCACGTGTACGGCGGCGAGTAAGCGCACCGAACCCCACGCGCGCCCGGAGCGTCGAGTGCGCCGTGAGCGGACAAATCCCCGCGGCTCAGACCGATGTCAGTGGCATTGGCTACGCTTACCGATGCTGGATCTCCCGGCACGCACCTTCGGAAAGGTCCAGACTTGGCAGAGAATTCGACGAAGAGCACATCGAAGAGCCGTCGGCTCCTGCGCGGGCCCCTGCTCTACCTGATCCTCGCCCCGATCATCGTGCTGCTCGGCTGGTCGCTGCTCTCGGGAGGGAGCACGCGGGAGGTGTCGACCGAGCGCGGCCTCGAGATGCTCGCGGACGGGAAGGCCCTGCACGCCGAGATCATCGACGGCGATCAGCGGGTCAATCTGAAGCTCGAGCAGGCCGACACGAAGACCGGCTCGCAGGAGGTGTACTTCTACTACGTGATGCCGCGCGGCGTCGACGTGGTCGAGGCGGTGAACTCGGCCGATCTCGAAGACGGCTACACCGATCAGGTGCCGCAGCCGAGCCCGATCTGGTCGCTGCTGAGCTTCCTCCTCCCGCTCCTCATCATCGGCCTCCTCATCTGGTGGATGCTCTCATCGATGCAGGGCGGCGGCCGGGGCGTCATGCAGTTCGGCAAGTCGAAGGCGAAGCTCGTCTCGAAGGAGACCCCGCAGGTCACCTTCGCCGACGTCGCGGGTGCCGACGAGGCGGTCGAGGAGCTGCACGAGATCAAGGACTTCCTGCAAGACGCGACCCGATTCCAGGCGGTCGGCGCGCGCATTCCAAAGGGCGTGCTGCTGTACGGCCCTCCCGGCACGGGCAAGACGCTGCTCGCGCGAGCGGTCGCCGGTGAGGCGGGCGTGCCGTTCTACTCGATCTCGGGCTCCGACTTCGTCGAGATGTTCGTCGGCGTCGGTGCGAGCCGCGTGCGCGACCTCTTCAAGGAGGCGAAGGCGAACGCCCCGGCGATCATCTTCGTCGACGAGATCGACGCCGTCGGCCAGCGACGCGGTCAGGGCATGGGCGGCGGTCACGACGAGCGCGAGCAGACGCTCAACCAGCTGCTCGTCGAGATGGACGGCTTCGACCCGAAGACCAACGTCATCATGATCGCGGCGACGAACCGCCCCGACATGCTCGACCCCGCGCTGCTGCGCCCCGGCCGCTTCGACCGCCAGGTCGGCGTGGACGCCCCCGACATGCCTGGCCGCCTGAAGATCCTCCAGGTGCACGCGAAGGGCAAGCCGCTCTCGAAGAACGTCGACCTCGAGGTCGTCGCGCGCAAGACGCCCGGGTTCTCGGGCGCCGACCTGGCGAACGTGCTCAACGAGGCGGCGCTGCTCACCGCCCGTTCGAACGCGCAGCTGATCGACAACCGCGCGCTCGACGAGGCCATCGACCGGTCGATCGCCGGTCCGCAGCGGCGCACGCGCCTGATGCGCGACCACGAGAAGCTCATCACGGCCTACCACGAGGGCGGGCACGCGCTCGTCGCGGCCGGCCTGAACCACACCGACCCGGTGACGAAGATCACCATCCTGCCCCGCGGGCGAGCGCTCGGCTACACGATGGTGATCCCGCTGGAGGACAAGTACTCGGTGACGCGCAACGAGCTGCAGGATCAGCTCGCGTACGCCCTCGGCGGCCGCGTCGCCGAGGAGCTCGTGTTCCACGACCCCACGACGGGGGCGGGCAACGACATCGAGAAGGCGACGAGCACCGCCCGCAAGATGGTGACCGAGTACGGCATGTCGGCGACCGTCGGCCCCGTCAAGCTGGGGCAGGCGCAGCCCGGCGCCTTCATGGGGGAGTTCGGACAGAGCCGTGACTACTCGGAGGGCGTCGCCGTCACCATCGACTCCGAGGTGCGCGATCTGCTCGAGCAGGCGCACAACGAGGCGTACGAGGTGCTGGTGCGCAACCGCGACATCCTCGACGCCCTCGCACGCGAGCTGCTCGAGAAGGAGACGCTCGATCACATCCAGATCGCCGAGATCTTCAAGGACGTGCAGAAGCTCGCCCCGCGGCCGACCTGGCTGTCGCACAGCGACCGACCGGTGTCGAGCCGACCCCCGATCGAGGTGCCCGCCGCGGTGCGCACCGACGACCGTGCGGTCGGCGATCCCGAGCCGGGAGCCGGACTCGACCCCGAGGCGCCGAACGACGGACCCGTGATCGCGGCGGACCCGGTGCCGGGCCCCGTTCCGCCCCAGGTGACCGATGAGCCGGGCCTGCCCCCGCGCAACCTCGGCGCGCCCGGCGGCGACGATCGCGACAGCACCCCGTAACACGATGGGTGACACGGTGGATCGGGAGCGGATCGCTTCGGCGGTGCGCGAGCTCATCAGCGCGATCGGGGAGAACCCCGACAGCCCCGAGCTCGCGAGCACGCCGTTCCGCGTCGCCGATTCGTATGCGGAGTTCTTCGCGGGCGTCGGGCGCGACCCCGCGGTGCTGCTCTCCGACTCGGTGCCCGTCGGCGACGACACCGGCGAGCTCGTCGTCGTGCGCGACATCTCCCTGAGATCGATGTGCGAGCACCACCTGCTCCCCTTCCGGGGGCGCGCCCACATCGCGTACCGGCCGAACGAACGGGTCGTCGGGCTGAGCGCGATCCCGCGCGTCGTCGACGTGCTCGCCGCCCGGCCGCAGATGCAGGAGCGCCTCGGCGAGCAGATCGCGCAGACGCTCGACGACGGGCTGAGGCCGCGCGGCGTGCTCGTCGTGCTGGAGGCGAGCCACGGGTGCGTCGCCGACCGCGGCGTGCGCCAGAGCGACTCCGCCATCATCACCGTCGCATCGCGCGGGTCGCTCGCTGACGCGGCGGAGCAGGCGGCGGTGTTCGCGCTGATCGGCCGCCCCGAAGGCGGGGCGGCGTGAGCCGCAGCGACGCCCGTCCGGTGGTGATGGGCGTGCTCAACGTCACCCCCGACTCGTTCAGCGACGGCGGCGCGTACGCCGAGCACGACGCGGCGATCGCCCACGGCGTCGAGCTCGCGCGCCTGGGCGCCGACCTCGTCGACGTGGGCGGAGAATCGACCCGACCGGGAGCCGCGCCGGTGCGCAGCTCCGACGAGCAGGAGCGGGTGCTCCCCGTGATCCGGGCCCTCGCGAGCCGCAGCATCGGCGTCTCCGTCGACACGCTGCACGCCGACACCGCGCATGCCGCGGTCGAGGCGGGTGCGCGCTGGATCAACGACGTCTCCGGCGGGCTGCACGACCCCGAGATGCTCGACGCCGCCGCCGACGCGAGCCGTCGCGGTGCCGCCGGGCTCATCATCGGGCACTGGCGCGGCGTGCCCGACCCGGGGCACCTGCGCTCCGACTACGCCGACGTCGTGAGCGACGTGACTCGGGCGCTCAAGGAGCGGGCGAGCGCCGCCGTCGCCGCGGGCGTCGACCCGGGGCGCATCGTGCTCGACCCGGGGCTGGGGTTCGACAAGACGGGCGCGCAGGGCTGGCAGCTGCTCGCCGGGCTGGACGAGGTGCGCGCGCTCGGCTTCCCCGTGCTCATCGGCGCATCGCGGAAGCGCATGCTCGGGGAGGCCATCGACGGTCTGGCCGCGCCGCGGAGCGCGGCCGGGAGCGCGACGGCCCGCCCCGCCGGTTCCGGCTCCGCGCCCGCGCCCTCGCCCGCGCACGACCGCGACCTGGCGACCGCGGTGGTCAGTGCGCTGGCCGCCGAGGCTGGGGCATGGGGCGTGCGCGTGCACGACGTGCACGGCACGCGGCAGGCGCTCGCCGTGCAGTCGGCCTGGAGCGACGCGCGGCGGCACGTGCGCGCGCGGCAGCCGCAGGCCACCCCGCCCGACCGCATCACGCTCACCGGCCTCGAGGTGTTCGCCCATCACGGCGTGTTCGACTTCGAGCGCGAGCAGGGGCAGCGCTTCATCATCGACGCGGACGTCGAGGTGGACCTCGCCGGCGCGGCGGCGGAGGACGCGCTCGCCCGCACCGTGCACTACGGGGAGCTGGCGGACGCGATCGTCGACGCGGTTGCGAGCGACCCCGTCGATCTCATCGAGACCGTCGCCGAGCGCGTCGCCCGCGTCGCCCTCGGCTTCGTCGGCGTGCGCTCCGCGCGCATCACCGTCCACAAGCCCGACGCGCCGATCGCGCAGACGTTCGCCGACGTCTCCGTGACCGTCGAGCGTCGCGCCGGGGGAGGAGCGCACGCATGATCGCCCAGATCGTCCCCGTGCTCCTCGCCTTCGGCGCGAACCTCGGCGACCGCGGCGAGACGATCCGCGCCGCCCAGCGGGCGCTCGCCGAGACCCCGGGCATCGAGGGGTTCGAGGCCTCCCCGCTGCGCGAGACGATCGCGCTGACGGAGGCGGGGCCCGACCCCGACGCGCCCCGCTACATCAACGGCGTCGCGCGGGCGCGCACCACCCTGACCCCGCACGCCCTGCTCGACGCGATGCAGGCCATCGAGACGCGATTCGGCCGCGTGCGCGAGGCCCGCTGGGGCGACCGCACGCTCGACATCGACCTGGTGCTCTTCGGCGGGCGCGTCATCGACGACGACCGACTGCAGGTGCCGCACCCCCGCGCCCACGAGCGCGACTTCGTGCTCGCCCCCTGGCTCGATCTCGACCCCGACGCGGTGCTGATGGGGCACGGGCGGGTGGCGGACCTCCTCGCCCGGATCGGCGACACCACCGTGCCGGCAGACGCTGCGCCCCGCGACTCCGGAGCGACCGATGCGCAGGATTGAGCGCAGCAATCCCCTCGCCATCCTCGCGACGGCCGCGATGGGCGCCGCCGTCGGGCTCGTGGTGCAGTTCGCGCTGTCGGGCAGCGGGCGCGCTCCGTTCGTTCCGCCGCTGCCGCTCGCGGCATCCCTCGTGCTCGTCGCGGCCGTGCTGATCGTCTTCGGCCTGCGACTACGGCGCCAGATCCGGAAGCAGCCCGGCGCGATCGACCCCTTCCACGCCGTCCGCCTGGTGGTGACCGCGCGCGCGGCGCAGCTCGTCGGTGCGCTGTTCGGCGGCTTCGCGGCCGGCCTGCTGCTGTCGCTCTCGGGCCGAAGCGTCGCCGCGGGCGGGGCGACCTGGGTGCCGATGGTGCTGGTGCTCGTGTCGGGCGCCGTACTGCTCGGCTGCGGCGCGCTCGTCGAGCAGTGGTGCCGCGTACCGCCGGGCGACGGCGCCGATGAGACCGGCGACGCGGGCGGCGAGGGCCCGGAGCGCGGGCCGCGCGATCCCGTGGTCACCCGAGACCGCTGACCGCTTGGCCGTAGACTGGGCGCATGACTACGGGTGAGGTCGACGACGCACAGTCCGCAGCCGAATGGCAGACGGAGCAGGTGGACTGGAAGCGGGTGTCCCCGTCGTATGCCTGGGCGGATCTCGTCGGCAATCTGCTGTTCGTCGTCGCGCTCGCGGCGGTGTTCGCCGTGATCCTCGTCTCGACCGACGGCTCGGCGCCGCTCGTCGTCACCGTCGGGCTTCCGGTCATCACGGTCCTCTTCCTGATCAACGCCGTCTTCGCCTTCCGCCGGGTGCGCGCCATCGGGTACGTGCTGCGGGAGGACGACCTGCTCTTCCGCCGCGGCATCATGTTCGAGCGCATCATCGCGGTGCCCTACGGACGACTGCAGCTCGTCGACGTGACCCGCGGCCCGCTGCTGCGCGCGCTGGGCCTCGCGACCCTCAAGTTCGTCACCGCCTCCGCAGCGACCGGCGTGAACCTGCCCGGGCTGCGCTCCGAGGACGCCGAGCAGCTGCGCGACCGCCTCGTGCAGCTCGCCGAAGCGCGGAGGTCGGGCCTGTGACCGTCGACCCCGAGGTCGACGCCCAGCTGCCGGGGGCCTCGGACGCCGAGGGCTGGCGTCGCATGCACCCGCTCTCGCCGCTGCTGCGCGGCGGGCTGGCGCTGATCGTGATCGCGGGCATCATCATCGCGAACTTCCGCGACCACTTCGTGCAGTTCTTCTTCGCGAACAACCTGGAGAACGGCGACGCGTCCGTCGACGTCTCCGGCGACCGCGACCTCGTCGACGTCTACGAATTCCTCGTCGCGGAGGGGCTGCTGCTCGTCGTGCTGGGCGGCATCCTCCTCGTGCTGCTGCTGATCGTCCTCTTCTCCTGGCTGGCGTGGAGGTTCGCGACGTACCGCATCACCGACACCGCCGTCGAGGTGCGGGGCGGCATCGTGTTCCGGTCGCACCGGCGCGCCCCGCTCGAACGCATCCAGAGCGTCAATCTGCAGCGATCCCTGCTGGCGCGCGCACTCGGTCTCACCAAGATCGAGATCGTCACGGCGGGGCAGGGCGGCAAGGTCGAGCTCTCCTTCCTCGGCCACCGAGACGCGAAGACGGTGCGCGAGCAGATCCTCCAGGTCTCCGGCTCGCGACGACGCGGCGGTCAGCCCCGCAGCGTCGCGGACGTCGCCGGTGCGGCCCCGGTCGGGCTCGACGGATCGGTCTACACCACGGCGGGCGACGGACTCACCGCCCGCGCCCAGGACTTCATCGACTCGGACATCGACCCGCGGGCCCTCGAGGCGCAGACGCTCGTGAAGGTGCCGGTCGGGCGACTGGCGGCCAGCATCGCGCTGAGCTGGGAGTCGGTCGTCCTCGTCATCATGATCGTCGGGATCGTCATCGGCGGGGCCGTGCTCGAGGCGTTCCTGATCCTCGGCGTCGTGCCGCTGCTGATCGTGATGGCCGGCATCATGTTCGGGCAGTTCAACAAGGGGTTCAACTTCGCCCTCTCGCGCACTGACGACGCCGTGCGCACCGGCTCGGGGCTGACGTCGACGATCACGGAGTCGATTCCGTTCGGGCGCATCCACGCCGTCGAGGCGCGCCAGCCGCTGCTCTGGCGACCGCTCGGCTGGTGGAAGGTGCGCATCACGACGGCCGGGCACTCGGTGGCGCAGGGCGGACAGAACGCTACGCAGAACGTCGTGCTGCCCGTCGGGCGAGAGCATGACGTGCTCCGCGTGATCGAGACGCTGCTGCCCGGAACGGGCGACGAGGCCGACGAGATCGAGACGCTGCGCGACGGGCTCATCGGGCCCGCCGCGGGGTACGTGCGCGGCGGGCGCCGCTCGGGCGCCGTACTGCTCTGGGGTCGCCGCCGCGCGGGTCTCGCCCTCGCCGACACGGGCGGTGACGACGCGACGCTGCGCATCCGCCGCGGCGTGCTGACGCGGTCGCTGTCGATCATGCCCATCGTGCGGGCGCAGTCGATCCAGTTGCGGCGCCCGCTCGTGCACCGCATGCTCGGGCTCGCGTCGATCTCCGCGCACACCGTGCTCGGGCCCGTGCGCATGGAGATGCGCGGGCTGGAGCTCGGCACCGCACGCGAGGTCTTCGACGCGCTCGCGGCGCTGATTCTGCGGGTGCAGGGCGCGGAGGCGCAGCGCATTCTCGACGCGCGCACCGCGGTGCCCGGCGCACAGCCGACGGCGGACCCGGCCGGCGCGGCGGGCGCGGATCCGTCAGCGGCCGACGACCGGGTGCCCGGCGCGTGAACGCGGGCGGAGGCGCGGGTGGGGCCGGTGGTGCTGCGGCATCCAGGCTCGGCATCGGCGTCGTCGGATCGGGTCGCGTCGGCCCCGTGCTCGCGCGTGCGCTCGCGGGCGCCGGGCACGCGATCGTCGGCATCACGGCCCTGAGCGACGAGAGCCGGGAGCGCGCCGCAGCCATGCTCCCCGGCGTGCCGGTGCTCGACGTGGCGGAGGTGGTGCGGCGGTCCGAGCTCGTGCTGTTCGCGGTGCCCGGCGGCGAACTGCCCGACCTGGTCGGGGGACTCGCCGCGACCGGCGCGTGGCAGCCCGGGCAGCTGGCGATCCACACCTCGCCCGAGCACGGATACGGCGTGTTCGCGCCGGCGCTCGCGGTCGGCGTCATTCCGCTGGCGCTCCACCCGGCGATGGTCTTCACCGGAACGAGTCTCGATCTCACCCGGCTCGCCGAGGCGACCGTGGCGGTCACCGCCCCCGCACCCGTGCTGCCCATCGGTCAGGCGCTCGCCGTGGAGATGGGCGCGGAGCCCGTGATCGTCGCCGAGCAGGATCGCGCGGCCTACGCCGAAGCGGTGGGCGCCGCCGGCGAGTTCTCCCGCGCGATCGTGCGGCAGAGCATCGACGCCATGCGGGCGCTCGGCGTCGACCGCCCCGAACGCGTCGTCGGCGGGATCGTGCGCGCCGCCGTCGAGGAGGAGCTGATCGCGGGGGAGGCCGATCCCGACGCCTGAGCCGGGGCGCGCCCGCCGCACGCGTCGCCGCCGGCGGAAGCTAGGATGGGTCGGTACGCCGACACGATCCGGAGGATCCCGCCCCCATGAGCGAGCAGACCGCAGCACCCGCAGAGAGCGCCCCCGAGGCGACCGCCGAAGAGATCTTCGAGCAGAAGCGGGTGCGACTCGAGAAGCGCGACCGGCTGAACGCCGACGCGGACCTCGGGGGCGGCGCGTACCCGGTCGCCCTCCCGATCACCACGACGATCCCCGCCGTGCGCGCCGCGTACGGGCATCTGGAGGAGACCCCGGATACGGCATCGGGCGACATCGTCGGCGTCGCGGGGCGCATCGTGTTCCAGCGGAACACGGGCAAGCTGTGCTTTGCGTCGCTGCAGGCGGGCGACGGCACCCGCATCCAGGCGATGGTGAGCCTCGCCGAGGTCGGCGCGGAGTCGCTCGCCCGCTACAAGGAGCTCACCGACCTCGGCGACCACCTGTTCGTGAGCGGCGAGGTGATCTCCAGCCGCCGCGGCGAGCTCTCCATCATGGTGCGCGAGTGGACGATCGCGGCAAAGGCGATCGCACCGCTCCCCAACATGTACGCGGAGCTCAACGAGGAGACGCGCATCCGCCAGCGCTACCTCGACCTGATCCAGCGCGAGCAGGCGCGCATCAACGTCGTCACCCGCGCCCGCACCATGGCCAGCCTGCGGCAGACGTTCGCCGATCGCGACTTCATCGAGGTCGAGACCCCGATGCTCCAGACGATGCACGGCGGGGCGTCGGCGCGCCCGTTCGTCACCCACTCGAACGCCTTCGACACCGAGCTGTATCTGCGCATCGCGCCGGAGCTCTACCTGAAGCGCGCCGCCGTGGGCGGCCTCGAGCGCGTCTTCGAGATCAACCGCAACTTCCGCAACGAGGGCGCCGATTCGACGCACAGCCCCGAGTTCGCGATGCTCGAGGCCTACGAGGCGTACTCCGACTACCACGGCATCGCCGACCTCACGCAGCTGCTCATCCAGAACGCCGCGCTCGCGGCGAACGTCGGCACCGAGCGCGAGGGCACGCACGTGGTGCAGTGGGCCGACGGCTCGCTCTTCGACCTCGGCGGCGACTGGGAGCGCATCTCGATGTACGGCACGCTCTCCGAAGCCGTCGGACGCGAGATCAGCCCCGAGACGAGCGTCGCGGATCTGCAGGCGATCGCCGACGCGGAGGGCGTGGAGGTGCACCTCCCGAATCACGGCAAGCTCGTCGAGGAGCTGTGGGAGCACTTCGTGAAGGGCGGCCTCACGCGCCCCACGTTCGTCATGGACTTCCCGGTCGAGACGAGCCCGCTCACGCGTCACCACCGCTCGATTCCTGGCGTCGTGGAGAAGTGGGACCTGTACGTGCGCGGCTTCGAACTCGCGACCGGGTACTCCGAGCTCGTCGACCCCGTCGTGCAGCGCGAGCGCTTCGTGCAGCAGGCCGCGGAGGCCGCGCGCGGCGACGACGAGGCGATGCCGATCGACGAGGAGTTCCTGCGCGCGCTCGAGCACGGCATGCCGCCGTCGGGCGGTATGGGCATGGGCATGGATCGCCTGCTCATGGCGCTCACGGGGCTCGGGATCCGCGAGACGATCCTCTTCCCGCTCGTCAAGTAGTCGAGGTTCGCGCTCCCCGGGTTCGCCCGGAGAGCGCAGGTACACTGGGGGCATTATGGATAACTGGTGGCTGAACGCGGTCTGGTCGTTGACGCCGACGGTGCTGATCGGCATCTTCTTCTGGCTCGTGCTGCGACTCATCCTCCGGGCCGACCGCACCGAGCGCCGGGCGTACCAGCGCATCGAGGCCGAGGAGCGCGCCAAGGCGGGGCTCCCGGCGCGCGACGACGCCTGAGCGCCGCGCGAACCCCGCTACAGTTGAGGTGCGCGCACCTGCGCGCTCAGCGCGCTGAGGTGACGGAGGGAGCCGGATGAGTTTCGACTGGCTCGGGGTCAACTGGCCCGTCGTATGGGCCTGGTTCGTGCTCGTCGTCGACAACCTGATCCGCATCGTCGCCCTCTTCGTCGTTCCCCGCAACCGCCGCCCGACGGCCGGAATGGCGTGGCTCATCGCCATCTTCGCGCTGCCGGTTCCCGGCCTCCTGCTCTTCCTCATCATCGGCAGCAAGCGGCTCCCGCGCTCGCGCGAGCGGAAGCAGGACGCGATCAACCACTTCGTCGCGCAGATCGCCGACCAGGAGGAGGCGGATCTCATCACGCCGCCCGAGCGTCTGCTCCCCGGCCTCGACAGCGTCGTGAAACTCGGCAGAGAGCTCGGCGCGCAGCCCATGCTGCAGGGCAACACGGCGTCCATCTGCATCGACTACGAGGAGTCGTTCGCCCGCATCGCCGAGGCGATCCGCGGCGCGCAGGAGTACGTGCACGTCGAGTTCTACATCCTCGTGCACGACGCCTCGACCGATGACGTGTTCGCGGCCATGCGCGAGGCGGTGGCCCGCGGGGTGACCGTGCGCGTGCTGCTCGACCACATCTCGGCCGTGCGCAACCCGGGGTCGAAGCGCACGGCGCAGAGCCTCACCGAGATCGGCGCCCAGTGGTCGTACATGCTGCCCGTGCGTCCGTGGCGCGGTGAGTACCAGCGCCCCGACCTGCGCAACCACCGCAAGATCGTCGTGGTCGACGGCGCCGTCGGGTTCATGGGGTCGCAGAACCTCGTCGATTCGTCGTACAACAAGCGCTCGAATCGGCGCCGCGGGCTGCACTGGAAGGACCTCATGGTGCGGGTCGAGGGCCCCATCGTGCTCGGGCTCGAGGCCGTGTTCCAGGGGGACTGGTATCTGGAGACGGGCGAGTACCTCACGAACCTCACCGAGGAGGCGTTCACCGTCGATCAGCCGGGCGACCTCGACTGCCAGATCGTGCCGAGCGGGCCCGGGTACGCGGGAGAGAACAACCTGCAGGTGTTCGTCGCCCTGATGTACTCCGCGCAGCGGCGCATCAGCATCACGAGCCCCTACTTCGTGCCCGACGGCTCGATCATGAACGCGGTGCGGGCCGCGACGGCGCGCGGCGTCGAGGTGGAGCTCTTCGTCTCCGAGGTCGGCGACCAGGCGATGGTGTACCACGCCCAGCGCTCGTACTACGAGGAGCTGCTGCGCGCCGGCGTGCGCATCATGATGTTCCGCCCGCCGTACATTCTGCACTCCAAGCATTTCACCGTCGACGAGGAGGTCGCGGTCGTCGGGTCGTCGAACATGGATCAGCGCTCGTTCGGCCTGAACATGGAGATCTCGATGGTGGTGCACGGCGCGGAGTTCGTGCGCGACCTCGATGAGGTCACCGACTACTACCGCGAGAACTCGCGCGAGCTGACCCTCGAGGAGTGGGAGCAGCAGTCGCTGCCCGCGCAGCTGCTCGACGGCCTCGCGCGCCTCACCTCAGCACTGCAGTAGCGGCGGCTCGGCGCGCCGGGCGGGGGTTCCACCGTTCGGCCCCGCCCGCGCGCTCCCATCCTGGCGCCCCCGCCCGCGCGCTCTCATCTCGCCGAGACCGAGGGTTCCCCTCGAGCGCGAGGGAATACTCGGCGCGAATACCCTCCGTCTCGGCGCGAACCCTCGGTCTCGGCGGATGAGAG
>NZ_LDRK01000111.1 GCF_001477055.1 Leucobacter chromiiresistens
CGCCCGCCACGTCGCCCGCATGCTGCGCCTCGGCGTCACGGGCCCGGTCGCTGCGGGCGCGGGCGCCGACGACGCCGACGCCGACTCGAACGCCGACGCTTCAGCACACCCGAACACCGAAGGACACCGCGCATGAGCACCATCGATTCCGCCGCCGACTCCCCCGCCGCCCCGCGCACGCCCGGCATCGCGACGATCGAGGAGGCGATCGAGGCGATCCGGGCCGGCCGGCCGGTGATCGTCGCCGACAACGAGGATCGCGAGAACGAGGGCGACATCATCATCTCGGCGGAGCTCGCGAGCCCCG
This sequence comes from Leucobacter chromiiresistens, assembly GCF_001477055.1. Taxonomy (GTDB): domain Bacteria; phylum Actinomycetota; class Actinomycetes; order Actinomycetales; family Microbacteriaceae; genus Leucobacter; species Leucobacter chromiiresistens_A. The sequence goes on from NZ_LDRK01000111.1 coordinate 308, forward strand.
AGTGGATCGCCTGGACGGTGCGCTGGTCGTCGGGCCTGCTGTGCGCTCCGATGACGAACGCGATCGCCGACGAGCTCGACCTGCCGATGATGGTGTCGCGCAACGAGGACGTGCGCGCCACCGCCTACACGGTCACGGTCGACGCCGCGCACGGCGTGACGACGGGCATCAGTGCGAGCGACCGGGCGACGACCCTGCGCGCGCTCGCGAACCCCGATGCGCAGCCGACCGACGTGCGCCGCCCGGGCCACGTGCTGCCGCTGCGCGCCGTCGACGGCGGCGTGCGCGCCCGCGACGGACACACCGAGGCGGGCGTCGAGCTCATGCGGCTCGCCGGTCTGCGCCCCGTGGCGGCCATCGCCGAGATCGTCGCAGACGACGGCGAGATGATGCGCCTGCCCGAGCTCATCGTGCTCGGCGCCCGCGAGAACGTGCCGGTCATCACCATCGAGCAGCTCATCGCGTACCTCGACGCGCACGACCCCGAGGGTGCGCCCTCCGGCCAGCAGCAGCGCCGCGGCGTGAGCCTGCGCGCCGACACCCTGCTGCCGACCGAGCACGGTGCGTTCCGCGCCATGGCGTACCGCGACCGGCGCGCCGGCGTCGACCACCTCGCACTCGTCGCACCGCTGCCCGACGGATCGCTCCCCGCGGGCGAGGCGCTCGTTCGCGTCCACTCCGAATGCATCACCGGCGAGGCGTTCGGCTCGTTGAAGTGCGAGTGCGGGCCGCAGCTCGATGCGGCGCTCGATCGCGTGCACGAGGCCGGCGGCGTCGTCGTCTACCTGCGCGGGCAGGAGGGCCGCGGCATCGGCCTCGCCAACAAGCTGCGCGCCTACCAGCTGCAGGAGCAGGGCGTCGACACGCTCGACGCCAACCTGCAGCTCGGCTTCCCCGCCGATGCGCGCGACTACACGGCGGCCGCCGAGATCCTCGCCGACCTCGGCATCACCCGCGTGCGGCTGCTCACCAACAACCCCGAGAAGGTGGAGCAGCTCGAGGCGCACGGCATCACCGTGACGGAGCGCGTGCCCCTGCTCGTCGGGGTCACCGAGGAGAACCTCGCCTACCTCGCCGCGAAGCGCGACCGCATGGGGCATCAGCTGCCCGACGACGTGCGCGGCAGCCGGTAGGCGCCCCGCGATCCGGACCCCGCACCGGGCCCGCACGACCCCACGCACGGTCACACATCCCACGCCACACACTCGAAGGAGCACATCATGAGCGGAGCCGGAGCCCCGGATCTCACCGTCGACGCCAGCGGATTGCGCGTCGCCATCATCGCCGGCAGCTGGCACGCCGAGATCATGGAGCACCTCGTCGCGGGCGCCCAGCAGTCGATCTCGGCCGCCGGAGCCGAGCACGAGACCTTCACCGTGGCGGGCGGGTTCGAGCTGCCGCTCGCGGCGCAGACGGCGCTCGCACCGCGCGAATCGGGCGGCGGCGGGTTCGACGCCGCGGTGTGCCTCGGCATCGTGATCCGCGGCGGCACGCCCCACTTCGAGTACATCAGCTCGGCGGTGACCGACGGGCTGACGCGGGTGCAGCTCGACGCCGGCAAGCCGATCGGGTTCGGCGTGCTCACCACCGACACGGAGCAGCAGGCCCTCGACCGCTCCGGCCGGCCGGGCGCTCCGGAGTCGAAGGGCCGCGAGGCCGCGGAGGCCGCCCTGCACCTGGCGGTCGCGCTGCGCCGCATCGCCGCGTAGCGCGGCCCCGCTCCGCTCCGCGC
>NZ_LDRK01000112.1 GCF_001477055.1 Leucobacter chromiiresistens
CCGCCCGGGCGCCCTGCTGCCGCAGCAGGGAGAGCATCACGCTCGCGCCGCGATCCTTGAAACTGCCGGTCGGCGAGCACCACTCGAGCTTCCAGAGCGGCCGCGCACCGCCCCACTCCCCCGCCACGAGCGGCGTGCGCCCCTCGCCGAGCACCACCGGCGCGGCGATCTCGCCGGCGAATGCTGCGCGGTAGCGCCACAGACCGGGAGCGCCGGGCTCGAGGTCGGCTCGGGTGATCCCGCGCCCCGGCTCCAGGAGCATCGGGCCGCCCGTGCCCGAGCGCCAGCGCCCCGGTTCGAGCGGGATCCGCTCCCCCGAGGCGGGGTCGACGTACTGCCGCTCGGGCCCGCGCGGAGCGACCGGCCTCCGGGCCGTCAGCGCGACCGCCCGCCCGAACCGGGGCCGCGCGCTCCGCCGCCGGAGCCGGGATCGCCTTCCCCGGCGGCGAGCCCGGTGCCCACCTCTCCGCCGATCGCGGCCGCCACCGCGGGCGCCTTCGCCGCCGAGAGGGGCTTGCCGCTGCGCATCGCCGCCAGGCGGCCGGCCCGGCGTCCGAGCCACGAGACCGACAGGTTGATGGCGAGGTAGATGACGACGGCGACGACCCAGAAGGTGAAGAGGTAGCGGTTGCCGTAGAACGTCGAGGCCTGCTTCACGGTCGACGCGAGCTCGGAGTACGCGACGATGTAGCCGAGCGACGTGTCCTTCAGCAGCACGACGAGCTGGGCGATGATGATGGGGAGCATCTGCGTGAACGCCTGCGGGAACTCGATGAGCAGTCGCGTGCGCACCGGGGTGAGCCCGATCGAGAGACCGGCTTCGCGCTGCCCCTTGTTCAGGGCGACGATGCCCGCTCGCAGCGCCTCGCCGATGATGGCGCCGTTGTAGACGATGAGCGCGATGACGACCGCGCCGAATGCGCCGGTCGATGCGACGAGCAGGATGAAGAGCATCATGAGCAGCACGGGCATGCCGCGGAAGAACTCGAGCAGCACGGTCGTCGGGATGCGGATGAAGGGATTCGTCGCGAGTCGGCCGAACGCGAAGACCATGCCGAGCAGCACGGCGCCGACCATCGCGACCGCCGCGGCGCGCAGCGTGTTCAGCACGCCCCGCCCGATGAACTGCCAGACCTCCCCGTACGCCAGCACGTCCCAGCGCGACGGGTCGAACATGCCGGGGTTCTCGTTGCCGTTGACGGAGATCTGCGGCTGCGCCAGGCGCCACACGACCCAGCCGAGCAGTGCGGCGAGCGCGATCACGCCGACGACCGAGATGATGCGCGATCGCCGCCGCGCCCGTGGGCCCGGGGCGTCGTAGAGAACCGTCGCCGTACTCATCGCAGCACCCGCACCTTCTTCTCGATCTGCCCGGCGATGAGGCCGAGCGGAATGGTTATCAAGAGGTAGAAGCAGGCCACCCCGACGAGGATCGGGATCACCGCCTGCCCGTTGTTGTTCGTGAGCTGCCGCGCCGTGGCGAAGAGCTCCACCACGAAGAAGCCGCCCGCGACGGAGGTGTTCTTCGTCAGCGCGATGAAGACGTTGATGAGCGGCGGCACGACCATGCGCATCGCCTGCGGCAGCACGATCAGCGACAGCGTCTGGCCGAAGCCGAGGCCGATGGAGCGCGCCGCCTCCGCCTGCCCGACGGGCACGCCGTTGATGCCGCTGCGCAGCGCCTCGGCGACGAACGGCGACGTGTAGACGGCGAGGCCGACGGAGGCGAGCACCACGTAGGGCGGCTTGTCGGGCACGATCAGCGGCAGCACGAACACCATGAACAGCAGCAGCAGCGTGAGCGGGATGTTGCGGATCAGCTCGGTGTACGCCGTCGCGAATCCGCGCAGCGAGGCGACGGGGCAGATGCGCATCACGGCCACCAGGAGGCCGATCAGGAGCGCGCCGAGTCCGCCGAACAGCAGCAGCTGCAGCGTCGTCAGGAAGCCGGCGAGAATGTCGTCGGCGTTCGCGAGTAGGACATCCACGAACGGGATCCCTTCTTCGGGGCGGATCCCTGAGGCGGCGTGCGCCGCCTCAGGGTCAGCTCAATGGCAACGTGCGGGTGGAGCGGTGGGAACCGCGGCCGATCAGTAGCGATCGACGGTCGGGGGCTCCGGAGTCTCCAGCACCTTGCCGGCGGTCTTCTCCCAGGCGGCCGCCCAGTCGCCGTTGTCGAAGGACTCCTCGAGCGTGTCGTTGACGAAGGAGCGGAACTCGTCGTCGCCCTTCATGAGGCCGATGCCGTAGGGCTCCTCGGTGAACGGGTTCTCGACGACCTCGAACTCCCCCTCGTTCTGGTCGGCGAGGCCTGCGAGGATCACGTTGTCGGTCGAGACGGCCACCACCTCGCCCGAGCGGAGCGGCTCGAGGCAGTTCGAGTAGGTGTCGGTGGCGAGCACGTCGACGCCGGCCTCCTTGAGGTTCTCCTCGGACGTCGAGCCGGTGACCGAGCAGACCTTCTGACCCTTGACGTCGTCGATGCCCGTGATGCCGTCGGGGTTGCCCGACAGCACGAGGAGATCCTGACCGGCGATGTAGTAGGGGCCGCCGAAGTCGATGACCTGCTTGCGGTCATCGTTGATGGTGTAGGTGGCGATCACGAGGTCGACCTCGTTGTTCTCGATGAAGGGCTCGCGGTTCGCCGAGACCGCTTCCTTCCACTCGATCTGATCCTCGGAGAGGCCGAGCTTCGCGGCGATGATCTTGCCGATCTCGACGTCGAAGCCCTCGGGCGAGTTCGTGGTCGGGTTCATCAGGCCGAAGAGCGGCTGATCGTACTTCGTGCCGATGGTGATCTTGCCGGCTTCGTTGAGCTTCGCCATCGTCGTGCCCTCGTCGAACGTCACATCCTCGGCGGGCGCGGGGGCCGACGACTCCTCGCCGGCGTCGTTGGGCGAGCCCGACGCGCATGCGGTCAGGGCGAGGAGTCCGGTTGCGGCGAGCACGGCTGCGTACTGTGCGATTCGCATGGTGTCTGCTTTCTCTTCGGTGAGTGGGGTGAGCCCGTGGCGGATGGTTGCGCCGAGGCCCGGTCGACCGGAGTGGTGGTCGGGGTCAGTGGCCCAGGATCTTCGACAGGAAGTCCTGGGAGCGGGAGGTCTGCGGGTCGGTGAAGAACTGCTCGGGGGTCGCCTCTTCGACGATCTGGCCGTCGGCCATGAAGATGATGCGATCCGCGGCGCGCCGTGCGAACCCCATCTCGTGGGTCACCACGACCATCGTCATGCCGTCGTTCGCGAGCCCGATCATGACGTCGAGCACCTCGTTGATCATCTCGGGATCGAGCGCCGAGGTGGGTTCGTCGAGCAGGATCAGCTTCGGGTCCATCGCGAGCGAGCGCGCGATGGCGACGCGCTGCTGCTGCCCGCCCGAGAGCTGCGAGGGCAGCTTGTGCGCCTGGTTCGCGATGCCGACGCGGTCGAGCAGCGCCATCGCCTTCTTCTCCGCCTCCTTCCGCGAGAGCCCGCGCACCTTCATCGGCCCGAGCGTGACGTTCTGCAGGATCGTCTTGTGGGCGAACAGGTTGAACTGCTGGAAGACCATCCCGACGTCGGCTCTGAGCGTCGCGAGGCCCTTCCCCTCCTCGGGAAGCGGCTGCCCGTCGATCGAGATCGTGCCCGAGTCGATGGTCTCCAGGCGGTTGATCGCCCGGCAGAGCGTCGACTTGCCCGATCCCGACGGCCCCAGCACCACGACGACTTCGCCGCGCCCCACCTGCGTGTTGATGTCGTTCAGCACGTGCAGGTCGCCGTAGTGCTTGTTCACCGCATCGATGATGACGAGTGGCTCTCGATCGTCGCGGACCACTCTGACCGCTGTCGTGTCTCCCATGCTGCGATCGTACAAACACCGGGGCGCCGCGTGCGAGGACTTGTGCAGCTTCCACAAAGCTGGCTAGGGTGTCTCAAAACTCCTGATCCCCCGCGAGAACGTCTCGAGCAGCGCACGGAAGCGCCGAGCGTCGCATCCGCACGCCCGGGCGCGGATCGGAATCGTTACCGAGCTGACACCTTGCGCGGCCGGAAGAGGGCGGAGACGAGGAAGATCGCGGTGAGCACGAGCCCCACGGCGCCGCCGGCCGCGAACGAGAACTCGCGCGACGCCCACAGCCCGATGAGGCCCCCGGCGATGCCGATCGCGGCGGAGATCACCGGAATCCACTCGAGACGCCGCGTGAGCACCCGGGCGGCCGCGGCCGGCGCGATGAGCACGGCGACGCCGAGGATCGCGCCCACGGCGGGCATCGCGACCACCACCGAGGCGGCGATGATCCCGGTCACCACGAGCTCGATCGGCCAGGTGCGGAACCCGGCGGCCGCGAAGCCGACCGGGTCGAAGGTGTGGAAGAGGATGCGCCGGCCGAACACGGCGGCGAGCAGGAGCGCCCCGACGAGCACCGCCGCGGTGGCGGCCACGTCGGCTGCGCTCACCCCGAGCGGGGATCCGACGAGCAGCGCCTCCACGGGAACACCGAGACCGGGGTTCAGGGCGGCGAGCAGGGTGCCGAGGGCGAACCCGAACGAGAGCACGACGCCGCTCGTCACCTGCCGCCCCTGCCCGGGGATGCGCGCGAGCAGCGTCATCGCGAGCACGAGCACCACGGCGAAGAGCGCCTGCCCGATGAGCAGGTTCCAGCCGAGCAGGGCGAACACGACGCCGCCGGGGAACGTGGCGTGACTGAGGGCCACGGCGAAGAACGAGCGCCGCCGCAGCACGATGAGGGTGCCGGCGACACCCGAGAGCGCGCCGAGCAGCGCGAGCTCGAGGGCGGCGAGGGCGAAGTAGCTCATGCGACGCCCTGCTCGAGCGCGTCGGAGCGGCCGCTCCGCGCCGAGCGCTCGCTCCGCGCCTCGCGATCGCGACGCGGCGCGCGCCCCCGCTGCCGCCGCACCGCCGTCGCGGCTACGCGCAGGAGCGCGGCGATCACGTATCCGCCGACGAGCAGCAGGACGACGACCGCACCGGGCGACACGGTCGCGCCGAGCGACGTCGACCAGGCGAACGAGATCCACAGCCCGGCGATGCCCGCGGCGAGCGGCAGCAGCACGGCGACGGGGATGAGCAGAGCGAAGCCTCGGGTGAGCAGCCGGGACGCGGCCATCGGCACGGTGAGCAGTGCGATCACCATGAGCACGCCGAGCGCCTGCACGCCCGCCACGACGAGCAGGGCGACCGCGACCGCGAGGGCGAGGTCGGCGCGCAGCACCCGGAAGCCGGCGGCCTCCGCGCCTGCGGCGTCGAAGGAGCGGAAGATCTGCGCCCGCCAGGTGCAGGCCACGATCGCGATCGCGACGACGGCGACGAGCAGGATCTGCCAGAGCTGCGCCTCGGTCACCGTCAGCAGGCGTCCGAAGAGCAGCTCGGTGAGCTCGGATACGTAGCCCTCCTGCCGCGACACGAGCACCACTCCCAGGCTGAAGAGCCCGGTGAGCACGACCGCGATGGCGGCGTCCGCTCCGACGCCGCCGCGGTGCTCGATGACGGTGAAGAGCACGGCGGCGAGGACCGCCGCGACGAGCGCCCCCGGCAGCAGGCCCGCGGATCCGCCGATCAGAGAGCCGGCGACGAGGCCGGGGAACACGGAGTGCACGAGCCCGTCGCTCACGAACTCGAGCTCGCGGAAGCTGATGAACAGGCCGACCACGCCGGCCGCGACGGCGAGGATCGCGACGGTGAGCAGCGCGCGCCACATGAACGGCAGCGCGAAGATCTCGAGCGGTCCCGCCTGCATCAGGTGGAGCGCGGGTGTGAGCGCCGCCGGCGTCACTCCGTCTCCCGCGTCGTGGTCACCGTGTGGTGGTCGAGCTCGACGGTCGTGTCCTGGAAGGCGTGCTGCACGGCGTCCAGCGTGAGCGCGGCGTCGACGGACCCGAACGCGGCGGGGTGCCCCGGCTGCTGGGGGTGGTGGCCGCTCGCGAGCAGCAGGGCGTGCGAGCACGCCTCCTGCGCGATCTCGAGGTCGTGGGTCGAGACGATGATGGTGCGGCCCTCGGCGCGCAGCTCGCGCACGAGGCGCAGCAGCACGTCGCGATTCTCGCGGTCGAGCCCGTTGAACGGCTCGTCGAGGAGCAGCAGCTGCGGATCGGAGACGAGCGCCCGCGCGAGGATGCCGCGCTGCTGCTGACCGCCCGAGAGCTCGCCGAAGCGGCGGGAGGCCCACCCCGAGAGGCCGACCCGCTCGAGCGCCTGCGCCACGGCCTCCCGGCCGAGCCGTCCGATGGGGCGGAGCGCGCCGCGCGAGCGGTACAGACCCATGGTCACGACCTGGCGGAGGGTGATGGGCAGCTCGGCATCGCGGGTGTCGGCCTGCGGGAGGGAGCCGATGCGTCGGCGGGCGCGATCCGGCGCCTCCCCGAGCACCCGTATCGAGCCGGCCGTGAGCTCGGCGAGACCGAGGATGCCGCGCAGGAGCGTCGACTTGCCCGACCCGTTCGGTCCGATCAGCGCGACGGCCGCGCCCGCCGGCACGGTCAGCGACAGGTGCTCGACGCGGGCGGTGCCGTCGTATCCGAAGGCCGCGTCGTCGAGCACGAGCGCTGCGTCATCCGAGCCGGGGCCGTGCGCGGAGCCGCCGGGAGCGGTGCCCCGGGCCTCGATCGCGCTCGGGGCCGCGCACTGCTGCGCATCGCGGGCGTCGGGTGCTGCTGCGTCGCGTGCGGCGGTCATCCCTGCAGACTATCGGGCACCGCGTCGACCTGCGCGCCCCAGGCGTCGAGAATGAGCGCGGTGTTGTGCACCGTCGCGCCGATGTAGGTGGCGCCGTCGCTGTCGGGGGCGCCGAGCGAATCGGCGTACAGATTCTCGGAGTCGACGACCTCGACGCCCGCCTCGTCGGCGATGGTCTGCGCGAGCTTCGGGCTCATCGACGACTCGACGAACACGGCCTTCACGCCGCGCTCCTGGATCGCCGCGACGAGCGCATCGATGTCGGCGGCGCTCGGCTCCGCGTTGTCCTCGAAGCTGGGCAGGATCGACCCGACGAACTCGATGCCGTAGTCGTGCAGGTAGTACCGCAGCGAGTCGTGGCCGCTCACGAGCACCCGCTCCTCGGCCGGCACGCGCTCGAACTGGGCCGCGACCCAGGTGTCGAGCTGCTGCAGGCGCTCGGTGTAGTCGTCGGCGCGCTGCTCGTAGCCGTCCGCGTGCTCGGCGTCCGCGGTCGCGAGGCCGTCGGCGATCTCCGCGACCATGCCGATGGCGTTCTTCGGCGAGGTCCAGATGTGGGGGTTCAGGTCGCCGTGATCATGATCGTGCTCGGCGTGCTCCTCCTCGGCGTGCGCGTCCTCCGTGTGGGCCTCGTCGGCGTGCTCGGCCTCGTCCGCGTGCGCGTCCTCCGCGTGGGTCTCGTCGGCGTGCTCGGCCTCGTCCGCGTGATCGTGATCGTGGTCTGCCTCGTCGGCGTGCTCATGGTCGTGGCTCCCGGCCTCGCCGCCCTCGGCGGTGATGTGCTTCGCCTCGTCGAGGTCGATGCCGTCGGCCGCCGTGATGATGGTGCCGGCGAAGCCCGAGGCGTCGACGGCGTCGTCGACGAAGGTCTCCAGGTCGGCGCCGTTGACGATCAGCACGTCGGCCTCGCCGAGCGCCAGCAGGTCGGCGGGGCTCGGGTCGAAGTGGTGCGCCGAGGCGTTCGGCGACAGGAGGCCGGTGAGCTCGATGTCGTCGCCGCCGACCTCGCTCGCGAAGTCGGTGAGCTGCGTGGTGGTCGCCACGACCTTGAGTGCGCCGGCGCCCCCGCCCGGGTCGGCGGATGCGCCGCCGCTGCACGCGGTGAGCGCGAGCAGTGACGCGAGGGCGGCGCCGGCGAGGGCGGCGGTTTTCGGGGCGCGGGGGTGAGGAGTCATGGCACACTTTCTAATGAGAACGAGTATCACTATACACCTGCGCGCGGAGCGCTCGTAAGCTGGAGCGATGACAGCAGCGGGCGCGCCCGAGACCGCGATCGCGTGGCGCGACGCGCTGCGAGGCGGGGAGATCTCGGCCCGCGAGGCCGTCGAGCACTTCCTCGCCCGCATCGAGGATCGCGCCGAGCTCGGTGCGTTCCTCACCGTCACGGCCGAGCACGCGCGCGCCGCCGCCGCGGCCGCCGACGCACGATTCGCAGCAACGCCCCGCTCCGAGCGCGGGAGCCTGCCCCGGCTCCACGGCCTCCCGACCGCCGTCAAGGATCTCGTGGAGGTGGCCGGGGCTGCGACGACCCGTGGCAGCGCGGCGCTGCGCCACCCCGTCGCCGCGAACGACGCGCCCGGCGTCGCCGTGCTCCGAGCCGCGGGTGCGATCCCCCTCGGCAAGACCCAGGTGCCCGAACTGGGTCTCACGGGGTACTCGGAGAACGCGATCGCTCCGCCCGCCCGCAACCCGCTCGACCCGACCCGCACCCCGGGCGGCTCCTCCGGCGGCAGTGCGGCCGCGATCGCCGCCGACCTGATTCCCGTGGGGCCGGGCACGGACGGCGGCGGATCGATCCGCATCCCCGCCCTCGCGTGCGGCCTGGTCGGCCTGAAACCGGGCCTCGGAGCCGTTCCCGGCGACTTCGGAAGCGCGGCGACGCCCTCCGTGCACGACGAGTTCGGCGCACCGCGCCTCACCGTGAGCGGCCCCCTCGCGCGGAGCGCCGCCGATGCCGCGATGCTCTACGACGCGCAGCGCGGGGCCGCCGCCGAGCCCGCGCTCGCTGCGGTGCGCGCGGCCGACTCCCTGACCGGGCTGCGCATCGCCTGCACCGAGGCGTCGCCGTTCGCCTCCGCATACCCGATCGCGATCGGCGTCGAGGCGCGCCGCGCTGCGGAGACGGCGCGCGACCGCCTCGCCCGACGCGGCCACCGCCTCGAAGCGGCCGACTTCGTCTACGACCCCGGCTACCCCGACGCCTTCACCACCTCGTGGACGGCCGGGCTGTCCCGCCTCCCCCTTCCCTCGGGCGCCGAGGAGCGGCTCATGCCGCTCACACGCGCCTTCCGCACTCGCGCCATCGCGCGGAGCGATGCCGCCCACGCCCGCGCGGGCGCTCGCCTCCGCGCATTCGCCGCCGACGTGCGCGCGCAGTGGGGCGCCTACGACGCCGTGCTCACGCCGGGGCTCACGATGCTGCCGCCCCGCATCGGCGCCTTCACGTCGCTCGACGCCGATGACGACTACCGCCTGCAGTGCGAGTGGGCCCCGTTCACCTCGATGGTGAACGTCTCGGGGCTGCCGGCGATCGCGGTGCCGGTGCTGCGGCTGCCGACCGGGCACGCCATGGGGGTGCAGATCATCGGGCGCGTGGGCGGAGAGCACCGCCTGCTGCAGCTCGCCGCGCAGCTCGCAGCGGAGCTCGACGCGGAGCTCGACGCGGAGCTCGAAGCGGAGTGAGCGCAGGCCCGGGCCCGCGCGGCGCAGGTCGCGCGGATCCCAGAGTTCTCGCAGCTCGTTCTATTAGCACTCTCAGGTGCCGAGTGCTAATCTACCAGCACATTGAGTGACCTCCACTCAAGTTTCACTGGAAGGAGATAACCATCATGGCAATGACGTTCGATCCCTTCAGCGAGATGGATCGATGGGCGGCCACCGCGCTGCAGCAGGCCCGCTCCGGCCCCCGGCAGATGCCCGTCGACCTCCAGCGCGATCACGAGCGGTACGTGCTGAACGCCGACCTGCCGGGCGTCGATCCCGGCTCGATCGATATCGATGTCGACGGCCAGCTCCTCACCATCCGGGCGCAGCGCACGGCCGACGTGGCCGAGGGCTCCAAGTGGCTGACGCGCGAGCGCCCCTCCGGCACCTACCTGCGTCAGTTCAGCGTGGGCCAGGGCGTCGACATCGCGGGCATCTCGGCGTCTTACGACAACGGCGTGCTCAGCGTGGTGATCCCGGTCAGCGAGCAGGCGAAGCCGCGCAAGATCGCAGTCGAGGGCCAGGCCGCGCACCTCGACTCCGCCGATCTCGACTCCGCCGATGCGGGCTCCGAGCGCCGCGACGCCCAGAAGTCCCTCACGCACTAGCCGACCGCCGCGGCCGCCCGCACGTGCACGAGTCGGCGGCCGCACGAACGATCCGCACTGCGCGGGCGGGGGACGCGAGCACCCCCGCCCGCGCTACGCGCGCGGTGTCGCGAGCCGGCCCGGTCGCAGCGGGAGGCCCGCCCGCGCGTAGACCGCGTCGATGAGCGCCATCGTGCGCCGCGACCGCTCGAGCCCCGCCGTCGCGCGCTCCCCCGATCGCACCGCATCCCGCACGCGACGCAGCTGGTACGTGTACGACGCAGCGGATCCGACATCCTCGACGCGCTCCTCCGCACCCGCCCCGGTCGTCGTCCGTACGATCAGACGGCCGTCCTCCTGGGGCTTCACGAAGTTCGGCAGCACCGCCTCCCCCAGCGTGCCCGTCACGCGCAACCCGAAGTTCCACTCCGGGCTCACCATGCTCGTGTGCACCCGCGCCGGCACCCCGCCCAGAACGAGTTCCGCGACGACCCGGGCGTCGACGCGTTCGTCGTGCACCCACGGCTGCGCCAGCGCCGACACCAACTCGGGGGTCGCCACGTCGGGCAGCGCCGACCCCGCGAGCTCATCGCCGAGCAGCAGCAGGGCGTGCAGCGCATTGCAGCCGAGATCCATGAGCGCACCGCCCGCCAGCTCGAAGCTCCACCGCGGATCGTCCGCGCGGGGCGCGGGCATGTCCATGTGCACGTCGATGCTCCGCACCTCCCCGATCCCGCCCGCGCGCACCACGTCGACGAGCCGATGCAGCGCGGGATGGTCGGCGTAGTGGAACGCCTCCCACGCCCACCCCGGCGCGCGGTCCAGCGCGGCCGCGACGCCGTCGAACTCCGCGAGATTCGCCGCGAAGGGCTTCTCGACGAGCACGTTGCGTCCGGCTGCGAGCGCGCGCACGGCCCACTCCGCGTGCAGGGCGTTCGGCAGCCCGATGTAGACGAGATCGAGCGAGTCGTCGGCGACGAGCGCCGCGTAACTCTCCGCCGCAGACGCGAACCCCCGGTCGGCGGCGTAGCGCCGCGCCCGATGGGGATCCCGCGCCGCCACCGAGACGCGCACATCGCCCGTCTCGCGCGACGCCGCCACGATCGCCGCATCGGCGATGCGCGACGCGCCCAGCACGCCGATGCGCAGCGGAGCGCTCATGCCGGAGCGCCCCCGCGCTCCCCGAGCGCCTCGCGCAGGTGCGCGGCACTGCGCCGCGCGTGCTCGAGCGCAGCGGCGGCATCGGCCTCGCCCTCGATCACCGTGTCCTGCTCGAGCACGTACCAGCCCCCGTACCCCGCGTCCTGCAGCGCGGCGACGATCTCGCCGATGCGGGCGTCGCCCGAGCCGAGCGGCCGGTACATGCCCTGCCGCACCCCCTCGCGGTAGTCGATCTCGCCCGCGCGCACCCGAGCGGCCACCGCGAGGCTCACATCCTTCATGTGGGCGTGCACGATGCGGCGCGCGTGCCGCCGCACGAACGCGACCGGATCGCCGCCGCCGAGCGTGTAGTGCCCCGTGTCGAGGCAGAGCCCGATGCGCGATCCCGCGAGCACCCGCTCCACGGCCTCCGGCGTCTCCACCACGGTGCCGAGATGCGGGTGCAGCGTCGCCACGACCCCCGCCGCCTCCGCCGCGACGAGCGCACGATCGAGATTCGCGAGCAGCGTCGCCCACTCCGCATCGCTCAGCTCGACCTCCCCGTCGTAGCCCGCGTCCCCGGTGACCGCGGAGAGCACCAGCGTCGACGCGCCCGCGGCCGCGTACGCCTCGAGCTCGCGCTCGACCGCGGGCAGCGGATCCTGCCCGTCGCGGTGCAGCACGACCGGGAAGAACCCGCCGACCGCGCTGAGCCCGAACGCCGCGAGCGCCGATGCGCGCTCGGCGGGTGCATCGGGCAGAAACCCCTCGGGCCCGAACTCCGTCGCCGCGATCCCGAGCGACGCCATCTCGGCGAGCACGCGCTCGCGATCGAGCTGCACCCCCCAGTCGGGAACCTCGATGACGCCCCAGCTGATGGGGGCTGCTGCGATGCGCGCGCTGCGTGCCATGTGCGACTCCTTCGTCGGTCGTGCGGGGCGAGCAGCGGTGCTCGCGGGGGATGCGGTGGTTCGGCGGGCGGGGCGTGCGGTGGGCGAGTGCTGCGCGGAGGATCGGAGGTCAGGCGCCGGCCGCCGTCGTCCCGTCGACCGGGGCGCTCGGCTGCCAGGTGCGCGTCTCGGCCGAGCGCTCGGCGGCGCCCACCACCTGCGCCGCGGAGAGCGCGTCCTGGATGTTCGCGTTGAGCGCCTCGCGGCCGAGCACCGCCTGCACGAACTTCTTGGCCTCGATGACCTTGAGGTCGTCGTAGCCCATCGACGTGCCGGCGCCGGGCTGGAACCGGGCGAAGTCGCCCATGCCCGGCCGCGCCATGACTCGCGTGTACCCCTGGTTCTCGGCGCCGAGACCGCCCGAGAGGTGCAGCTCGTTCATCCGCTCGAAATCCCAGTGCGCCGACCCGTGCGTGCCGTACACCTCGATGCCGTAACTCGCGCGCGGCCCCACCGAGACGCGCGAGGCCTCGAGCGCGCCGACCGCGTGGGCGCCCGGAGCGCCCGCGGCGATGCGCACCAGCATGCCCGCGTAGTCCTCGTTCTCGACCGCCTTCATGTCGCCGTTCTCGATCACGGCGAAGTGCGTGCCCGTGCCCATCGGCAGCTCGGGGCGCTCGGTGTACACCGTCGACGTGACCGCGCTGACCTCCGCGATCGGCCCGATCGCGTACTGCACCAGGTCGACCAGGTGCCCCATGAGATCGCCGAGCACGCCCGTGCCCGCGTGCTCCCGCACGAAGCGCCACGAGAGCGCGCCGCGGGGGTCCGCCGAGTAGTCGGCGAACATCTGGCCGCGCACGTTCGTGATGCGGCCGAGCCGGCCCTCGAGTACGAGCTCGCGCAGGTACTCGATCGCCGGCGCGTGGCGGTAGTTGAACCCGATCGAGCTCACCACCCCGGCCTCCGCCGCAGCTTCGGCGACCGCCCGGGTCTCGTGCTCGCCCCGGCCGACGGGCTTCTCGATCCAGAAGTGCTTCCCGGCGCGCGCGGCGGCGATGCCGATCTCGGCGTGGAGGAAGTTCGGGGCGCAGATCGAGACGACGTCGACCTCGGGATCGCGCAGCACGTCGCGGTAGTCTGCCGAAGCCCGCTCGTACCCGAGCACCTCGACGGCCTCGTCGGCGCGCGCCGGCGCCGGATCCGCCGCGTGCACGAGGCGCAGGCGCAGGCCGAGGTCGGGGTACGCGTAGCGCAGGTTCGCGTAGGCGCGGCTGTGCAGTCGCCCCATCCAGCCGACGCTGATGAGCCCCACCCCGATCTCGACGGTGCCGTCTTCCCGTGTCCGCATGAGCCCCGCCTTCGTGTTCGTGGTGCTGCGCACCGATCGTCGTCGTGGAGGCCCGGGGGCGGTTGTACGCGAGGGTTCGCCGCCGAGTGGACCGGTCCAAATTGTATGGACAAAGTCGGTGCGGTGTCAACGGGCGCGCGGTGCGCCCGTTGACACCGCACCGACTTTGTCCATACAATTTGGACCGGTCCAC